>CAIKNA010000125.1 GCA_903828645.1 uncultured Bacteroidales bacterium
GCAATGTTTTCATAGAACCCGTTGATATATACGGAACCGTCGTTCCCGCAAACCACCGACGAACCCTCGTCATCATCAGTTCCACCTGCCTGGACCGCCCATATCACACTTCCTGAAGGGCTCATTTTACAAATAAAAATATCGTAACTGCCGAATCCATCCAGTTTCACCGTGCCAAAAGAGACCGGGTTGAGAAAGGTTCCCGACAGGACAATGTTCCCGGAAGGATCAACTGTGACTGATCCCGGGTACGTATAACCTGCTCCTCCCGAACGGCTGATCCATTCTGCGTTACCGTTTCTTCCGATTTTCAAAAGGAAACATGAAGTATTGAACGAAGAAACGTGGATGGTGTCATAATCAAGAGCTCCGTCAAACTGCCCTGCAACATAAAGATTCCCCTCATGGTCGCCCGCGATGCCCCGCGGATTGTTGTTGTCGCCTGCAACCTGTTTTGCCCAGATGAGATTACCCGAACTGCTGTATTTTGCAATAAATGTATTGACATAAGGTGCCGCAAAGATAAAGCCATTCCCGAAGTTGACAATCCCGGAAAAGTACCCCGTCACATATACCGAACCCTGGTCATCAAACGCGAGGGCCTCTCCCTGCGCCCCATGTGATGAAAGGGGGGCAACAGCCCATAGAAAGCCTGATGAGGGATTGTATTTTGCAAGGAACATGTTACCGGATGCGGAAAACGGAACGGAATGATTTCCGAAATAACAGGTTGAATCGTACTTTCCTGTAACATACAGGTTCCCGTCTGGGTCCGATATCATTGGCCCGGACTCTTCCATGCCATTTCCGCCTGCCGTAACCACCTTTGTATACATCGCAGACTGGCCATTCCCGGCCGACCAGCAAAACACCGTTAGAATCAAACCTGATAATAGATGCCTGATCATAGTGAAGTTTTAACAATCCTGAATGAATGGCCTAAAAAAGTTCAATAATAAGAAATAAATTCATTTATTTGTATGCTTTTCCGATGTTAAACCAGTTAATTCTTCCTGTATGAAGTTGCTAGATCAGAAAACAACAGGCTGCTGCATCACGATGCTGGCTCTCTGTTTCATCCTGTCATTTCCGCAAACCGGGGAAAGCCGCATCCTTCATGTTCCCCTGGATTACAGTTCAATCCAGGGAGCGATAAACAGCTCGGTGAATGGAGACACCGTGCTTGTAAATGACGGGTTTTACCAGGAGCAGGTCAATTTCCTGGGCAAAAACATCGTGGTGACTTCACGTTACATTCTTGATCACGACTCGGTACATATCTACAATACCGAGATCAACCGGAGCTACCTGAATGAAGGGGTGAAACTTATCAACGGGGAGGGCCCTTCTGCCCAGCTGACCGGGTTTACGATCAGCAATAGCCTGTGGAAGGCGGTCTGGTGCAAAAACAGTTCTCCAACCATCAGGAACAATATCATCAGGGGGAACAAGGCGGATGGAATTTACCTGGATTCTTCCGGGGCCACCATCAGCGATAATGAGATCCATTGTTACCCAGATTTCGACATGGGGGGGCCCTATGAAGCGATCGAAGTCTTTAATTCAGGACCCGTAATTGAACGAAACCTGATCGATGGCAATGACCCGGCCGGAAATGTGCATGCCATCTATCTTGACCTCTGGAACCTGTTGTTGCCCGGCGTACGAACAGATATCCGCGAAAACAGGATTATTGGCGAGATTTTCGGGGGTTTGCCCGACAACGGCCTGCCCCAGCTTATCCACCACAATGTCGTTACCACAGGAAACGGATTTTCTGCTTCAATGAACATTACCGACTGCGCAGCAAACCTGAAAATAGTCAACAATACGGTGACCGGGGGCGGCGGCATCTGGATCCAGGGCGGGAATTATCCTGATATCCGGAACAACATCGTTGCGCATGCGAACACCGGGATTGAACTCTGGGTTGATACGGCTACGGTCGCATATAACAACATATGGGATTGCAAAGTTCGCTATTCCGGCATCCCCGATCAGACCGGGATCAATGGCAACATATCCTCCGACCCGGGATTCCTCGACCCGTCCAGAGGTGATTATCATTTTTTTTGCTGGTCGAAATGCATCGATGCCGGCGACCCATTGTCGGAATATACCCGGGAACCATCACCCAACGGGGGAAGGATCAATATGGGGAATTACGGGAATACGCCTGAAGCAGATCCTTCTGTAGCATGTATCCTGGCATTTCCTGATACGATAGATTTCGGTTACGTTACTATGGGCTGGCACAAGGATACAACATGGGTCATCCTGAATGCCGGGCATGCCCGGCTGGACATTTCCGGGGTAAGCACCGGCAATGCAGACAACTTCAGCACCAGCTATCCCGGCGGAATGACCCAACTGAACCCCGGTGACAGCCTGGGGCTGATTGTCACTTTTCACCCGTTGACGAATAAAACACACTATTGGGACAGCGTTTTGGTAACATCAAATTCGGTAAGTCCAGGAAAATGTTACCTCGCCGGTCATACAGCCCTGGGTGTCGATCCCGGACCGGAAGTGTGTGGCTTTGAAATATACCCGGTCCCTGTTTCGGGAGATTACCTCTGCATTAAACCGTCCACGCCATGGACACAGGAGACCAGGGTTGAGATAACCGGGATTAAAGGCGAATTGGTTTTTTCAAGAGTTGTGCATCCGGCGGGCGTTCAGCCGTTAAGGATCAGTACAGGCATGCTGAAAGCAGGGCTCTATTGCCTCAGGATTAAGAATGACGCACTATCCCTTACCGGAAAATTTTCCGTTGCCCGCCATTAAAAAAAACTCATTAACAGCAACAGTGACCCGATTATTCCCAGCAAAATACTCCCGTACCAGAGCCACTTTCGTTTTGTAAGTGCCGAAATGGCGCAGATCGCTATGGCTACCTGGAAAACCGTCACCCCTCTTGCCAGTTTGTTGTGTAGTAATAGGTATAGTGCCGATTTGCTTTCCTTTTCGTGGGCTGTTTTTTCGATCTCTTTCTGTTCCTCCTTATATTGAAGGGCCTTCTCTTCATCTTTTGGACTGGCTTCCCTGCCAAGCTGTTTCAACAGGTCGATCTTGCTTTCGATCACGACAAATTTGATCCCCTTAGCCTGGTAATATGCCCATTGATCTGACGCCTGCAGCTGCTCTATCATTGCTTCATTGGCGTAATGGCCCGCAAGCAACGAAGTGATGGCAGCCAGCACAGCTAAAATGGCCGCGGTTAAAGCCACCAGTAAAATCCATTTTTCCTCGCTTTCGCGGGTGCTTTCGTTCAGTTGTTCCTGCAAATGTTCGATGGGAACCTCAATCTCTTCCATGGTTTTGTCTTTTGATTGGCAAAAATAGATTATTAACATACGCTGTGGTCAATCAGCGGGCAATAATCTGCCAATTTATTGAAGGCTTAACGCCGGGGATTGCGGGATATTTCAATGGCACCTTTTTTTATGAACTTATTAAAAATCTTTTTAATTTTATCAGCCCGATCGTCAAATCCCCGGGGTTGACAGAAAACGCATACGATATGATCCTTTCCTGTAAATAATCTAAAAATAATCAACATGAAACGTTTTCAATGGTTTGCATGCGTGATCCTGATCATTTTTGCAGGCGCCTGCAAAAAGAACAGCGACAGTACGACACCGGCTAATCCCGTAACCTCCCTTGTCAAAACCATCACTTACACCGACACAACGGGTACATACCTGGCATCCATGTCCTTGCAGTACGACGGCCAGGGGAGGGTCATGCAGATGATATTTGACAATCCGCCCGACATGGATTCACTTATTCACAAATTCGAATATTATCCATCCATGGTCGTTGAGAAAATCTTTTCCAGGAACAATGCCAGGTGGGGAAGAACCGTCTATTCCCTGAATGCAGGCGGGCTTGCTACATCTGAAACGGACATCGGCTATAGTCAGAACGGGGATTCTTCCGTTGCTGAGACCGTCAAATACACTTACAACACTGACGGGTACATGATGGAGAAAAAGAGTTTCCTCTATGGAGACACTGCTACATGGATATCATATGGCTGGCAGGTTATGAACGGGAACAATACCTCCATGTCGCTTGCCCTATCAATATGGGAGGGGCTGTCGGTGATAGAAAGCTATACATATTATCCCAATTCCGTAAACTCCCTGGGGAACTCAAATACAGGAAAAGCATTCCTTGGCAAATCCAATGCCAATCTCATCAAATCCTCCGTGACCAATAACACCATACCAAAATCGGGGACCTATTCTTACACCTTTGATTCAATGAACCGGGTTAGTCATGAATTTATCAGGGGAGATGGTTTGGCCACAAGCGATGTGAACCTGGCATTCACTTATTACTGAAATCCCGGGAACTCCATCATTACTTCAGGAGGATAAAAGCCACCATATTTGATTAATAATTACCTTTGCAGGCGTTCGTTGTTATGTCGGGCTATTCAGATGATCCCGCCGGCAAATCAACCCATTCATATTTCATTTGAATGTTAAAACCCTCCCTGTGAATAAGTTGTTGATTATTTTTGTGGTCCTGATTTTACCATTCGGGCTGAAGGCCCAGGTGAAGATTCTTTTCAATTCGACCAAAGCGGAAACTGCCGGTAGCGCCGATTGGGTGATTGATGCCGACCTGCACAACATCGGGTATACCAACGGTCCCCCGGTCGCAGGCCAGGGCAGCGAATCGAATCCCCAGCGGCTGCCGACCCCGGCACAGTCGCTGGTTACCTCCACAACAGCCGAAACCTACTGGAATGGAGGGATCTCTGCCTGGGGGATCGATCTCGTAAAGAAAGGTTACGTGGTTGAAACATTGCCTTATAATGGTGCAATAACCTACGGAAACAGTAGCAATGCCCAGGATCTTTCAAACTACAAGGTTTTCATCGATTGCGAACCCAACATCCTTTATACGGCAGCCGAAAAAACGGCCATCATGCAGTTCGTGCAGAACGGCGGAGGGCTGTTCATGGTTTCGGATCATACCATTTCCGACCGGAACAATGATGGTTACGATTCCCCTGAAATCTGGAACGACCTGATGACCAACAACGGAATCGTGTCGAACCCGTTTGGCATTGCCTTCGACCTGGCCGACTTTTCTCAAACCACCACCAATATCCCAACCCTCCCCAACGATCCCATCCTGCATGGCATCATGGGCAATGTAACTTCCGTGATGTGGAGCAACGGCACTTCCATGACCCTGAATCCCGCGGCAAACAGCTCCGTGAAGGGGATCATTTACAAAACCGGTTCCGCCTTTGGAAATTCCAATGTCATGTTTGCCTATGCCTCATATGGAAACGGCAAGGTAACGGCGCTGGGCGACAGTTCTCCCTGCGACGACGGTTCGGGCGATTCGGGTGATGTGCTCTATAACGGGTGGACCGGAGATGCCGGCGGCAACCATGAACGACTCATCATCAATGCCACCATATGGCTTGCTTCCTCCAGCCAGGCCCTGCCAACTGTGACGACGCTGGCGGCTTCGGCCATTGCTTCAACCACTGCCACGCTGAACGGATCGGTAAACCCGAACGGGGCCGCGACCACCTCACATTTCGAGTGGGGAACCACCACCAGTTACGGAAATTCCACTGCGACCATTTCCAATGGTTCGGGAACCACAGCGGTCAATGTTTCAGCCAACCTTTCAGGACTTACCCCGGGAACCACCTATCATTACAGGGTGTCCGCATTGAATAGCGCCGGCACCTCAAACGGAAGCGACCTCACATTCTCCTTTGGAACTGCCACCCTCACCACAACGGCTGTCTCTTCCATCACAATTTCAGGGGCCGTTTCCGGGGGAAATATCACGGCCGACGGGGGTGCGGCCATTATTGCCCGAGGTGTTTGCTGGAGTACTTCACTGAACCCCACCATTGCTGATACACACACTTCCGACGGGACAGGCACCGGTGTTTTTACAAGTTCTATGTCAGGATTGACAGGCAGTACCAATTATCACGTAAGGGCATATGCGACGAACTCAAGCGGGACCTATTACGGGGGAGATGTTCTTTTTACGACGGGATGCGGAAGCTTCACCCTGCCGTTTGCCGAAAGTTTTACCGCGACAACCATACCAGGTTGCTGGTCGCAAACCGACCACCAGGGAAACGGGGAGGTATGGGCATTCGGTACCATCACCGGGTACACCCCGCTTCCGGCTCTTACCGGGAATTATGCCTACCTGAACAGTGACGGATATGGCAGCGGAAACACCCAGAATGCCGACCTTGTCACCCCCATGCTCAACCTTGCGGGATATACAACAGCCAATCTCGCCTTTAACCACTATTTCAGATCCTATACAGGCACATCCGGAACCGTTTCCTACAGTATCGACAACGGATCCACCTGGACCGCCATCGCCACCTTCACCACTACATCCAGTCCAAATCCGACTGCTTTCAGCCAGGCAGTGAATGTTGTCGCAGGGCAGTCGCAGGTTAAGTTCAAATGGAACTACACTGGTACCTGGGGGCATTACTGGGGTATTGATGATGTCCAGATCACGGGAACACTGTGTACTCCGCTTCCTGTAAGCATCTCCGTCAGCCCATCCGCCAATCCTGTTTGTGCCGGCACAGGTGCCACTTTTACCGCTTCCCCCGTCAATGGCGGAACTACCCCGGCATACCAGTGGAAAGTGAACGGGGTCAATGCCGGGACAAACAGCCAGACATTTTCCTATATACCGGTAAACCTGGATGTAGTAACCTGTTCGCTTACTTCCAATGCATCCTGCATTTCCGGAAATCCGGCAACGTCAAATGCGGTTACAATGAGTGTAAACCCAATTCTGCCGGTCAGTGTTGCTGTGGCAGCCTCTTCGAACCCGGCCTGTGCCGGTGAACCGGTTACCTTCACCGCAACCCCGGCCAACGGGGGGACGAATCCAGCCTATCAATGGAAAGTAAACGGCACCATTGCGGGAACAAACAGCCCGGTATTGACCTATACCCCCCTGAACAATGATGCGGTAAATTGTACGCTGACCTCTGCTGCTGCCTGTACATCAGGCAATACCGCCGTTTCGAACCAGGTTGTGATCACTGATTACCTAATCAACCCCACCATTACGGGGCCTGCGACAAACTGCACTGGCACTGCCGCCACCTATTCCACAGAACCCGGCATGATCGCCTACAGCTGGAATGTCTCTGCCGGCGGGCAGATCGTTTCCGGCCAGGCAACCAGCACTGTTTCTGTTGCATGGAACACACCCGGTTCGCAATCGATCGGGGTGACCTATAGCAATGGTGCAGGGTGCAATGCCCCGGCTCCGGCATTACTCAATCTTACAGTATCTGCATTGCCCGAACCGGCCGGAGTTATTTCCGGGGCCACCGCGGTATGTGCAGGAACCCAGGGTGTCGTTTATTCGGTCGCCCCCGTTTCGAATGCAACCAGCTATCTGTGGACCATCCCTTCAGGGGCTGTCATCGCCGCAGGAGAAGGAACCCCATCGGTTACCGTTAATTTCTCAGTGTCAGCCTTTACCGGAGATTTTTACGTACGGGGAACCAACTTCTGTTCCAGTGGTGCCCTCTCACCTGCTTTTCCGGTTTCATCCAACCCTCCGCTCACCGGCCAGGTGACCCTGAATGACACCACCATAACGTCAGGAACCCAGGAGTGCCTGGCCGGGCAAAACATTACCACGGCCGGGCCGGGAACCACCTATCTCGTGGAGGGCGGTGCAACAGTTACCTTGATGGCCAGTGAGTTTATCCTGTTTCTTCCCGGAACAACCATCCAGCAAACCGGTTCGCTCCATGCTTTCATCACCGACCAGTGCATCCCCTGCCTTTTCCTGAAAACGCCGTTACCGGGTGGTGATCTTCCAGTCGCGGGTCATTCCGGTGAAGAGAGATCATCCATCCGTGTCCAGCAGTCTGTTATAGTCTATCCCAACCCCACTTCCGGGCTTTTTACCATCGAATGCAATGGCGATACAGCAACAGGGAAGATAAAGGCAGAAGTATATAACGCACGGAACGAACTCCTGATCACTGAAGAAATGGCGGATGCACGGAGCCATGTTTTTTCACTTTCCGGCAAACCGGCCGGGATCTATTTTATCAGGGTGATTTACGGATCAAGGGTTGAAACGATCAAACTTATCAAAACCTGATTTTTGAAGCAGCATGCCGGATAAACATCTACACCATAACAAACAACCTGAAACAGATGCAAACATTTTTCAGCGACCTGTCAGATATTGAATTCCCGGTTTCCGAAAAAGTATCGGGGAAAACGATCAGAAAGTCAATTTTGGATTTAATTCAAAAGGACAACCCGAAATTTACTTCAGATAATTTTTTGTCGACCAGTGAATTAAACAATTACCGGGAGACTTACATCGAAGGCTTCCTGAAGAAACAGATTGGCTCCCTTACCGACCTGGACCAGACCGTACTTGATTCATTGAAAGACAAAACAACGCTTACCGACAAACTGGACGGGGAGGAGCTGATGGTCATGACCTTCGGTCAGCGGATTGCCGACCAGGTGGCCGCTTTCGGTGGCAGCTGGACCTTCATCATATCTTTTGGACTGTTCCTCCTCATCTGGATTTGCATCAACATTTACTGGCTCGGAAACACGGGGTTTGATCCCTATCCTTTCATCCTCCTGAACCTGATCTTATCGAGCCTGGCCGCCATTCAGGCACCGGTTATCATGATGAGCCAGAACCGCCAGGAAGAAAAAGACCGGGAGAGGGGGAAGAAGGACTACATGATCAACCTTAAGTCGGAAATGGAAATCAGGATGCTGCACGAAAAAATAGACCATCTGATCCTGAATGAACAACAGGAGGTGCTGGAGATTCATAAAGTGCAGATAGAGATGATGAATGATATACTTAAGAGGATTGACAAGTGACAAGTCACAAATGACGGGTGGTGCGTGAAAAGGGTGTTTATTGCTGGGTGATCCTGATGCCCACGATCAGGTTGCAGGGATCGCTGACCGGGGTGACAAGAACATTCCGGGAAAAACCGGAGTTTAAAAATTTTCCCAGGTCGTTATCCGGGATTCCTTCAATGCTTACACCGGGTATTTTGTATATTTCTCTGGCAGCATCCTCCCGGTAGGTTCTTTTCAGGGTTTCATCGGTGATGGTTGTTGCAATATAATGCAGCAAATTCCTGAACTCCCTGATCACTGAATTGCGCTGTTTGTTCATTTTACTGACCACTGAATCGGCCGGGCAACGTGCCCCGGTGCCCTGGCGGTAATCCTTTCGGCGAATAACACCGGATGAGGCTTTGGGTTCTGGTTTATTTTTCATGGTATCCTTCACTTCCGGCGGTATAACAACCAGGATCACGGTGGTATGCAGGAGCTCTTCACTGGATTTTTTTCTCAAATCAGATACGATCGTGCAATTCAGCTTTGCCAGGTCATTGTGAATCTTGCGGTCAACTCCGCCGATTTCGCAGGTTTTCCCTGAAGTGTCGTTGCTTACCAGGTAAACAAGTGCATTCTTCCTGTTTCTCAACAGGTAAGCCCCGATCAATCTGTATTGATCCTGCTTGGTTACCCGTGAATCGGTAAAAAATTGCCTGTCGGTTTTTTTTTCAAAGGAGCTGTCTCCAAGGAAAAAAAGGTCTTCGCGCAACGCTCTCTTTTTATCCGGATTGTTGCTGCCAAAAAAATCGCGCAAAAGCGTCGGAGGGATGACAAATTCCCTTTTAAACGGAACATCAGGATCAATTCTCTCTAAAAACACCTGGTCCTGGATGAAAGCGGTATCGTGACATTCATACGGATAAAGCAACTCCAGCATGGCCCTGAAGTTTTCGTCAAACTTATTTTCAGCCATGGGAATTTTCTGCACGGTAACAAGTCTGGCCCCGGCGATATGGCCCACATATCCATTCTGGCATGAGGCCAGGATAAAAAACACGAAAGAAACAACTATCATCGGAAGAATCTTCATTTTCATACCTTGTTTTTTAAAGATGAATGAAAAGAGTTGAACTACCTGTTTAGGAGATGATCCTGATTGGAAAGGGCGGGGATGAGATGCCCCTGACGAATGGTTCTGCAAGATTCTTTGCATAAACTCTTAAAAAGTAGGTGTGTCCGGTTTGCATTCCTTCGAAACTGACCCTGACGCAAAGCTGATTTACCTGGCTTATTGCATGATGGATGGTGACCGGGTGTTCCCCGTCTTCATCCGGCACAAGTTCTTCAAGCTGCCACACGTATTCCCATCCATAACCAGCCTTCTCCCTCCTGTTTTCATCCCGGTCATTGCCAACCCTGGCAACACTGTATTCAGCACTCGACTGTTTCCCGGACTCAATTGCCCCATAACCTGCAATATTTCCCGCAGGAAACGGAATTGGCTCGGTGTAGCGGTCAACCCCTCCGTCAACCGACAAATTTTCAAGCTGAAGATCAAGCAAAATAAGCCCAAGGATCTGTTTTGCCTCAATATTGTTTGCATGGCTGTTCACAAAAGCATTGAGGTCTTCATCCGTGACAACCCCGTACAGATATAATTTATTATCCTGTATAAAGTGGTTGCGCACGGCACAATTGTTGAACCGTGGCATGTTTTCACGGTTCCGGTGGTTAAAGCCAAGTTCATCAAATTTTGGATTGGTCAGCAGCAGGGTATGAATATCGATTCCTTCATACAAATTCCCGGCAGGCGTTCCCGCATCTATTTCAGCATACAGGCGGCCCTGCTTCTCCCTGTGTTTTTTCAGGTTGAGGTCAAATAAAATGAAAAACAGGGAGGAAAAGACAAAATAGCCGGTGGCATATATCTGCAAAACAGCGACGATGATGTAGGTCAAACAGATGGTAATGCTGATGCTGTTGATGGGATCTCTTCCGGGCCAGTTCGCAATAAATCCGACTACCTTGAAAAACGCCAGCAATGAAATCAGGGAATAGAAAGACGACGAGAAGAGTTTAAGCCAGAACAATTTCCACTTCTCCTTGCTTATCTGGCCTGCCCTTGCGAGGGTAAGGATCCGCTGGCCATGCCGGTTCAAAAATATTTTTACGTTCCTCCGCAACAAGAACAGCCTGTTTTCGGTGAGCGAAATGGATCCGGAAACGACATGGGCGAAGATGGCAAAGGTGACATCTGCCAATAAAAAGGCTATCGCAAAAGTCAGATTTCCCACATACTTGTAAAACAGGTAAAGCCCGGTAAGTTCCAGTAAAATGATCAGGAAGAACAACGCCATATCCCATTGCCCGGGTGAACATAAAAAACCGGGTGAACCGATTTGTGTCTCTTTGCGCCGGCAATAGAGCCAGAGTTTCTTGGTGCCTGCACTGGGCTCGAACTGCGGATTTTTATAAAGCAACGATTCTCTTTCCATGGTTGCGCGTTTTTAGGTTAGCCGATACATGAATTACCCGCGGCAATCACGTTCATAAATCAGATCGCCGGGGGTGTGCTTTAAAATCTTTGTCACGGAGATGAATGTTCTTAAAACAGCCACACATAAAATTAAGAGAAGAAAAATTGCAAACCAGGAATTGGTCAGCGAAAAATAGTCCTGCCGGGGATCCATCACGAGGAACTTCCCGAGCAGGTATTTCTCGAAAAGTTCGCCGCAGGCCCAGGCGAGTGCCAGAGCGGGAAACAGGGCCGTTGCCAGGATTTTTAAGGTGACCCTGATGTACAACCAGGTAAGGGTGGTGTTTTTCACACCGAATGCAAGAAAATTGCCAAGACTCTTTTTTATTTTCAGCAGGTGATTCCGGATGACCCCCGACAGGTATATGGATACGGAGGTGATGGAGAGGAACATCAGCAGGATAATGGAGCCCAGCGCAAGATTGCCGGTATAAAGAAAATTTTCCCGGTCGGACAATACCTCCAGGTTTATTTGCAACCTCAATTTCTCTGTTAGGTAGGCTGAAAAAGAGCTGATTTTTTCCAGGTCTTTAAATTCAACCGCAAGGTAATCATGAAAAAATGCGGAATTATCACAGGATGTATCTTTCGACAAGGTGTAATACCTTCCAAAATGGTGGTTTTTCAAGGCAACCATGCTGTTCATCCTTTTATTCATCAGGCTCACCGGAAGACCATTTTCCTGCTTCCCGATTTCAATTTTCCAATTCATGACAGCGGTGTTGAGCGTTTTCAGCCTCGTTGTCTGAACCGCAGAAGGATCGCGGATTTCAAATGCAACATACAACTCTTTAAGCACCCTTAGAATGGCGGATGTATCCATGTTTTCCACGAAGATGGTGAAACAGGAATTCTGCCGGTCATAAAACCCCTCATTCATGGTTTTACAATAAAAGAGGCTCGTATAAACGATATCGGCCTGGTCGGGCAATTCATTCACTACGGCGAGAACCGGAACAGGCACCAGGTCGCCAACCGGGGATTTCATTCCGATAAATGAAAGGGTACGTTTGTCCAGCCCCGTATCATCCAGGAGTTTCTTCGAAATGACAACCCCGTTGGGCTCGCAATCAAAACCATTTTCTACGGAATCCGGAAAATATTTCGCACAAACGCCAGTTTTTAAGAGATCTTTCACTACATCACTGCGGGGGTCGATGGTCCTTGCTTCATAGGACAGGGGCAGGATTCCGGGTGAAATTGCCGCCACGGAAACCATCCCCCTGTTATAAAAATAGGCTCCCCTGATATGAAATTTCTCCCGGAATATCTCACTGCATGTCTTTTCATTCAGAGACAACAGTGAATCCCGGGTTCCGGAATGATAATTGAAGTTGATCCAATTGGAGAAAGGATCGGCAGAGAGTTTCTGCTGACAGTCGAGGGTGCTTTTTGCAAAGCCAAACGCTAAAAATGCAATGAACAAAATAACAAACAGGTATCCCGTGGTGCTGTGATATTTACCTTTTAAGGCCTTGTACTCATTATGAATCATCAGGGAGCGGAAAGAGATTTTTTCTCGCATATGATTTTTCTGATTTTCGTATCAATTTGATCATCGGCCATTCTCACGTTATCGCCGCCTGACCAACCGGTTGCAGTTCGCGAAAACACATTCTCCTGCAAAACCTCGTAAGTGTCTTCCGCCGCCGGGGAAAGCACGATCAGACAGTCGGCATTTGCAACCGAGAGCGGGATGTCGTGCGAAACCAGGATGGCGGATCTCCGGTCATTTTGGTGCACAGAATCCTTCAGCACATCCATCAGCAATCCTGAATTAAGTTCATCCAGGTTCCCGGCAGGTTCATCCCCGAAAATGACATCATAATCTTTGATAATCGCCCGGATGAATGACAACCGCTGCTTCTGCCCTACAGATAGTTCACAAGCCTTTTTCCGGCTGATCCCGCCGGGATCCAACCCCATTTTCAGGCAAAGATTTCCCATCTCCTCTTTCGCACGGGACCCTGTTTTATCAGACCCCTGGATCAGGCTGCCAATCAGCATGTTTTCTTCCGGGGTATAGTAGGGCATGAGAAAATCATGCTGGAAAATAAATGAAAAATGACGGTTCCTAATGGTGGCCAGGGCGGATGGACAATTCCAGGTATCCCGGTCAATGACAACCTTATTTTCAGCATGGAAATAGGTGAAGAACCCGCTGTGAATCGTATGGTTCATCAGCCCGAGTGTTTCAATCAAAGTCGATTTGCCGCTTCCCGAAAGCCCCAGGATAATGGACAAGCTTCCCATCGGAACCGAGAGCCTTTCAATCCGCAGGATCACATTTTTCCCGTTCCTGCCGTTGTGATCATAGGCACATTCCAACCCTTCTATTTCGAACACATTCCGCTCCGTCGTCATCATGTTTTCTCAGGGTAAAATTTCCATGGGAACCCAATAATAAAATATTCCCTTTTTTACCAGCGCCTGGTTTGCATTGGCAGCATCCTCGTCGAGGCTGAACTTCAGGCGCCCGGTGGTCAGAATCTCATGGATGCTTGTTTTACAGGAGATTAATTTAATTTTATACTCTTCGAAATATTTCTGAATTTCCTGGTCATTGGCAAGGATCCGTTCAAGCGGGTAACGCTTTACCGGATCGGTGACTCCATACCCACAGGTCTCTCCCAGGATCCGGTTCATGATGATCTGTGGTGTCATGGGTAAAAGATCGGAGGAGAGCAGGTTGTCGCCGACGAATCGATTGAACAGGGCAATCCATAAGTCATAAAGCGATTTTGAAAAGTTGCTGTTGTTCGATGAAACCAGCATTTTATCCAGCAATGACGCCAAAGCCTCCAGCTCCGGCTTTGTCATCAGCACATTTGACTTCCATATATCCTGCGGATTTGTGCTGTTCGGCAGGATATACCTCATCGAGGAATAGCCTTCTTCGAGCGCCCTGATATACTGAACTTTCCCTTCCATGCCGGGGATTTCCCTGAGCGCCCGCTGAAAGGGATCTTCGTTTTGATTGCTGAAATCAGACGGTTGGGTACTTTTGAGACAGATGTGCCGGATGGCGTTGTTGAGTGTATTGATAATTTTGGCATAACCGGTTTGCAGAAAAGATTGCATCTGGGCTGCTGCAAGCTGACCCGAATCTGCCTGTTCAATGATGCTGAGGATCCCTGCGTTTTCCAGTTCATACCCGATATCAGTCCGTTTGTAGGCAATGTACTTTGAACCGATGTTGAGCCTGCCGGCATACTGTTTTGCTGCTGATATGGAGATTTCCTGGATCTGCTGAACCAGGTTGTTGTCGCCTTTATAATCAAAAGCCAGAAGATAACAGTTGTTCTCCACGATCTTATCCTGGATATTGCGGCGCAGGAGAGCAAGGCCGGTGTCGGGAACACTGACAGGATGGTTGTTTACCAGGACGATGATGTTGGTTTGCCTTGAATCAAAGTTTTCATTGTCAAGAGTGTATTTCAGGGTGCGCAACACGTTGTCGCCACCTACCTCACGTGTTTTATCCGGGGAGTAGTTCCGGATAAAATCCCTGACAAACTGGTAATTTCCCTGGCCGGCCGGGGAACCCTTTTCATCGATCGACACTTTGAATTGACCGAGTTGCAGCCGCGGGAAAAAACAAACACCGAATCTCTTTTGCAAATCAGCAAATTCCTGTTGGATCTGTCCGATAACATAGGTAAGCCTGTTGCGGTCGATCGAATTGTCGAGGATAAAATAGATGGCCACCTGCGACTTGTTGGCCCGCAGGGCATCGCACAGTGTGGTCCTGGTCTTGCTGTCATTTTCAAACCGGCCCGTCACACCGGTGATGAACATGTTTTCCGGCAGGTTTTCCATACGGATCAGGGGAAACCTGAATTTGTTTCCGGGCAGCGGCCTCCCTGTCAGAATCCTGCTTTGTTTCACTTCGCTGACATTTCCGCCGAATGAACACAACTTGTTCAAAAGCGAAGCAGTATACTGTTTTTCGTTCAGGTCGACCGGCTCTTTATTTCCCTGGTTATCCGGATTATATTTGGGATTCCTGAAAAAATAGTAATTCGGCTCAACCCAGATCGGTTTCAGGGTTGTATCCCCGTTCAGAAAACGGGTCAATTCACTTTCAAACTCAAAGACTTTCGCGGCATAAACGGGGTGGCAACGCCTGTAAACGACGGCAGGCTCTTCAAAATTGGGCTCGAAGCAGATCCGGTTGTTATAGTCGAAAACCCGGTCCCGGTCAACCCACCCGATGATCTGGTCAGCGTAGGGCAAATCGGGATCGAATTTATAGTCTTTGCCAAGCAGGTACCTGTTGTTTTCCGACTTGTACACAAAATAGATCAGGTATAAAGGAACATTTTCAGCCGGCTTCGACTCGGTGGACGATCTGTACAACGGCACTTCCGATTCGCTGATCTCACCCCTTTTGATCCTTTCAATTGTTTTATGGTGGTTCAAGATCACGCACTTCTTATGGATCAGCGAATTTTCGGTAAAATCAGCGCCAAACGATACCAGCAACTCCGATTTATTTCTCCAGCCTTTATCTTCGGCCGATATCAGTTTTCGCTCCCTGCACCCGCCGGCTTTAAAAATATGCAGTTCCGTTTCCCTTTCTGCAACAACATAATATTTGTCGCCAAAATGATCGTCGCCCCTCTCCCTGTCGGAAAATACGATCCACGGGTGGAGCAACTGAATGCCTGTTTTACTGAGCAGGCAGTTTGTGGTGATCCGTTTTTCACCTTTCGTCAGTATTTCGGGCAGTTTTAACGCAGTCTGGCCAGATAATAAACCGTAAAACAGTTGCAGGAACAGGGTTGTCAGCGCCAATGGCTTTTTTGCACGCATGTTTTCAATTTTTAAATACATAGCTTATCAATACCCTGATGCCAAATGCAAATTCAAAAGCAGGTATTTTAACGGATTCAATAATCGAATGAAACCCTTTGATGGTGTTCAGCTCGTAATTGCCCGGCAGCGACCGTTTCGAAAATGGATTCATCCCAAAACTGACGTTGGGCTCAAATCCAAAAGTGAAATAGTTGAATTGTTTTTCAAATCCCGCGGCAAGCTGAAAAGACAAGATCATTTTATCCAAAAACCTGTCTTTGGGGAAATGGTAATTTTTATTCCGGTAATAGCCATAATCTTTCTGATCGAGTTCGTGATCTTTTTCGAGGTAATACTGCTCATGCGTGGAAAGATTCGTAATCAAACCCCCTCCTGTACGGCTCAGGAGGTAGTTGATATCGGCGGTACCGGTAACAAAACACAATGCCGTGCCTGCTTTCAGGTAGATCCAGTCATTCAGATACGATTTGAGCAGGAGCGGAATTTCGATTTTTTTAACCACAATTTTTTCCCTTACCTGCGGTGACCGCTCAAAGGTGGTACAGGCAAGCGGATTGCCGGAACTTTCACCCAATGTATCCGGGAAACTGTTTGAATAATCATTCATCACTGAGAACAGGGGTATTTGTGAATAGAAAATTCCCGCGCAAAAGAGTATCCCATCCCTGTGATCCCTGTTCAACCGCATTTCCATCATTCCACCCACCTGGAATGGAATTCCCGCGGTCATACTGAATTCCCCGATCTGTTCATTTGATCCGACACGGATCACCGGCTTATGGGTTACCGAATTCAGCACGTTTGACCATGGCATATAGTTGATGCCTATCGACAGGCTTCTGACCAGGGAGTTCCTTTTATCTTCAAAGATGTTCTGGATCAGGGGATGTGCACGGTCCAGGTTGATCTGGACCAGCAGCCTCACTTTGTTCTTAAACAGGGGCTGATCATCAGGGTCCATCACCTGGTTTGTCTTTTCCAGTGACACGACGGCCTTTTTTTCATCCTGCTGAACCGTGATCTTCATCCCTGAATAGTCCAGCAGGGGTTGTTTGAGCTGGTAAATTTTCTTTGCAAGGTCAACGTACTCTCCTACCGGCAAAGGCGGGAGCAGGCTATCCCGGGCCGACCTGTACAAATCCCAGTATAAAAAAGCATCCCGTTCGAAAAGGGCATTGAACTGGTCAATGATATCCGCTGAAACCACTCTTGAATACCCGGGTCCGAGGCGGGATAGCTGCATGTATTCCTGCATGCATTTTTCAACATTCCGGCTGGCCGGATCAACCTTTTGCGCTTCACATAAAGAGGTGTTCAATACGAAGGGGATCAATATCAGAACACGTTTCTTCATGAAACTGAGGTTAATGGTGCTTATCTGCCAAAAGATCTGGTTGGAAAGGAATGGAAATCGCCCGGGGCACTGAAGATAACGGGAGCGTTGTCAGAGTCATTTCAGGTTCAATGGTGTTTACTGCTAGTTAATTATAGTAAAGATCTCCAGTGATGAAAATTCCGCCTGATATGGTAATGCAACAATTTAGTCTCACAAAGATAAGAACAGATCATGAAAAGTCAATATATGGCTGAATAATATTTCCATATCGTGCAAAACCAGGAGGTGGATTTTCGAACCGGCCAATACCATATTCAGGATGAGGATTTTGGGAATACACAACGTCCTAAAAGAAGTGCTGAAAATTTTCCTAAATTTGTGCCTTGAAATGCAATATCATGGAATCCAATCTATTTCTCTACAATACGCTCAGCAGGACCAAGGAACAGTTTGAGCCCATCAATCCGCCCTTTGCAGGCATGTACGTGTGCGGGCCAACCGTTTATGGCGATCCTCATCTTGGACATGCGCGCCCCGCCATCACCTTCGACCTTGTTTTTCGCTACCTGCTGCACCTTGGATACAAGGTAAGGTATGTAAGGAACATTACCGATGTGGGGCATCTTGTGGCCGACCTGGACGAAGGAGAGGATAAAATTGCGGTCAAAGCGCGTATTGAACAGCTGGAACCCATGGAAATCGCACAATACTATGCCGACCGCTATTTCATCTTCATGGATACTCTGAACGTGAAGCGTCCCAGCATTGAGCCCCGGGCTTCCGGGCACATGATCGAACAGATCCTGATGGTGAAAAAAATCCTGGATGCCGGCTTTGGTTACGAAGTGAATGGCTCGGTCTATTTCGATGTGGAAAAATACAGCAAGAGCTACAATTACGGAAAACTTTCAGGGCGGGTTCTCGACGACCTCATCTCGAATACCCGTTCGCTGGAAGGACAGGATGAAAAGCAGCATCCTGCCGATTTCGCCCTGTGGAAGAAAGCCCAGCCGGAGCATATCATGCGGTGGCCTTCGCCCTGGGGTGACGGGTTCCCGGGCTGGCACCTCGAATGTTCCGCCATGAGCACCAAATACCTGGGTGAATATTTCGATATCCACGGAGGAGGGATGGATCTACTATTCCCGCATCATGAATCGGAAATCGCACAGTGCCAGGCTGCCATCGGGCACGAATCGGTAAAATACTGGATGCATAACAACATGATCACCATCAACGGGCAGAAGATGGGAAAATCGCTGGGAAATTTCATCACCCTGGAGGAGTTTTTCACCGGGACCCACGCTTCACTGCAGCAGGCATACAGCCCCATGACCATCCGCTTTTTTATACTGCAGGCACATTACCGCAGCACCGTCGACTTTTCGAACGAAGCCCTGCAGGCTGCCGAAAAAGGACTGAAAAAACTGCTGGCGGGTTATGAGACATTGTGCAAATTGGCAGGGAACCCCCACCCCCAACCCCTCCCCCAGGGGGGAGGGGAGACTTCGACCCCGCTCCCGGAGGAAGAGGGCAGGATCGAGGTAATTCAGCAGGGTTGTTATGCAGCCATGAACGATGACTTTAACAGTCCGATTGTTATTGCAAACCTGTTTGAAGGGGTTCGCCTCATCAACTCCGCGGCCGATAAAAAATTAACGATGTCGGCACAGGAGCTGGCGTTGCTGAAAAAGATCTTTGATCTCTTTTTATTTGACATCCTGGGGTTAAAAGACGAAAAATCGAATGACAAGGGCGAATTGCTCGACGGGTTGATGCAGCTTGTACTTGCCCTGCGCCAGAAATCACGGGAAACAAAGGACTGGGGAACCTCGGACCAGATCAGGGATGCACTGCAAAAGCTGCAGATTACCGTGAAGGATGGAAAGGATGGATCGGTTTGGAATATTGAATAATGAACATCGAATATCGAATAATGAATATCGAATGAAAAGATAGAATCCGAAGTCCAAAAAAAACTCGCCCGATGAAACCAATTTTCACATTCTTACTGTCGCTGTTGTTGCTGGCAGGTTGTACTTCCAAACAGGAAAAAATGAAAAAAGAGCTGACCGATTTTATCCGCCGTCACGATTCCGTGCTGATCCCGTTGTATAAGCAATCTGCTTCCGCCTCATGGGAGGCAGCAATTTCGGGAAAACCCGAGGATTTTAAAAAAGCCGAAGAGCTGAACATTAAGATGATGGCGCTTTTTTCAAACAAGGCGTCGTTGAAAAAGCTGGAGGAGATCAAGGTTTCGGGTATGATTACCGACAAGTTGCTGAATCGCCAGCTGGATGTTCTTTACCGGGCATTCCTCATGGCCAAAGCTGATACAGGCAAACTGAATGCCATGGTCAGGCTGGAGACGGTGATTGAACAGAAATATGGAAACTTCCGGACGGAGGTAAATGGCAAAAAGTTGTCGGATAACGACGTGGAGGATATCCTGAAGAGTTCAAAAGATGTGACCTATCAGAAGGAGGTTTGGGAGGCCCAGAAAAAGATTGGCACCGTGGTGGCCGAAGATGTTAAAAAGCTGGTCAAAATGCGCAACCAGGTGGCCAAAGACCTCGGATTCAGTAACTACCATGAAATGAGCCTCACCCTGGGCGACCAGGATCCGAAGGAGGTCAGCGCTATTTTTGATGAACTCAACATTCTCACCCGGAAGGCCTTTATCCAGGTAAAAGGTGACATTGACGCCTATTTCGTAAAATATTACAACCTCAAAAGCAAGGAGGAACTGATGCCCTGGAATTACCAGAACCGGTTCTTCCAGCAAGCACCGAAGATCTATGATGTCGACCTCGACAAATATTACAAGGACAAGAACCTCGAAACGCTGACCACGGAATTTTATGCCGGCATCGGGCTTCCCGTCAACGACATGATTAAACGCAGCGACCTGTATGAAAAACCGGGAAAGAACCAGCATGCATTCTGCACCGACCTCGACAATTCAGGTGACGTGCGCGTGCTGTGCAACATAAAACCGAATCAATACTGGATGAACACCATGCTCCATGAATTCGGGCATGCGGTGTATGACAAGAATATCGACACCACCCTGCCGTTCATTCTCCGCGACCCTGCCCATACCTTCACCACCGAAGCCATCGCCATGATGTTCGGAAGGTTCTCATCGAATCCCCAGTGGCTGAAAGAGATGGCAGGAATCAGCGAAGAGGAAAAGATGAAGATCGCCGAAACCTGTTTCAAAACCCTGCGTCTCGACCAGCTGGTCTTCAGCCGGTGGGCCCAGGTGATGTACCGGTTTGAAAAGGAGATGTACCGCAACCCCGACCAGGATCTCAATAAACTCTGGTGGGACCTGGTGGAGATGTACCAGATGATAAAACGGCCGGAGGGCCGCAACGAACCCGACTGGGCCACCAAGATCCACATTGCCACCTATCCGTGTTATTACCACAATTACCTGCTAGGGGAACTTCTTGCCTCTCAGATTTATTACCATATCGTCGGTACCATCATCAAGTCGGATGATTACAAATTCCAGAGTTTCGCAGGGAAAAAAGAGGTCGGCGCCTACCTTAAGGAGATGATCTTCATGCCAGGCAGCAGGTGGTACTGGAATGAAATGATCGAAAAGGCCACCGGGGAAAAACTGACTGCAAAGTATTACGCGAAGCAATTCGTCAACTGATCCTGTCAGATTTTAATCACCGCATTGGCAAAGACTCTTGCCTGTTCCAGTTCTGCCGGGTTGGGATGACCGATGGTAAGCGGTCGCATTGCGGCAAATTCCATCAGCATTGGAATATTGGTGGATATGAGCTCATTGGCTGCCTTTTCGGAAAGTTCGCCCTGGCAATGAAAAAGCCCCAGGATTTCACTTTTTGCAAAGGCTGAACGGCATCTCCCCAGTTCTTTACCGAGCATTACCTGCTGCTGCGGATTTGCCCCGGGTATGGCATGGGTGACAAACATCGCAATATTTTTTCCTGCAGCATGGGTGGACAGGAATATTTTTGCCGCAGGCGGAGGGCCAAACTGCAAGATCGGAAAGCCTGTGAAAATGAAGTCATACCCATCAAGAGTTTCGACTTCATCAAAAGGTTTCAGGCTCTTTTCCGCGGGGAGCACCTCAAAAATTGCTTCGGCAACTTTCCGGGTATTGCCGGTCTGCGACCAGTAAGTGACCAGATATCTCATTAAATTTCAGTTCTTCCACCTCTCCAGCCGCGGAATGCCGGCAGCGAAGAACCATGCAGCAAACCCGGGGAACTTCATCTCTTTTAATTTTCCTTTGACGAGCTGCTGCATCTCTTTTGCCGTCATGCCGGGGTTGACGAATTTTCCATTCTCATAGCAATAGGAGCAGTACATGGTACTTATGCTTCCGTCTGCCCGGGTTCCTCCACCCTTTTTATCCTGTTTCAGCGGCATCCCGCAGCTCTGGCAATTTTTGAAAACTTTTTCCATGAGTATCATATTTTAGAATGAATAAAAAATCTCACAGTCTGCACGAACGATAACACAAAGATAAGACAAAGCCTTTCATTTTCAAATTCAATTTCATCCCGCGTCACCTGTCACGCGTCACGTGTCACCAACTTTTACGACCTTTGCAATGTCTCAAACCCCCAATTTATGACAAAATCAGAAAAAGCAACAGCCTTATTCTCCCAGGGTTTCAACTGTTCCCAATCGGTTCTGACCGCATTCAGCAAGGAGTTTTCTCTTTCTGAAGATGAGTGCATGAAGATTTCATCTGCATTCGGCGGGGGCATGGGCCGTAGGCAGCTAACCTGCGGGGCCGTCACCGGCGCCTTGATGGTGCTGGGGTTGCACTATGGGAGGGCCAAAGGAGACGACATCTCCAAAAAGGTCAACACCTACAGGAAGACAAACGAGTTCTTTGAAGCATTTATCAGGCAGCATGGATCTGCCAACTGCAAGGATTTATTGCAGGGACTCGACATGAACGATGCGGGTGATTTTAAAATTATCGAAGAACTCAACCTGTTTCAGACAACCTGTTACAAATGCGTGCAGGATGCTGTTGAAATTACCGAAATGATCATTCAGAATGATTGAGCAGCCATCCGGTTAAACATTGGCACCCAGCAACATGCCGCCGATCATCGGGATCATCCAAATGATCCATACAAAGATGCTGAGCCGGTGAAATGTCATGATTCGCTTTTCATCCTTCCTGGCCAGTACAAGGGTTGCCCAGGTTGCATGAAACAGCATCAGCACGATGGCTGTCATACCTGTAATTCCGTGAAGGTTTAATTTAAAAAGGGCCCCGCCCACCTCGGCCATGGCAGCGGTGCCAATTGTATCGCAGACCAGCCCCGACCAGAAAAACCAAAGATGCCACCATTTTAACCGCCGCCGGATCTGTTCAGCCCATACGCCAACGGTATAGAGCACCATTGCAATATTGATGAAAACAATGGCAAAAACCAGCATCAGACTCATTTGTTAGATTGTTAAAGTCGTGACAAGTAAGACGTGACAGGTGACACGTGACGCGTGATTGTGATGCGTCACCCCACTTATCCGCCGTCATGTGTCATTGTATCACGCGTTATGCGTCACGTGCCACGGTCTTCAACCTGGTCACCCGGTCGATAAGCCCCTGGCGGTGTTCTTCATCGGTTGAATTGGGGTCTTTCATCTCCCGGAACATGGTACAGGGAACTTCCTGGCAGTCGCCGCAATCCCTGAATCCACGTTTGTTAATGGAACAGTCGTACAACGGGCATATTTTCGTGGGCATATGCTCCATGGCCCAGAAGGTTTGCCCCTTCACCACATGGCATCCGTTGCACTGGTTGCCGAAAAATTCGCATTCTGAACAAATAAGTCCGCAGGCAGATAGTATCATAACATTCTTTTTACAACATTTTTACCAGGAAATAGTTTTTTTTACCCTTTTGAACAAGGATATATTTGTTGTTCAGAAGGTTGCCGTGTTCAATTGAAAAAGATTCGTCGACCTTCGCCTTGTTGACCTGCACCCCGCCCTCCTTCAGCATTCTCCGGGCTTCTCCCCTGGAAGAAAAAATCTGGGTGAGGTCGGCAAGAAAATCTACAACATTGATGGATGCTTCAATTTTATCCTTCGTAATTTCGCATTGCGGCACCCCTTCAAAAACTGAAAGCAGGGTCTCTTCCGACAGTTTCATGAGTGTTTGGGTAGTTCCTTTGCCAAAAAGTATCTCCGAAGCTTCCATCGCTGCCTGCAAATCTTCCGTTGAATGCACCCGGACCGTTATTTCTTCCGCGAGGGTCTTTTGCAACACCCTCAGGTGTGGAGCCTCGTCATGCTGTTTCTGGAGCGTTTCAATCTCATCTTTGGAAAGAAGCGTGAACTTTTTAATGTATTCCGAGGCATCGGAATCGCTGGAGTTAAGCCAGAACTGGTAAAATTTATAGGGTGATGTTTTTTGGGGATCGAGCCAAACATTTCCCGATTCGGTCTTCCCGAATTTGCCGCCATCGGCCTTGGTGATGAGCGGGCAGGTGAGTGCATAGGCTTCACCTCCAAGTTTGCGGCGGATCAGTTCGGTACCGGTGAGGATGTTGCCCCACTGATCGGAGCCTCCCATCTGGAGTTTCACCTGTTTATGTTCGAAAAGCCAGCAAAAATCAAACCCCTGGACAAGCTGGTAGGTGAATTCGGTGAAGGAGATTCCGGAGCCCGATTCCATGCGTTTCTTAACCGAATCTTTTGCCATCATGTAATTTACCGTGATGTGCTTGCCAACTTCGCGCAGGAAATTCAGGAACGAGAACCCCTTCATCCAGTCGTAGTTGTTTACCATCTCCGCAGCATTTGCCCCGCAGTTGAAATCCAGAAATTTTTCAAGTTGCTGCTGAATGCAATTCTGGTTGTAGCGCAGTACTTTTTCATCCAGGAGGTTCCGTTCCTCCGATTTTCCTGAAGGATCACCAATCATCCCGGTGGCGCCGCCAACAAGCGCAAAGGGCTTATGCCCCGCCCGTTGCAGGTGCACCAGCATCATGATCGAAGCAAGGTTCCCGATGTGCAGCGAATCGCTGGTAGGGTCGTACCCGATGTAGGCAGAGGTCATCTCTTGCAGCAACTGCTCCTCCGTTCCGGGTGTCATGTCGTGGATCATTCCCCGCCAGCGTATCTCTTCAATAAAATTCATCCGTAGCTTTTTTTGCAAAAATAGGAAAATCCGGATAAAGAGAGCACTATGAAAACAGAGCCACCCCGCAAATAACTCCTACCTGTGACGGGAGGCAACAACCTGGTAGATGATCAGGGGGATGATCACAAAACCCAGGATAACCGGGATGAACCACAAGCCAAGTCCCGCATCCTGCTTTGCCACAACCCGCACCGTTGCATAACTGATGTAGAAAAAAATCCAGATGACGGCTCCCTTCAGGTACCGGATCAGCCTGCATGCGATGGCATATTGCCGCAGGGCATTTTCCGGTGTGATTTTAACCGTGAAATTGAACCGATGCGGCACCAGGACAATGAGACTGAGGAATATATAAATAAATATATCAATCCCCGGAAGGAAAAGAAAGGAGGATTTTGAGGAGTATTCATCGGGAGCCCCGGTACCATCAAAGTGTGACGGAATGGTTTCAGGAAGCCTGGGATACTGGTAGATCACATATCCCAGCAGTACCATCAGGCCGATGATGGCCACGGCCTCAAGCACCCAGTCGACAGGCCCCATTTCGGGCCTGACGACCGGGCGATTTTCCTTGCTGGCCCTGCGGTTCCCGCTAAACAAACCAATAAGATTGCTGTTAAAAATCATGTTTTCTCTTTTTTTTCCTGGTTTTCCCCAGGGAGTGGACCACTTTTTTTTGGCATCCGCCCGGCTTCTCTCAACACCTTTTCAATGGCCCATTCAAGCTGGCCATTCACGGAACGGAACTCATCGGCCGACCATTTTTCAAGCGCTTCATAGATTTCCGGATTGACCCGGAGCATGAATACCTTTTTACCAGCCATACATTGTTTACTGATGCAGCGTTCCGGCATTGACCACCGGTGTCGTATCCTTGTCGGAACAGAGAACCACCATCAGGTTGCTGATCATGGCGGCCTTTTTATCTTCATCCAGTTCGATCACTTTTTTCTTGCTGAGCTGATCCAGCGCCAGTTCGACCATGCTTACGGCCCCTTCTACGATCTTTGTCCGGGCTGCAACCACTGCTGTTGCCTGCTGGCGTCGCAACATCGCACCGGCAATTTCCGAAGCATAGGCCAGGTAGCTGATCCTGGCTTCCAGCACTTCGATCCCCGCCATTTTCAACCGTTCCGACAGTTCATGTTCAAGCGCCTGATGAACCTCTTCACCTCCTGCACGCAATGTAATTTCTTTCTGTTCATCGTCGAAATTGTCGTAGGCATAATGCCCGGCCAGTTTCCGGGTGGCCGACTCACTCTGAATATCAACAAAATGAGCATAATCGTCTACTTCAAATGCAGCCTTGAAGGTGTCGCGCACCCTCCACACCAGCACGCACCCGATCATGATCGGGTTTCCGAGTTTATCATTCACCTTTATCGGTTCGCGGTTCAGGTTGCGGGCACGCAGGGTGATTTTCTTTTTAACATAAAAGGGGTTGATCCAAAAGAAGCCATTCGATTTTATGGTTCCTTTGTACTCACCGAATAAAACCAGCACCGACGATTCGTTTGGGTTGACCACCATCAGCCCGATAGCCGAAAAGGTTGCCCCGCCTATGCATAGCATCGAGAAAATGATGCCGGCTACGTACTGGTTGTAAAAGATCATTCCGGAAATTCCGAGGGCTAATAATACGACGGAGAACAGGACACCCATGTATCCCGATGAAGTTGAACTGACTTTTTCTTTTTCCATGGTTGATTGTTTTATTAATATCAATATGATATTAAATTGAATTTGCAATAATACTACAATTTCATCCTGAAGTCAAGTCTTTTTAAAAAAATATTTTTGAAAGATACCGGTCGATCAGTTTCGGTACCGGGTAGTTATGAATATCCTTCACCGGAACCAGCAGGCAGGGCAGGTCAATTTTTTTGTCGTAATGAATACGGTAGAACCGTGCATGAAGTTTCTGGTGGGTCAGAATATGTATGAAAGGATTGGAAACCTCCCCGAACTCTGGCGTGGCGGAATTTAGCAGTTCGTCGAACTCCTGTGCCGGCAACCGAAGCAATGTTTTGTCCAGGGTACGTTCCAGGCATGGGAAATCGTACATGTTTTTCCAGATGTCGCTCCCGGTCCTTTTGTTCAGGCAGATGAACTCCGTTCCCCGCTCCGTAACAGTAATCACCAGGTAGTGAAGGAAACGATGGCGCACGGCGGTTTTTGAATTTCGTGCGGGTATCCGGCCGACCGTATTGTTTTTGAAAGCAATGCATTGTCGCTGAAAGAGGCAATTCAGACAGCCGGGATTGGCTGGTGTGCAAACGGTGGCCCCAAACTCCATCATGGCCTGGTTGAAATCACCCGGATTCCGGTGATCGATATTTTTTTCGGCAATGGCACGGATGGTTTTCTTTGTTTCCGGCCGGTCGATGGATTCAGCAATGCCATATAACCTCGACAGAAAACGCATGACGTTTCCATCCATTACCGCATGAGGCTGGTCAAAACAGATGGAGGCAATGGCCGCAGCGGTATAGTCGCCGACTCCCTTAAGCCGCAGGATATCAGCATGGGTGTCGGGAAATATCCCGCCATACCCGGTCATGATCTCCTGTGCCGTCCCATGAAGGTTCCTTGCCCGTGAATAGTACCCCAGCCCCTGCCAGAGTTTCAGTACCTCCTGTTCATCCGCTGACGCAAGATGTTTTACCGTTGGATAGGCATCCACAAACCTTTCATAATAAGGGGTTCCCTGCTCTATCCGCGTTTGTTGCATGATGATCTCCGACAACCATATGAAATAAGGGTCTTTGGTTCGACGACATGGAAGATCCCTTTTATTATTGCGGTACCAGGTAATGAGTTGCTGAGAAAATGTCATGAGGTTTTAATCTGGTGGCAAAGATAGAGGGAAAAAAAAATGCAAAATGCAAAGTGCAAAATCAAAATGCAAAGTCAAAGTGCAAAATCAAAATGCAAAATCAAAATGCAAAGTCAAAGTGCAAAATCAAAATGCAAAATCAAAATGCAAAGTCAAAGTGCAAAATCAAAATGCCAAAACATTGAAATTGTGAATTTTTTACTATTATTTCGTGGTGTTTCAAAAAAAGCATATATTTGCAGCCCGTTACCCGGTCATAAAAACCATTCAGTAACAACAATATATAACTATTAACACCCATCAAACATGACAAAAGCAGAAATTGTAGCAGAAATTGCTAATAAGACTGGCATTGAAAAAGTCGCCGTTCAGGCCACCGTTGAAGCTTTCATGGACTCCATCAAAAATTCCATGACCACAGGTCAAAACGTTTACCTCAGAGGATTCGGAAGTTTTATTATCAAAAAAAGAGCAGAAAAGACAGGAAGAAACATTTCAAAAAACACAACGCTTATCATTCCCGCCCACAACATTCCTTCCTTCAAGCCGGCGAAAACATTTGTGAATAAAGTGAAATCACACGTAAAAGTGAAGTAATTAACTTCTAATCTGATTTATTATGCCAAGCGGAAAGAAAAGAAAGAGACATAAGATGGCAACGCACAAGCGGAAAAAACGCTTGCGTAAGAACAGACATAAGAAGAAATAGCCTTCCTGCTGCTGCAATTCCTTAAGTCATCCACGGTTACTGGCCTATTGTCAGTACCAGCTTTGTAATACATGGAACGCTGTGAATAAGGAATTAATCATCAATTCGACTTCAACCGAGGTTGAAATCGCCTTACTTGAAGATAAACTTCTCGTAGAGTTAAATAAAGAGAGAGCCAACAACGAATATTCTGTGGGCGACATCTACTTTGGCAAGATCAAGAAGATCATGCCCGGGTTGAATGCTGCCTTCGTGGATGTTGGCTATGAGAAAGATGCATTTTTGCATTACCTCGATCTCGGTCCGCAGATCCAATCGCTGCTGAAATACATCAAGAAAGGGCAGGCTGCCGCCGGCGGTGCTTTTTCCATTGGTGATTTCGAGATGGAAGCGGATATCCAGAAAACAGGGAAGATCACCCAGGTGCTCAAGCCCAACATGGACATCGTGGTGCAGATCGCCAAAGAGCCGATTTCGACGAAGGGGCCCCGTGTCACTTCAGAAATTGCCTTTGCCGGCAGGTACCTGGTGCTGATGCCGTTTTCGGATAAAATTTCCGTGTCGCAGAAGATTAAAAGCGCCGAGGAACGGAATCGGCTCAAGCGACTCATTACCAGCATCAAGCCCAAAAATTGCGGCATCATCATCCGTACCGTGGCCGAAAACAAACTGGTAGCCGACCTCGATTCCGACCTGCGCAATCTTTACAAACGATGGGAAATCATCACCCAAAAACTCGCCACCGCCAAACCTCCGCAAAAAATCATCGGCGAGATTGACCGTACTTCGGCCATCCTGCGGGACGCCCTTAACGAATCGTTTAACAATATTGTAATCAACGATGCCGGGCTGTATGAAGAGATCCGCACCTATATTCAGCGGATTGCCCCTGACAAGGTAAGCATCGTTAAACTTCATTCGGGGAAAATTCCTATTTTCGACCAGTATGGCATTGACAAACAGATTAAAAATTCGTTTGGCAAGATCGTAACGATCAGGAGCGGTACTTACCTGGTCATTGAGCATACCGAGGCGCTGCATGTGATCGACATCAACAGCGGCCATCGCGTAAACCAGGACCAGAACCAGGAGACCAACGCCCTGGAGGTGAATCTCGAAGCTGCCACAGAAGTTGCCCGGCAGTTGCGTCTCCGCGACATGGGAGGCATTGTGGTTATCGATTTCATCGACATGACCCAGGGACTCAACAGGCGGAAACTCTTTGAGAAACTTCGCGATGAAATGAAGCGCGACCGTGCCAAGCACTCCATCCTGCCACCCAGCAAATTCGGACTTGTCCAGATCACCCGTCAGCGCGTCCGGCCAGAAATGAACGTTCAGATCCTTGAAAAATGCCCTGCCTGCGACGGTACAGGCAAAATCAGGCCAACGATCCTGCTTATCGACGACATTGAAAACAATCTCGGTTACCTGATCAGGGAACAGAATGAAAAAGGGCTCACCCTCGTGGTCCACCCCTACGTTCATGCCTTCCTCACCCAGGGATGGTTCAACTTCAGGTGGAAATGGTGGCGGAAATTAGGGCAGTGGGTTACCATCAAACCGCTGAATGCCTCGCACTTCCTGGAGTACCATTTCCTGAATAAAAACGGGGATGATATTAAAATGTAAATCGTCATTCGTAAATCGTAAATCGTAAATCGTAAATGGATATTGTAGTCAGTGGCATCAGGCCAACGGGGAACCTTCACCTGGGAAATTATTTCGGGGCGCTGAAAAGTTTTGTGAAAATGCAGGAGGAGCATCAATGTTATTTCTTTATTGCCGATTATCACTCCCTCACCACGCACCCGACCCCGGCCGACCTCCACGGAAATGTCAAGACCGTGCTGGTCGAATTCCTGGCCTGCGGGCTCGACCCCGAAAAAGCGACCCTTTATATCCAGAGCGACCTGCCGGAAACAGCCGAATTGTACCTGTTGCTGAACATGAATGCCTATATCGGCGAACTCGAACGCTGCACCTCCTTCAAGGAAAAGATCCGCACCCAACCGCAAAATGTGAATGCCGGGTTGCTCACCTACCCGACGCTGATGGCTGCGGATATCATCATTCACCGTGCAGCCAAGGTGCCTGTCGGGAAAGACCAGGAACAACATCTCGAGATGACCCGTACTTTTGCCAACCGGTTCAACCGGCTCTATTCGGTTGATTATTTCCCCGAGCCTGTTGCCTATAATTTCGGCGAAAACCTGGTTAAAATCCCCGGGCTGGACGGCAGTTTGAAAATGTCGAAATCGGACAACGAAAACAGCTCCATCTTCCTGGCCGACAGCCCGGAAGTGATCCGGAAAAAGGTGATGAAGGCCGTGACTGACTCGGGCACGGTTGACCCCGGTCAACCACGCTCACAGGGCGTTGTAAACCTGTTCGACCTGATGAGTTATTTCTCTTCCGGCGAGACTACGAACCATTTCGAAGAGACATACAAGGCTGGCACCATCCGTTACGGTGACATGAAAAAACAGCTTGCCGAAGACATCATCCTCTTCACCACCCCCTTCCGGGAGAAAATGATGGCGCTTGCCGCCGATGAAGTTTACCTGAAAAAAGTGGCCGCACTGGGAGCTGAAAAGGCAAGGGCCTCGGCCGCGAAAACCATCCGCGAGGTGCGTGAAATCATCGGATTCAAATCATTTTAATGATCGATACCGCGCCCATCAAGGAAACCGCTGTCCTGATCGGGCTTGCCACCCATTCGCAGGACCTGGAGCGGACCATGGAATATCTTGAGGAACTGGCATTCCTGGTAGATACCGCAGGAGGTATTCCCGTGAAAAAATTTACCCAGAAACTCGATCGTGCCGATTCAAGGACCTACGTCGGAAGCGGAAAATTAAAGGAGATCCATGACTGGATGCAGGAGCACCCGGCCGACATGGTCGTTTTCGACGACGAGCTCTCTCCTAGCCAGATAAGGAACATCGGGAACGTGCTGCAGTGCCGCATCCTCGATCGCAACAACCTCATCCTCGATATTTTTGCCCGGCGTGCCGTCACTTCCTACGCCCGCACCCAGGTGGAGCTGGCACAAAACGAATACCTGCTGCCACGATTGACCCGCATGTGGACCCATCTTGAAAAACAGCGCGGGGGCATCGGCCTGCGCGGCCCGGGGGAACAGGAGATAGAGACCGACCGGAGGATCCTCCGATACCGGATCAGCCTGTTGAAAGACAAGCTGGAGGAGATTGACAAACAGATGGCTACCCAGCGAAAAAGCCGTCGCGACATGGTGCGCGTGGCGCTCGTGGGATACACCAACGTGGGCAAATCGACCATCATGAATGTGCTCAGCAAATCGGAGATTTTTGCCGAAAACAAGTTGTTTGCCACCCTCGATACAACGGTGCGCAAAGTGGTGATAGATGCCCAGCCTTTTTTACTTTCCGACACGGTCGGGTTTATCCGCAAACTGCCCCATTCGCTGGTGGAATCCTTTAAGTCCACCCTCGACGAGGTTCGCGAAGCAGACATCCTGGTGCATGTAGCCGATATCAGCCACCACGATTTCGAGGAACAGATCAACGTGGTGAAGCAGACCCTCTCCGACATCAAGGCCTCCGACAAACCGACCATCATGGTTTTCAACAAAATCGACGCCTACCGGTTTAAGGAAAAGGATGCCGACGACCTGAGTCCTGCGACCAGGGAAAATCTCACCCTGGAGGAATTGGAAAACACATGGATGGCGCACGAAAACCTGCCGTCGTTGTTCATCTCGGCCACATCAAAGCAAAATATCGACAAGCTGCGGGAAACACTTTACCGGGAAGTGAGGAAGATCATGATGGTGCGGTACCCGGAAAACCAGGGATACGCCATTACTGAATAATGACCTTTTCGTCTGCCACCGTTTGCCTGTTGTAGAGTAGCCTGAAATCATACATTCCCAAAATACCGTATCCAGTCCTGGGCAAATAAATGAACCCCGCCAAATAAAAATAGGATACACCAGATTATTTTCATTCCTATAAGATTAAGCGTCTGTTCAAATTCGGTTGTTAAATCCCTTCAGGGATTTAATACAGAGAAACATAATAGTCTCAGGAAATTTAAACAGACTCAAAAATTCCCTGAAAGGAATGGGAGCATAAGATACATCGGTCGTGCCGGATTTCAAATGTAATTAAAAAATTTGACTGATCACATTTTCGTTTATCTGGTGCACCGGGCTTCACCCGGTGTTAACAGATTCAGCCCTTTCAGGGCTGAGGTTGATTTAGAATCAGAAATGCAGAGGTGGAGCGTGTCGCGGGCGGATACCTCATAGTAACTTCATAGCTACTCCATAGCTACAGGTTAATGCCGATCTCCTAGGGGGATAAAGGGTTCTATGATCCGGAAGGATAGGAGCAACCAGGTAGAATGACTGGAGGGGTCATATAAAGCGATTGTATATCTGTTTGTTAAGTTCATAAACCGGGAAAATGCAGTTGTACTATTTTCAATGTGTTTTGCTGAAACAGGAAAATCGCAATCAGGTGGTAATTTTGATGCATGATGGACAAAACGGTTCACCTGACCGCCTTCCGCCGGTTTTAGCTGACCGCCTTATTTGGTTAACAAACCTCAGAGCAATGTTGACATTAAAGGAGCCAAATACTTGTCATTTGTCGATTAGTTCTCCTGCATAAACTTATGATGCAGGATTTTACAGCGGAGAAAAAGTTGCTTTCGAATGAACGGATAAATACAAGTTAATGTATCAAATATTCTGATATTCCAAAGTAGAAACGTAAAAGTTCATTATGAAAAAAATTTTCCAGCAATTTCCATTCGGGAAAAAGTTCTAAGTTCTGCTGTCGGCATACGGGTTTTATCAGATACTTAACCCAACAAAACGAAATCGGACTCCCTGGCTAATATCTCATCAATTTGGAGTTTATTATCAGGAAGATAGTTCTTTGCAACATCCCAGATTATTTCATAATCCACCCCGAAATATTCATGAGATACACTGTTTCTCAACAAATACATTTCATCCCGGGGAACATCAGGGTATTTCTTTTTAATTTTTAACGGTAAACTTTTTGATGCTTCACCAATGATCTCAAAGTTTCGAATAACAGCGTCAACTGTTTTATAATCATGCTTAAAATCGATAAAGGTGCAACCTCCAATATACTCGGCGATCCGACTCATAGCCGTTTGAATGTCCTCGAGATACATTTTGGATGTGCGGTCATCATTCTTCATTTATACGTAGGTGACTTGTGATAAAATGTTGTTTTTTATCTGTTCCTTTAGTGCATTTTTAGTGACTAGATCGATTTTTCTGCCAAATATCTTTTCAAGATATAGTTGAAGTGAAAAAAATTTCCACCCGATAGGCCTGTCCAATTCAACGAGAATATCAATATCACTATTCTCCGTATATGAATTATCAGAAAAGGAACCAAATAACCCTATTTTGCTTACCGCAAAATCGTTATGAAGCATGGGTTTCAGCTCCTCCAGTTTTGATAATATTTCATCCTTTTCAGTCATACAGTAAAGGTAACGTAATTATTTTAGATTTATGAATTCCGGATAATCGTGCAGTTAAAGAACTGATGCTCTTTCCCAAATTTCCGCCCTGAATGGACATAAGATACTTTCAATCGACAAAACGGATCACCTGACTACCTTCCTCCGGTTTTAGTTGACCGCCTTATTTGGTTAGAATTCAATTAAATTAGTTGGCTGGGCCGTTCCGGCGAATGCTGGTCGAAGCGGGCGCTTTTTCTATAACGCATCTCAATAATCAAGTTTTGGTTACAGGTACGATTGCGATCAATGAATTTAAAAAATATTGGCCGGCAATAATGGTAATTCAAATGAGGCAAAGGAAGGCGGTAAAATGGAGAGATGATAATAATATGTAGGAAGTCAACTTAATGGAGTTACGCGGTATCTGCAAATTATCTACTTTTGTATCCGGTTAAAATGAACCCGCCTTGAAATTCCGAAAATCTCACTTGCTCCTGTTAAGCCTGCTCTCCGGGGCGCTCCTCTCGCTTGGATGGCCCGAACGGGGTTTCCCCGGGCTGCTTTTCATCGGGCTGGTTCCGCTGCTGACGGTCGAGGACCAGGTGATCAGGCACCCGGAGCGGTTCATCAAATTCAGCGTCCTGTTCTATTCGTATCCCGGGTTTCTCCTCTGGAACCTGCTCACCACCTGGTGGATCGTAAATTCCACGTTCGTGGGTGCAGCGATGGCCATCGTGCTGAATTCTCTTTTCATGTCCATTGTTTTCCAGGCTTTTCACTGGACCAGGAAGAAATTAAACAGCCCCGCCGCCGGCTATGCAGCCCTCCTCTCCTACTGGATAGCCTTCGAGTACCTCCACCTTAACTGGGATCTCAACTGGCCCTGGCTCAACCTTGGAAATGGTTTTGCCACTTACTACAAGTGGGTACAGTGGTATGAATATACAGGAGCCGTCGGGGGAACCGTGTGGGTGCTTGTTGGCAATGTACTGGTATTCAGACTGATATTAAATGTGCAAAATGCAAAATGCAAAATGCAAAATGCAAAACCAGTTCAAAATTCAAAATTCGTTGTTCAATATTCGATATTCCTTTTTTCCTGGCTTGCAATCCCGCTGCTGCTTTCATTCTATATCTACTCAAACTACACCGAACAAAAACACCCCGTCAGATTCGTGGTAGTCCAGCCAAACATCGATCCCTACTCCGAGCAGTATAGTCTTCCTCCTCAGGTAGTGATTAAAAAGATCATGGACCTGGCGGTGCCTGCCATCGACAGCACGACCAATTTCCTGGTGGCGCCCGAATCGGCCATCCAGGAGGATATGTGGGAAAACGACCTTCGTAATTTTGCAAGCATCCGGCTGCTAAAGCAGGCAATCGCACCCTGGCCAAGGCTGAACATGCTTATCGGGGGTTCCACCCATTACCAGCTGGCCCCTGGTGAACCGCTCAAACGCTGGGCCCGGAAATTCACCGATACCGACGGACATTACTACGCCTACAATGCAGCCATCATGCTCAACAGCCGCGATTCGCTGCAGCTGTACCACAAATCAAAACTGACTCCGGGTGTCGAAATCCTTCCCTCTTTCAAAGGATTCAAATGGCTCGAAAAATTCGCCATCAACCTTGGCGGAACAGTGGGGAGCCTCGGCCAGGACTCCACCAGGAAAGTCTATACAACAGTCGGCACAGTGAAGGTGGGTCCCGCCATCTGCTATGAGTCGATCTTCGGCGAATTTTTTGCGGAGTTTGTCAGGAACGGCGCACAAATCATGATCATCATCACCAACGACGGATGGTGGGGCAACACGGCCGGGCACAGGCAACACTTCTCATTCGCCCACCTGCGTGCCATCGAAACCCGGCGCAGCATAGCCCGTTCGGCAAACACAGGCATTTCCGCTTTCATCGACCAGCGGGGCGATGCAAGCCAGCCATCAGCCTACTGGGTGCCCGCCGTCATTAAGGGAACCCTGAACGCGAATGACCGGCTTACCTTTTACGTAAAACATGGCGATTTTATCGCCAGGTTCATGTCGTACCTGGCAGGATTGTTCATTGTAATGGCAATTGTATTGGCGGTGGGACCCCACCCCCGTCCCCTCCCCAAAAAGGGAGGGGAGACTTAAAACTTAACCACTTAAAACTTAAGGGGGGGCGAGAGCGACGCCAAAATGTAAAGAATGTTCGACAAATACTGATAACACGGAATAACCAATGAACAAAGAAGCAAAAACATCAGTTCCTATCAACGCACTTTCCAGGACCAGGTGGAGCCCCCGGGCTTTTCTCGACAAACCGGTGGAACAAGAAAAACTGGCGAGCCTGTTTGAGGCTGCCCGCTGGGCTGCATCCGGGGGCAATGAACAGCCCTGGCGGTTTATTATCGGGCTCCACCACGATGAGACATGGCAGCAGATATTCTCAACCCTGTTTGAAGGCAACCAGGAATGGAACAGGAATGTTCCAGTGCTGATCCTCTCCATCGGGTACAGGATATCCTCCTGGGATGGAAATATCAGTCCGTTTTACCAGTACGATGCCGGCCAGGCAGTGGCACACCTGAGCATTGAGGCAATGAACCAGGGACTTCATGTGCACCAGATGGGCGGCTTTTCGGGAGATAAAGCCAGGGATCTGTTTGAGATTCCTGAAGATTACCAACCTCTTACGGTCATAGCCGCCGGTTATCTGGGTGATGCCGGTTCCCTGCCCGAAAAACTGAAACAACGGGAACTCGAGGAGCGGCAGCGCAAGGAGTTGGGCGAAATCGTTTTCACCGGAAAATTCGGAACTTCAGCACATATCTTTTAATTTTAAACTACCACCTCTCTCTCCTCCTTTTTTACCGGGGGGCCGGGGGTGAGGTAAACAGATCCCATGAAATATATAACCCTGATCACCATCGCCCTGGCCGTCATGGCCGTCAGCTGCAACCAGCCCGCAAAAAAGGAAACTTCGAAACAGGATTCCGTGGCCAAAGGCCCCAGGGTCAGTGTACCAGCTTTTAACGAGGATTCAGCTTACCTGTCGTGTAAAACACAGCTGGCCTTTGGCCCGCGGGTACCCAACACCCCTGCGCACGATAAATGCGCGGATTACCTCATCGCTAAAATGAAATCCTATACTGAACATGTGATTGTGCAGAAAGGGGAGGTGTATGCCTACAATAAAACGGCCTTGAAATTCAAGAACATCATAGGAAGCTGGAAGCCGGAGACCAACAACCGCATCCTGCTTTGCGCCCATTGGGATTCACGACCTTTCGCGGATCACGACCCCGACAAAAAAAACTGGCGCAAACCTGTGGATGCCGCCAATGACGGTGCCAGCGGGATCGGCATTTTGCTGGAGGTGGCCCGGCAGCTGAGCCTGGCAAACCCTCCCATCGGGGTTGACATTATCCTGTTCGACGTGGAAGATTACGGTCCTCCCCAGGACCAGACCGTTGAAAATTCCGAACAATACTGGGGCCAGGGAGCACAATACTGGGCTGCAAATCCGCATAAAACCGATTATGTTGCCAAATACGGCATCCTGCTCGACATGGTCGGCGCAAAGGATGCCACTTTCCTCATGGAAGGGGTCTCGATGGAATATGCCGCAGATATTGTAAAATCCGTTTGGTCCACTGGAAGCCGGATCGGGTACTCTTCGTACTTTCTATTTGAAAAAGGGGGCTACGTCACCGACGATCATGTGCCCCTCAACAAGATCAGGAACATTCCGACCATCGACCTGATCCACCTCGATAAAAACACCGAATCCGGTTTTTATCCTTACTGGCATACCACAGGCGATACTTTTGACAAAATCGATAAAAACACCTTGAAGGTGGTCGGGCAAACGTTGCTGACAGTCATTTTCGAAGAGAAATAGCCCCACCCCTGCCCCTCCCCCTTGGGGGAGGGTAGGGAGGGGGTGGGTCAGAGCATTTCGTTGGCCAGGTTCGCCAGTTCAGACCGTTCGCCCTTTTCAAGCCGGATATGCGCATAAATGGCGTGCTTTTTAACCTTGTCGATCAGGGTCGACAGGCCGTTTGACTGGGCATCGAGATAAGGGGTGTCAATCTGGTAAATATCCCCGGTGAAGATGATCTTGGTATTCTCCCCTGCACGGGTGATGATGGTCTTTACCTCGTGGGGCGTAAGGTTCTGTGCCTCATCCACGATGAAGCACACATTTGAAATACTCCGTCCCCTGATATAAGCCAGGGGTGTTATCACCAGTTTTTCATTTTCAACCGCCTCGGTAAGCACCTTGTATTCCTTGTCCTTTTCGCCGAACTGGCTCTGGATGAATTTCAGGTTATCCCAGAGTGGCTGCATGTATGGATCGAGTTTCGATTTTATATCGCCTGGCAGGAATCCAAGATCCTTATTGCTCAGCGGCACGATGGGCCTAGCCAGGTAGATTTGTTTGAAGTTACGCTTCTGTTCAAGCGCCCCTGCCAGTGCCAGCAGTGTTTTCCCGGTACCGGCGATGCCCTGCAAGGTGACCAGTTTCACGTCGGGGTTTAAAATCGCATGAAGTGCGAACACCTGTTCGGCATTGCGCGGGTTGATCTTGTAACATCCCTTTTTTTCAATTTTCTCTATCCGTTCGGTCTGTGGATTATAAAACGCAAGGACGGAACTTTTACCATTTTTCAGGATAAAATAGTGATTGGGGATCGGGTTTTTGATTCCCAGATCCTCCGGCATGCACCACCCGGCATCGTAAATGAGGTCGATGATTGTTTTATCCATCCCCTCCAGCAGGGTTTTACCGGAGTACAATCCCTCCACATCCTTGATCTTGCCGGTTTCAAAATCCTCGGCAGCGATGTTGAGTGATTTGGCCTTCAACCGCAGGTTTACATCCTTGGAAACCAGGATGGTCTTTTTTCCCGGGTTCTCTGCCATCACCACCAGGGCCGCGTTCAGGATGCGATGGTCGGGCTTGTTTTCGCCAAACACCTTAACGGCATCAAGCTCGCTCTGTTCGTTCATCACCACCTTGAACCTGCCTCCCCTGGGCATCCCGAGAGATCTCCATTTGGTCAGAACGGCTTTGTCAGACAGCCGATCGATGATCCGGATGAATTCACGCGCCTCGAAATTGATGTTGTCGTTCCCCTTTTTGAAGTTGTCAAGCTCTTCCAGCACCGTGATCGGGATGGCTACATCATTGTCGTCAAAGCTGCGGATTGCATTATGGTTGTATAAGATTACAGAGGTGTCGAGAACAAAGATCTTCCTGGTTTTGAGGTTCTTTTTCACCATATGCTCAGTTCATTTCAAGTTCGATCGTCATATCCTGCGGGGCGGTATTGTTCCCTCCGAAATAGGGAAAAAGCCGGAAACAGAGTTTCGGATCGGAATTGACATTGTCCATCCTGATGGTTACATCATTTACGGTGATGAAATAGCTGTTGTCCCTGCTTTCGATTTTCCCGGTGATGGTGTCCTGGACATGGACCGATTTGATAAAAGCTGAGGTGAACTTCGGGTCCGTCTTTTTTTCATCATAGGTATACCCGAATACCTTGATCATTCCCTGGTTTTCAAAATCGGGGACCCAGGTAAGGCGCACGGAGTTGCTATGGAGGTTGGCCCCAAAGCCGATGCCGGCCAGCTTATTCTGGTCATAATCATCATTGTTGCGCGGCGGGGCCCACCAGCACTCCGGGCGAAAAACAAACCGCAGAGACATGGTTTTGATCCCCCATCCAATGGAACCGATTTTTTCAAAAATGCTCATCGAAGCATAATGATTTCCCTTTTTAATCAGATAAAATCTCATGGCGGCCTTTTTTTGTCAAAGTTACATTCAAAGTTTAAAAACAAAAAATTTACGTTAATTTTATGCACCCGTAAAAATACAATTAATTCAATGCACTAAATGGAGCAACCGACAAAAAAACTCTTCCTCCTTGATGCCATGGCCCTGATTTACAGGGCTTATTTTGCGTTCAACAAAAACCCCAGGATGAGTTCCAAGGGGGTGAACACCTCGGCAGTCTTCGGTTTTGCCAATGTGCTGCTCGATTTGCTGAAGAAGGAAAAACCCACGCACATTGGCGTGGCCTTCGATACCATGGCCCCCACGGTAAGAAAAGTTGGCTTTGAAGCCTACAAGGCGCATCGCCAGGAAACCCCCGAGGATATCATCAATTCGCTTCCCTATATTCATGAACTTATCGAGGGTTTTAACATCCCAACATTGTTTGTCGACGGTTACGAGGCCGACGATGTGATCGGAACCCTGGCAAAACAGGCCGAAAAGCATGGGTTTGTAACCTACATGATGACCTCAGATAAAGATTTCGGGCAGCTGGTAAGCGACCGGACCTTCATTTACAAGCCCGGAAAATTCGGCAGCGATGTGGAGATATTGGGAGTAAAGGAGGTGTGTGAAAAATTCAGCATCAAAAGGCCTGAACAGGTCATCGACATCCTCGGACTGTGGGGCGATGCTGCCGACAATATCCCCGGAATCCCCGGCGTAGGCGAGGTGATTGCAAAAAAGCTGCTCGCCGAATTTGACTCGGTCGAAAACCTCATTGCCAACGCCGGCAAGATCGGAAATGAAAAACTGCGCCAGAAGGTCATCACTTTCAGCGAACAGGCCCTGATGTCGAAACAGCTGGCCACCATCATCCTCGATGTTCCCATCGAATTCGATGAAACCAAACTCATCATGGAGCATCCGGATGAAGTCCGGCTGAAAAAACTCTTCGATGAACTGGAGTTCCGCACTTTTTCCCAGAGACTTTCCACTTTTTTGTCCGGGCAAAACGATGAGAAACCGGATGTCGGAATTCAAAAGGCAAAAGGCAAAAGGCAGAGCGAGTCTGAGGGTCAATTACCGGTGCAGGACCTCTTTTCGGGTGAACCGGATTCTTTCCGATCGTCACCGGTGATGAGAGATGACAATTCTCCCGCGACCGGTGACCAATTATCCGGTGCTTCAACGGGGTTCAGCAACATTGAATCCACCCCGCATGCATATCTCCTTGCCGATACTCCGGAAAAGCTGTCTGCCCTGGTCTCAGATCTTGAAAAGCAGGACTCTTTCTGCTTTGATACGGAGACCACCGGGATAAATCCAAACACGGCAGAACTTGTAGGGATGTCATTTTCCTGGCACCAGCACCAGGCGTATTACGTACCTCTTCCGGATATATACAATGAGGCGATGGCCATTGTTTCCAGGTTCAAACCCGTCCTCGAAAACGAAAAGATCCAGAAGATCGGCCAGAACCTGAAATTCGACATATCGATCCTGAAATGGTACGATGTTGTGGTGAAGGGGCCGCTCTTTGATACCATGCTGGCACATTATCTCATCCAGCCCGACATGCGGCACGGCATGGACCTTCTTGCCGAGACTTACCTGAGTTACAAGCCGGTGGCCATCGAGGAGCTGATCGGGAAAAAAGGGCTTAACCAGCTCAGCATGCGTTCGGTCGATGTTGAAACCGTAAAGGAGTATGCCGCTGAAGATGCAGATGTAACCTTTCAGTTAAAACAGGTTTTCGAGCCCATGCTCAGGGAAACCGACACCCGCGAACTCTTCGACAAAATCGAAGTCCCGTTGATCCCGGTGCTCGCCTCCATGGAGGCTGAAGGGGTAAAAATCGATTCGCAAACCCTCAATGAATACGCCGCCGAACTGGAAAAAGAGATCAGGATCCTCGAGTCCTCCATTCACGAGGATGCAGGAATAACCTTCAATGTTTCTTCGCCGAAACAACTTGGCGAAATTCTCTACACCCGGTTGCGGATCGTCGAAAATCCGAAACAAACCAAAACAAAACAATTCAGCACCAGCGAAGATGTACTTGCAAAGATGGAACACAAACATCCCATTGTACGCAAAATCCTGGAATACCGTTCTCTGACCAAATTAAAGTCGACTTATGTCGATGTTCTTCCTACCCTCATCAACCCGCGCGACGGCAGGGTGCACACTTCCTACAACCAGGCTGTGGCCTCCACCGGCCGGCTGAGTTCCAACAATCCTAATCTTCAGAATATCCCGATCAGGACCGAGCGGGGGCGTGAGATCCGAAAGGCATTCGTGCCCCGCAATGACAACTACCTGCTGCTCTCTGCCGACTATTCCCAGATCGAACTCCGCATCATTGCCCACCTGAGCCGGGATGCCGGGATGATCGAAGATTTCAACCTGGGGCTCGATATTCACGCAGCAACGGCTGCAAAAGTTTACGGAATTCCCCTCGGGGAGGTAACGAAGGAGATGCGGCGAAACGCCAAAATGGTCAACTTCGGGATCATCTATGGAATTTCCGCTTTTGGCCTTTCAGAGCGGCTTAACATTGCCCGGAAAGAGGCCGCTGACATCATCCACCAGTATTTTGTGAAGTACCCGGATATCAAAACCTATATGGATAGCACCATTGAATCGGCCCGTAAGCATGGATATGTCGAAACCATGATGAAACGCCGCCGCTACCTGCGCGACATCACTTCGGGGAATGCGACGATCCGCAGTTTTGCCGAACGCAACGCCATCAACGCCCCAATCCAGGGAACTGCAGCCGATATGATCAAAATTGCCATGATACGGATTTTCAATGAAATGGAGCGGTTGCAAATGAAATCGCGGATGATCCTGCAGGTTCATGACGAATTAATTTTCGATGTGCATAAGGATGAAACGGAAACGCTCAAACCCATCGTCGTACAGGGGATGCAGAATGCAATTCACCTGGATGTACCGGTGCTGGTGGAGATGAATACCGGGAAAAACTGGCTGGAGGCGCATTGAGCGTGACAGGTGATGCGTGACAAGTGACAAGTGACTGGTGACAAGTGACAGGTGACGAAGAATTTATCTGATCAAATAAATAAACCAAATGACCTATAAAAATGACATCCGTACGGTAATGACCCTTGATGCAGGGGGCACCAATCTCGTTTTCAACGCGGTGCAGGCTGAACAGGAGATTCTTGAACCTATTGTCCTTTCTGCAAAGGCTGACAGCCTTTCGGCAGTGCTGACAACGATCATCGATGGTTTCAGGCAGGTTGAACATAAACTTGTCAACAAGCCGGTTGCCATCAGTTTTGCCTTCCCCGGCCCGGCTGATTATGCAAATGGAATCATCGGCGACCTTCAGAACCTTCCGTTCTTCAAAGGGGGAGTGGCCCTTGGCCCCATGCTGCAGGAAACCTTCGGCATACCGGTTTTCATCAACAACGACGGCGACCTGTTTGCCTACGGGGAGGCCATTGCCGGACTGCTTCCCGAAATCAATAAAAAACTTGAAGATGCGGGAAATTCAAAGCGGTACCGGAATCTTTTCGGCGTAACCTTTGGCACCGGCTTCGGCGGAGGAATCGTAACACGCGATGGCTTGCTATTCGGCGACAATAGTTCAGGCGGGGAGGTCAACCGTGTGCGCAACCGCACTTTTAAAAACTGGGATGTTGAAGAGAGTGTAAGCATCCGGGGGATAAAACGAGAATATGCCAACAACACCGGTCTGAATATGGCTTCATGCCCGGAGCCCAGGGATATTTTTGAAATCGGAATGGGCCATGTAAAAGGTGACCAAAAGGCTGCCGTCCTTGCCTTTGATGCCTTTGCACGGGATGCCGCCGATGCGATTGCAAATGCCATGACACTCATTGACGGAATGGTCGTAATCGGCGGGGGATTGTCGGGGGCACATCCCATTTTCCTGCCTAAACTGGTCGAAGAAATGAACTACCCCTTCGATACCATGTCGGGAAAACCACTCGACCGGATGGAAATTGTTGCGTTTAACCTTGAAGATGAAAGAGGTATGGCATCCTTCCTGAAATCATCTTCGGTGGAGATCGCCGTTCCGTTCACCGCTAAAACAGTGTTTTTTGACCCTAACAAAAAAATTGGCGTGGGAATATCACGTCTTGGAACCTCCAAAGCTGTTTCCATTGGCGCTTATGCATATGCGTTGGCGAAACTTGACAGGTAACAGGCTGGCGCATAATCCATGAAATTTCATCCCCCTAACAAAAATTAACCAATTCCGATGTTTCGAAAATAAATTTTCATTAGCTTTGCAATCATAATCTTTTCACTGAACATTCACAAATCCAACAATCCTATGAAAAAAGCGCTACTTTCTATTGTTTTCACGATGGCCACAATTTTCCTGATGGCCCAGACAGCACCCCGCGAAATGGTGGTGGTTGAAGTCGGCACCGGCACATGGTGTCAGTATTGTCCCGGCGCCGCCATGGGCGTTGACGATCTCCTTGCCAACGGAAAAAAGGTTGCCGTAGTCGAAAACCACAATGGTGATTCCTATGCCAACAACTACTCCAATGCCCGTAACAACTTGTATGGCATCTCCGGTTTCCCGACGGCTACTTTTGATGGAAACCAGGCTGTGGTTGGCGGAAATCACACAAGTTCCATGTACTCGAGTTACCTCCCAAAATACAACGCAGCCATTGCAATCGCTTCACCTGTCGAAATGACCATGACCGAAACACACACAGGCCTTGATTATATCGTTACCTGCGTTGTTACGAAGACCGACCCGATTGCCGCCACCAGCGTTAAACTCAACTTTGCCGTTACCCAATCGCTGATTGCTGCAAACTGGCAGGGTCAGACTCACCTGGAGCATGTGAACCGGCTCATGGTGCCTGATCAGAATGGAACGTTGATCGATTTTACCAGTGGCAATGTTCAAACCGTTGTTCTCACATTTTCCATGCTTCCGGCGTGGCCGCTCGCCTCCTGCGAATTTGTAGCCTGGTTGCAGGATATGGATGCCGGTCAGGGAAACTGCCCCGGTGGTACCGTAAAAAAATGGAGCACCTATCAGGGAATCAAACGCGGAGTGATCGATCTCACCCCCGATTTTACCGTCGCATCAAACAATGTTAACACAGGAGTTCCGGTAACATTCACCAATGCCACCACCGGTGGCTATATCGGCGTTCCGGAAACCTACCAGTGGGTTTTCCAGGGCGGTAATCCTGCCACATCCACAGATAAAGACCCTGTTGTTGTTTACGACAATTGCGGCTCCTATGATGTAATGCTTGTCGTTAACCGTGGAAGCCAGATCGATACCCTTACCCGTACCGCCTTTATCCAGGTTGGACCGGTTGTAAATGTGGCTGCGACCCCGGGCCTCACCGCATGCTGGTACCAGGGCATTACCCTTGATGCCACCACACCGGGCGCTGTTTCCTATCTTTGGACTCCTGGTGGAGCAACAACACCCACTATCGATGTCACCTATGCACTTTATGGCCTCGGCGCACACGACTTTACCGTGAAGGTGAACATGGGTGCCTGTGAAACGACCAAAGCTGTTTCCACCTTCCTGGATGCATGCACCGGAATCGGCGAAAAATCAAAAGATATTACGATCTCTGTTTTCCCGAACCCGAGCAATGGTGAATTTACCCTTGAGCTGAACTCGGCAAAAAGTGTTGTTGCCGATTTAACCATCACCAACAACCTGGGAATGAAGGTGTATGCTGAAAAAGAAGTTGCCATAAACGGTAAAACCCTCAAAAACCTGAGCCTTTCAGGCCTGAGTTCAGGGATCTACCTGCTTGCCCTTCAGAGTGGAGATGTGAAAATCACCCAGAAAATCCTCATCAAATAACATACTTGATTATCAGAATGTCAGGAAGGGCAGCCTCATCGGCTGCCCTTCTTTTTTTCTCAGGGCACCCCTGCAGGCAACCCTTTTATTCATAACTTTGTCTTTCAGAAAATCCTCCATCATGAAAAATATCATCGGACTGTTCATCTCCTGTTTCCTCACCCTGGGCCTCTTCGCAGGAAATGTTGAAAAAGTCTTCACCTTTTCACAAGTCCGGATCGGGCAGAATGGCGTGTACCAGTCGGTTACACTAGACCATACCATGCTTGCCGGACTCAATGGTGAGCCAATGCTGCCTTATCACCAGGTAGCCATGATGCTGCCTCCGGGAGAAAAAGCCATCTCCATCAGCATTGTTGGGGAATCGCTAACAATGATCCCGGGAACATTTGATTTGTTTCCGCAACAATACATGCAGCCCGTTTCAAAAGGGCCGGATGGAAAATTCATTAAAAATGAAGCGGTCTATCATTCCACTGCCAATTATCCTGTTACGTCCACCGGGCATCTCATAAACTCCTACCTGAATGGTTATGCCTTTGCCCTTTCAACATTTACCCCGGTTATTTACAACCCCGCTCAAAAGAGCGTTTCATACTACCGGAAAGTGACCGTACACATTACTACCCAGCCTGATCCGACTGCAGCTCTTGCGCTGAAAAACCTCACCACTTCCGCAAATGCCCTGAAGCGAGTGCGGCTTTTCGCACAAAATCCGGAGATGATGAATCAATACCCGATGAAGGATGCACCAAAAACGAACTATCAGATCCTGATTATCACACCGGCACAATTTCAGGGAGGATTCCAGAACCTGGTGAATTACTACAACAGCAAATGCATGGCATCGCAAATAGCCACAACCGAATCCATCGGGGCGATGGCAGGCCAGGATCTGCAGGAAAAAATACGCAACTACATTATCCAGGAGTACCAGAACAATGGCATTGAACAGGTGATCCTTGGAGGCGATGTCGAGTTTATTCCCTACCGGGGATTTTATTGCTACGTGATCTCAGGCTCAGGATATGAGGATTACAACATTCCTGCCGATATCTATTACTCATCCCTCGACGGCAACTGGAACACCAATGGCGACAATAAATGGGGCGAACCCGGTGAAGACGACCTTTTACCCGAACTTTCAGTTGGCCGCATGTCGTTCAGCAATGCTGCGGAACAGGCAAACATGGTTCACAAGTCAGTATCCTACCAGGGCAGCCCGGTTGTGGAAGATATGAAAAAACCCTTCCTCGTTTCGGAATTCCTTTACGACCCTCCTTTAACTTATGGTTCAGACTATCTTGAACTCCTGGTCAATGAACACAGCGATAACGGTTATACTACTCATGGCATTCCTTCGGCGCAAAATAACATCGTCAGGTTATACGACACTACCGGGTACAACTGGAGTGTTGGCCAGCTGCTTTCCGGAATCAATTCGGGGAAATCCTTCATACACCACTGCGGACATGCCAATGCCACCTACATGATGCGGCTCTCGAACTGGGACATTACCAACGCAAATTTTTCACAGGTCGACGGGGTCACGCACAATTACCAGCTGATGTACACCCACGGGTGCATTTGCGGCGCTTTTGATGAATCCGACTGCATTGCCGAACTCTGCACTTCCATCTCCAATTTCCTTGTTGGCGGGGTCTTCAATTCACGCTACGGGTGGTTCGACCAGGGTACCACCGAAGGCCCGTCGGCCCACTTGCACCGTGAATTTATCAGTGCCCTGTATAACCAGAATCCCGATTCTGCCATTGCAGAGCTTGGCTCGGCCCACACCATGTCGAAAATCAAAACAGCGCCCTGGATAGGCCTGCCAGGGGAATTTGAACCCGGTGCACAGCGTTGGTGCCACTACGACTGCAATGTGCTGGGAGATCCTGCCCTGAAGGTATGGATTGACAATCCACCTGTGGGGAGCCAGGAAATGTCGGTTGCATTTAACTTTTCTGTTTCTCCAAACCCTTGCAAAGGCTTTGTGACCGTCTCCTGTTCACTGGTGAACAATTCAGATGTAACGATGACGGTGATGACTGCAATGGGGCAGCAACTGATCTCGCGCGATTATGCCTTGCAACTACCCGGCGTTCATTCCTATGCCTTTGATGCCTCGGCATTGACCCCGGGAATCTATTATCTCCGGCTGAAAACGAAGAGCGGCTCCGCTGTAAAAAAGCTGATGGTGGCCAGGTAATTTCCGGGTAAATCATATCCCTGCATAAACAGGGAACTCTCTGAATCGAATCAATCCTTCCTAAGGAACATACTTCTGGCATGCCTGCGGTGCGTTTTCCCTGCAGATCAGGATATCGCCATGTCCCTTGTAGTAATTCACACTGTCTTTGGCTGAAAGCGTGTAATAAAGCCTGTAGATCGTTCCGCTTTGAAACTTAACCGTGTCTGAAAGATCCAGTACGATGCTGGCTGCGGTACTTTTGCCGGCATATGTATACAACCTGTTATAGTATTTGTCGACAATCGTGGCCTTAAACTTTACCAATCCAAGCCCGCGGAAAAAGAGGGTTTGTTCATAGATTGCAGGGTTCGGGAAAGCGATGACGGCATTCCGGGGCTGCTCATGAATGCCGGGACCAATGTTCCACCCGGTGGTATCCCTGATATAGGTCCCATTCAGACTGACTGTGTCAGGAAAGTCCAGCAAACCGTATTCACCGGCTGTCCATTTGGAATCGGTGCCCCAGTCACCATCTTCTGTTCCCCAGGTTCCCAACTCGTCTCCTGCTTCATTGATAACCACTATGCCTTTGAATTCGTGGGCCGGTGCGGATGTTTGAACATCCGTATGTTTTTTACACCCGGCAAGAGCGATCAGAACACAAATTGAAAGCAGCATGTTTTTCATTTTTAATATTTTTTTGATTAAAGAAAAAACAGCCGGTCAGATAAATCCGGCCGGCTGTCTCTTTTGTCAAAGGTTAATTACTATTTGTTTACAACCATCTTCCTGACAATCTTATGCGCACTGTTCAGGAAAACAACTGAATACATCCCCTTGGCTATCGGCCTCAGGTCTATCTGGGCATCAAATTTGCCGTTTGAAGTAGTCGCGTCGCGGAGTTCGTAGCGTTTTTCACCAAGCAGGTCATACACCTGGATTGTAAAGGTCTCCTGCGTTGCTGATCTGATCGAAACGTTAAACTTACCATCGTTCGGCACTGGGTACACCTGGTAGTTGCTGCCAGAAAGTTCTTCCTGGCCGACAAATAAGACGTACACATGATTCGAAGTGTCTGAAGAACAACCGTTCACGGTAACCACGCTCCAGTACCAGCCTGTGATCGTAGCGGTATAGGTTTGGTTTGTGGCAAGCGGGATGAGGCCGGTGCCTTCATAGTACCACTGGTTGCCTGTTGCAACGCTGCTGGAAAGCAGCGGGCCAACAGCAGTGACGACAGGTGCAGCCGGGATGGCTTTGACAGTCACATTGAAGTTTGGCGAAACGATGCCGCTTCCACAGGTGTTGGTTCCCTTAACGGTGATGACAACACTTGCCGGAGTAGCTCCAAAAGTAACTGTGATGGAGTTATTTGATTGCACGAAAGTTGCACCCCCACCGACAACGGTCCAGACATAACTTGTAGCATTGGCAATCACCGGAACGGTATAAACTTCGGTAGAACCTGCGCATACTGATGCAGTGCCTGTTATGGTTCCTGCGGCAGCCGGCAGCGGGTTCACCGTTACGGCAAACGACGAAGAGGGTCCGTTTCCGCACTGGTTGTTACCGGCCACTGTGATGGTGCCCGATACAGCGTTAGCAGGGAAGTTAACCGTTATGCTGGTTGAACCCTGTCCATTGATAATAGTGCCAAGCGAAGGCGGTACCACCCAGTTGTAGGAAGAAGCACCGACAACCGGCGTGGTGGTATAGACCACGTTGCTGGTTCCTGCGCAAAGGGTTGCAGTTCCGGTGATCGGACCTGCTGCATTCGGCGGGGAGTTGACAAACACGTTGTAAACCGTCGGTTGTGCAGCCGGGCAGCCTGAAGCATTTGAATAGTTCACACTGACCCATTGAGCTCCTAATCCTGTCCACAAAACAGTTGCAGTATTGCCAAAGGTCGACTGGATTGCTCCACCGGCTGAAACCGCCCAAGTATAGCCTGTCATTCCACTTTCAGTGTAATAAACGTTGGTGGACCCATTGCACGGCGTATTGGTGCTGCCTATGGTTGGTACAGGTGCAGGGTTAACGGTAACACTGAAGGTTCCCGGAGTTGCCGATGTACAACCGTTGGAGTAATTAACAGTAACGGTTTGGGTACCAAGTGTATTCCAGGTCACTGTTACTGTGTTGCTTGTAGATGTTCCGCCACCTGTAATGGTACCACCTGTGACAGTCCAGACATAATTGGTCATTCCCGTCTGGGTAGTATAGGTAGCCGATGCACCCTGGCAAACAGAAGCAGGGCCAGTAATGGTTGGTGTGGGTAATGCATTTACGGTTACATTGTAACATACCGGCGCTGCAGCAGAACAACCGCTGGCATTGGTATAGGTCACACAAACCGTTTTCGCACCTGCAGTAGTCCAGCTAACAGTAATCGAATTGGTTGTGGAACCTGAAGTAATGGTACCCCCTGCGGAAACAGTCCATGTATAACCGGTCATGCCACTTTCAGTAGTATATACATTCCCTGTCGTATTTACGCAAACCGATGCCGGACCCGTGATGGTGGGTACTGGCAATGGATTCACAGTCACATTATAACAGGTTGGTGCTGCAGCAGTGCATCCGTTGGCGTTGGCATAGTTAACACACACTGTTTTTGCACCGGTCGTGCCCCAGGAAACGGTAATGGCATTGGTTCCGGCACCGGCTGTAATTGAACCTCCGGCCGAAATAGTCCAGGTGTAACCTGTCATCCCGGTTTGAGTGGTATAAACATTCGCAGTGGAGTTCAGACAAACTGATGCAGGTCCGGTAATGGTCGGAACCGGCAAGGCATTCACCGTTACATTGTAACAGGTTGGTGCCGCAGCAGTACATCCGTTAGTGTTGGTATAGTTCACACACACCGTTTTCGCACCTGTTGTATTCCAGGTCACCGTTACCGTGTTGTTTGCTGTACCTCCGCCTGCTGTAACAGTTCCTCCGGTAACAGTCCAGGTATAGTTTGTCATGCCTGTTTGAGTTGTGTACAGATTACCGGTGGAGTTCACACAAGCCGAAGCAGGACCAGTGATCGTTGGCACAGGTAGCGGGTTCACTGTAATGATCACCACATTGGTTGGCAACGGGCCACCGCAGGTTCCTGATGCGTTCTGCTGCTGCAAATAATATGTGGTTACAGACAAAGCACCCGGCTGATAATTAAGTGAGGTTGCACCAAGGATATTGTTGAAGATAACACCGGTCAATGAACTTTGCCACTGGTAGGTCGGAGCTGTGCCATTTGATGGTGCAGTTCCGGTGAGCAATGCCGGGATTGCACCGGTACATATCGACTGGTTGGCACTGATCGAACCGACTGCAAGTGCAGGATTGATGGTAATGGTCAACACATTGGTCGGCAATGGCCCTCCGCAGGTTCCTGAAGCATTCTGCAGCTGCCTGTAATAGGTGGTAACAGTCAACGGACCTGGCTGATAATTAAGTGTGGTTGCACCCAGGATATTGCTGAAGACAGCGCCGGTCAATGAACTTTGCCACTGGTAGGTTGGAGCCGTGCCATAGGATGGTGCTATCCCGGTAAGCAATGCCGGGGCAGTCCCTGAACATATCGCCTGGCTGGCGCTGATGGATCCGACAATAAGATTGGGATTGATCGAAATGGTCACCACATTGGTTAACAACGGGCCGCCGCAGGTACCCGAAGCGTTTTGCTGCTGCCTGTAATAGGTGGTCACAGACAAAGCACCCGGTTGATAGTTGAGCGTGGTTGCACCACTGATATTGCTAAAGATTGAGTTGTTCAGCGAACTCTGCCACTGGTATGTCGGGGAGGTTCCGTTTGAAGGGGCAATGCCGGTAAGCAGCGCCGGGGTATCACCTGCACAAATAGCCTGATTGGCACTGATTGAACCAACAATAAGATCCGGATTGATCGTGATGGTCACCACATTGGTGAGCAGCGGACCGCCGCAGGTACCCGAAGCGTTTTGCTGTTGCCTGTAGTACGTTGTGGCTGCCAGCACACCAGGCTGGTAGTTAAGCGAGGTTGCTCCAAGGATATTGGTAAAGCTTGAGTTGTCCAGGGAACTCTGCCACTGGTAGGTCGGGGATGTTCCATTTGCAGGAGCAATGCCGGTAAGCAGTGCCGGGATGACCCCGGTACATAATGACTGGTTGGCACTGATCGAACCAACAACCAGGTTCGGATTGAAGGTGATCGTTACCACATTGGTGGGCAATGGCCCGCTGCAGGTTCCTGCGGCATCCTGTTGCTGCCTGTAGTAAGTCGTCGCTGAAATAGATCCTGGTTGATAGTTGATCGTGGTTGCCCCGAGGATGTTTACAAAGTTTACATTATCAAGGGAACTTTGCCACTGGTAAGTTGGAGCCGTACCATTTAAAGGTGCCACACCTGTGAGCAACGCCGGCGTATTTCCCGAGCAAATCAATTGATCGGCACTGATGCTGCCAACGATAAGGTTGGGGGTCACGATAATCTTAACAGTGTTGGTTGCCACAGGGCCACCGCAGGTACCAGACGCATTTTGCAATTGCTGGTAGAAAGTGGTGGCGGTTAGCACACCCGGCTGGTAATTTAGTTCTGTCGCCCCGTTGATGTTGGTGAAGGTCAGGTTGTCAAGAGAACTCTGCCACTGGTAAACAGGTGCTGTTCCGTTTGGCGGGGTACCCGTCAATGCCGATGGGGCCGTATTCTCGCAGATGGTCTGGCCAACGCCAATAGTACCAGGTACAAGTGGTGGATCAAGGCTTATCGTGATGGTAACAACATTGGTTGGCAGCGGACCGGAGCAGGTACCGACAGCATTTTGCTGCAGCCGGAAATAGGTCGTTACCGCAAGCACACCAGGCTGGTAGTTAAGGGTTGTCGCACCGCTGATATCCGCAAAAGTCAGATTGTCCAACGAACTCTGCCACTGGTAGGAAGGAGCGGTTCCGTTTGCCGGGGCTATGCCAACCAGCAGGGCAGGTGCGGTATTCAAACAGATGATCTGGTCTGCACTGATTGAACCGACAATGAGATCAGGCGTTACTGTAATGGTAACCACATTGGTCGGCAACGGTCCTCCGCAGGTTCCAAGTTTATCCTGCAGCTGTCTGAAATAGGTGGTTACGGTCAAAGCGCCTGGCTGGTAGTCAATATTATTGGCTCCAACGATGTCTGAGAAATTGACATTATCCGTAGAAATTTGCCACTGGTAAGTCTCGGAAGAAATTCTCATCGGGGCAATCCCGGTTAATTTTGCCGGTACTGTGCCGTAGCAGATGGTCTGATCCGCACTGATTGATCCGACGATGATCGTTGGGGTCACCTTTATGGTTACAACATTGGTAGGCAGCGGGCCTCCGCAGGTAGCAGAAGCATTCTGAATCTGCAGGTAATAGGTTGTTACAGTCAGGGCACCGGGCTGGTAATCGAGCGAAGTTGCACCATTGATATTCGTAAAGGTCACATTGTCGAGGGAACTCTTCCACTGGTAGGTGGGTGATGTTCCGTTTGACGGGGCGACCCCGGTCAACAGGGCTGGGATAAAGCCTGCACAGATGGTCTGGTCTGCGGCGATTGAACCAACTGCAAGAGGCGGATCGATTGTGATCGTTACCGTATTGGTGGTCAGTGGTCCTCCGCATGTACCTGACTGGATCTGGCGGTAATAAGTCGCCACCGACAGTGATCCTGGCTGATAGTTCAGGTCGGTTGCACCGCTGATATCGGCAAAGGTGACATTGTCTGTCGAACTCTGCCATTGATACGTGTAGATACCGCTTCCTCCCGTAGGAGCAATCCCGTTCAGTTGAGCAGGAGCAGTTCCGGTGCAGATTGACTGGCTGGCGCTGATCGAGCCAACAGCAAATGAAGCATTGACAGTGATGGTCACCGTATTGGTAAACAATGGTCCGCCACAGGGTCCTGTTGCATTTTGAGACTGTTTGTAATAGGTTGTTGCCGTCAGAACACCCGGCTGGTAATTAAGCAGGGTTGCACCGCTGATATCGGTGAAGGTACTGTTGTTCAATGAACTCTGCCACTGGTAAACAGGGGAGGTTCCATTCAAAGGAGCCACGCCGTTCAACTGCAATGGAGCCGTGCCTGCACAGATCGTCTGGTCGGCACTGATTGAGCCAACCAGCAGTGCCGGTGTGAGCGTGATGGTCACCGCATTTGATGTGGCCGGGTTCCCGGTAACACATGCTTCACTGGAGATCAGCTGGCAGGTAACCACGTCATTGCTGGCAGGAACATAGGTGAAGGTTGAAAGGCCTGAACCAGCATTTGCTCCGTTCACCATCCACTGGTAAGCAGGGGTCAGCCCACCGTTAACCGGGGTGGCTGTGAAAGTAACAGAACTGCCCGTAC
>CAIKNA010000126.1 GCA_903828645.1 uncultured Bacteroidales bacterium
AGCCCCGATGGTTCTTTGCCGGGTGCAAGCGGCCATTCAGCTTCGATTTTCAGGGTAAGGGCATCAAATTTCACCACGGTCGATTTATCCTCAATGTTGCAGAAAATTTTCCCGTTCCCGTTTGTTACTGCTGCTTCAGGCTTTCCCGATACCGGCATGGTTCCGACGACCTTGTTCGTTTTCGCGTCAATTGCCGTAACAGAGTTCCCCCTGCCGTTGAAGGTGAAGATCCTGTTGCTGAAAGCATCATAGAGGATCGCATCGGGGTTTTTCCCGGTAATGATCTTATCGGTCACTTTCAGGGTTGTCAGGTCAAAAACAATCACCGAATCAAGCCGGCCGGCAGTGATAAATCCTTTGTTCAACGCAGTAACACAGGCAATTCCATGAACACCAGTCGTGTTGGGTATCTGCCCGATAAGTTTTTCTGTCTTCAGATCAAGCACATCCACGCAGTTCCCGTGGGAGATGAACAGTCTTTGGGTGGGTTTGTCTACCGTGAGGTAGTCCCATCCGCCATTTCCCTCCACGGGAATGGTCTTCACAACCTTGTATTCACCGGATGTGCTTTGTGCAAAGGAGGTCTGCATGGCGACGAGGAACAGCGCAACCAGGAAAAGAGTCAGATTTTTCATGTTTCGGTTTTTTATCAAAGGTCTGAAAAATTTAATCGCAATTACCCCCGGGATGCAATTATTTTTACATAAGTTGGCTGTTCATGATCCCGGCAAATTATTTTTTTGGTTGATCACAATAATACATTAACTTTACCCGTGATTTATTGGACAGGTGGTTCCCTGGAGAGTGTCGGCGTGATTTTTAGCAGAAAAATAAAACTCCCGCTATTTTGCATTTTAACTTTGCAATTTGCATTTTAACTTCTCTCCAACCCTCAATTACCACCATATGACCACCGGTTATCAAATAATTTCTGCCGGTAATCAAATCCTGCAAGAAACCCACAAGAAGCTTATAGGGAGCTTATACAAAGCATATACGAAGCTTATACTAAGCATATACGAAGCTTATACAAAGCATATACAAACGTCATGTAAACCTCATGTAAACTTCATGAAACCTTATACAAACCTCGTACAACCACGTAGAAAGTACATAGAATTGAGTACAAATTAAGAAGAGGTTAACGAAATTTTTGCTTACCGGTATGATTGCTATCAATCAAATTAATCTTTCTATCAATTTCAATTTCAGTGATTTTTGTGTAAATTTGTAAGGTAGCCCAATTTAGGAATCATGAAAAAAACATTTTTGCAGATGGCCTTCACTGTTTTGACAGCCATGATTTTGAGCAGTTGTCACAAAACAACCTCCCCTGAAACAAATCCTGCATCCATGGATGCGTTGAAAGTTCCTGCCGGTTTTAACTGGGAGTCGAGTCGCCTGATCAATCTGACGGTCGGGATAGATTTACTGCCTGCAAACATCGGGTCACTATGCCGGGTTTCAGTGTATGACATGAATCCCGGGAAAAACGGAAACCTGTTAATCATGGGGGCTGCAGGTTATGGCTCCCCGTTTGAATCTGTCCTGAGGATCCCTTCAACGCTTAAAAAAATCTACCTTAAGGCAGAAGATGGCACCGCATTCTCGATGCTCGACAGTGTGGATGTAATTGAGACTCTCAATTATACTTTTGCACAAACTCATTTGAAAAACAGCACGGGTACTGCCACCGATCCCGATTGCAGCGGGGCGACACCAGCAAAAACACTTTCGGGGAATCAGACCTATACCATCAACAACGGAACCTGGTACGTGACAGGAAACTTTACCGGAACAATCAATTTTGGCAGCAGCGGGGCTTCCATCAATGTTTGCGGAACCTTTCATCCCCAAAATGTCAACAACATGGGTACAGGATGCTTCATTGCAGTTACGCAGGGAGGGACTTTCCAGATGGATAACACCCTGGTGATGGGCAACGGATCAAGGCTGACGTTGTTCAGCAACTCGCATATTTCGCTGGGGGGTTTGAACATGAATGGTACAACCCCGCGAATCATCAACTATGGAGCTGATTTTGTGATCAATTCCCAATTCTCTCCGAGCGGATCACTGGAGAATTATGGTTCCATGGTCATGAACGGTGGTTTGAATTTAAATTCCAGTGCAACGCTCTTCGTCACCACCGGCTCACTATCCATCAATGGCAATTTCAACCTCAACACATCTGTTACCAACAACGGGTCAATCGAGGTGTTCGGTCAGTTTAACCTGAACAGCGGCACCTTATATCACAATTGTAAAATGATCGTGCATCAGGACATGAACCTGAACAGCGGAAACATCACCCTGAACGGCGCCTACCTCAGGGAGACTGGATCGCTGCAAATCAATTCAGGAGCGACCGTGCTGCTTAAAAACAATTCCATGATCTCCACGGCCACCTATCAGCAAAATACGGATGTCCAGGGCACCGGTGGGAGGAGCGAGATCAAGGTCAGCAATTCGGGTTCGATCAACGGACAATATAAGGTAAACGGATCCATAGAAATGGTAACCCCTTCGGGAATGCTGAGTACCGGAGGCACCGCCAACTTTACCAATGGAGCCAAACTCACAAAAATAACCACTGCCACCAATGTCATCCCTGTTTCAACCTGCAACCCCGAAGGAATCGGGGGCACTCCTCCCCCCAATGATGCCGATGCGGATGGCGTTCCCGACATCCTTGATAATTACCCGACGGATCCATCCCGTGCTTTCGATAATTACTATCCCTCGCAATCTGTTTACGGAACACTTGCATTTGAAGATCTCTGGCCGTCGAAAGGCGATTATGATCTGAACGACCTGGTCGTCGATTACCGTTTCAGGGTGGTAACAAACTCCCAGAACAAAGTCGTGGATATCAAATCAAACTACTATGTGAGGGCTGCCGGTGCCGGGTACAGCAATGGTTTTGGATTCCAGATTGACGGGGTATTGCCGGGCCAGGTGGCTTCCGTTTCTGGAACATCCCTGAAATATTCATACATTTCAGTGGCCTCCAATGGCGTGGAGAACAACCAGGCAAAGGCAGTGATCATTGTTTTTGACAATTACAACAACGTGATCCATCGTGCCGGGGTATCCGGCTTTTACAATACAGACCCGGCCAATCCAAAGGGGTTTGGTGATACCGTCAGGATCAGCATACACCTTGCCTCGCCACTCGCATTGTCGGTTGTCGGAACTCCCCCCTATAATCCCTTCCTGATCAAGGATATGGCCCGGGCAGTGGAAATTCACCTGGCGGATCATCCGCCTACCTCCCTCGCCAACACAGGTTTGTTTGGCACCGGCAGCGATGATTCAAACCCGTTAACCGGGCGTTATTACAAAACCTCCGGCAACCTTCCGTGGGCATTAAGCCTGCCTGTGAAATTCGATTATACTTCCGAACAGATTCCCATCATCCAGGGTTATAACCATTTCGCTGCGTGGTCTCAATCTTCAGGCACCCAATACACCGACTGGTATTTGAATCGTACCGGATACCGTAATTCCTCAAAGATATTCCAATAACGGCCTGTCACCCCCTGCGTCTGTTGTGAACTGTCTCCACATCAAGTCATTCCCATGCTGCATGGTAATTGGGATTTTACTATTTTTGCCGAAAAAACGATGAAAAGAATTCTTTTCCTTTTTGCCCTATTCCTTTTGACAACAATGGGGATTTTCGCTCAAACTGCAGCCACCCCCGATACACTGGCTAAAAAGAAAGTGGCCGTTTATGCTGATACGACTGTCAACGTAGGACCGGTGGTGCAGAAACAGCAGGAACAGCCTGCAAAAACACATGTCCGCAGGGATACGCGGCCCCTGAAAGACCGGATTAAATTCGATCTCAACACCAGCTTCTGGAGCAACGCAAGCGTAGTGTCCGGCCAGATCTCGCTACTTGTATCTTATCACTTCCCTAAAATCCTGAGTATCGGAACCGGCCCGACATACCTGTTCAACTATAACCGGGGCCCAAACAAGAACCTGAACGGCTGGGGTGGCACCGTCTTTGCCAGGGCCCAGTTTCTGAAGTTCCTTTACGTATGGACAGAGTACCAGGGCATCGACAATCAGTACATCACCAACTGGAATCCGGTTACGGTCGGTAAAGAATATGTCGATTCATGGTTCGTGGGTGCCGGGTGCAATATCAGGCTGGGAACGAGGTCCGGAATCAACCTTGCGGTGCTGTACGACCTCCTTCACGGATCGTCGTCCCCCTATTCCAGTGCGACCACCTACCGTGTCGGATTCTCGTTCTGAAAAACTTCAGCCTTCTTCGCATCATGCTTCATTATGTTGACTTTCCACCTCAATCATCCTGTCTATCAATATCTTAAAATCAGGCAACAGATCTGTAACAGTTTTATATACCTGGCTGAGGTTAATGCCGAAATACTCATGAGCAATATAATTCCTGAATGACCTTGGCAAATGCCAGGGATGCAGAATTTGATTATCTGCTCCACAGCTTTCGATACATGCTTGAGCCTTTCGACAGAGGAAGAACCATATTCATTCATAAATCAACACTTTATCCCGGTTTATGTTACACACGGCAAAGGGTTGGACGAAGCCCTCTTCTACCAAATCAACTTTTATTTTCAACAGGATCTCCATTTGATACTTTAAATCTGCATAATCCATAAGCGTTCCTGAAGCTTTATCCGAATAGGAAACCATCAGATCAACATCACTTCCCGCCTCTTCCTCCCCCCTGGCAAAGGAGCCAAACATCCACGCTCTTGAGACCCTCCCATCATTTTTCAGAAAGTCCTTGATATCTTTAATCAATGACGCCCTGTTTCTTGCCTTACCCTGTTCATACACCACCTTCTCTTCTGCGACCTGAAGGGCCTTCAAGGCAACCGATTCATTTTGTAATTCATACACCAGTTTATCGGATAGCCAGGCAACGAGCAGTTCATCCTGACTCAAACTGAAAAATGCTGAAAGCTGCAGGACGTGCTTCCGTGAAGCCCGTTTTTGACCGCGTTCGATCTTGCTGAGTATTGCCTGATCTATATCCAGTTCAGCTGCAATGGTTCGCAAAGGTAGTTTACGTTCCAACCGCAGCCCTTTGATTCGTTCTCCAAAAGTTTCCATTTTGACCATAATCATTTTGACAAATATAGTCAAAATTTATAATTTAAAAAAAATGTGCTTCTGATGCCGGAGTTCTTCAATATGTCTAACACTTCCATACTTTTGCTCTTTGAAATAAGAGTCTGTTTAAATTTCGTAATTATCTTATGTTTCTCTGTGTTCGTTTGTGCCGAAGGCACAAAACCAAATTTAGACAGACTATAAATGTTTCCAGACATGAAAAAAAAATTCCTGTTGTTTTTCCTCCTCATATCTGCCGGCCTGTTCAATCATCCGGTTCAGGCACTTTCATCGAACGACAGCATCCAAAATCAATTGAACTTGCTTCTCGACCAATGGCACCGCGATGCGGCTGATGGAAATCATGCAGCCTATATCGGGGCCATGACCGGCGACGGGGTGTTTATCGGCACCGACGCAACCGAATGCTGGACCACACCGGAATTCGGTGTTTGGAGCAAACCCTTTTTTGACAGGAAAAGGACATGGAATTTTAAACCGGTCAGCCGGAATATCCATCCTGCTGAAAACAATTCAGTGGCCTGGTTTGATGAACTGCTATACACGCAGATGGGGATCTGCCGGGGGTCGGGAGTGCTGCAGAAAGTAAACGGGCAATGGAAGATCGCGCAATATGTCCTCTCTGCAACCATTCCGAATGAAATCATGAAGAAAGTGACCGCGTTAAAGTCGGCGGCTGATTCCTCACTGATGCTAAAAAGCATTTTCGACAAAAATGAACTGACAGGAACCATGCTGATTGTCGACGCATCGGATGGGAGGGCGTTCGGCTATAACCAGTCTCGCTGGGACAGCGGCTACCTGCCTGCTTCAACCTTCAAAATACCCAATACCCTGATCGGGCTTGAAACCGGGGTAATCGACACAGGGTATGTTTTTAAATGGAAGGGTGAAAAACGCCGGCTTCCTCAATGGGAAAAGGACCTCACACTGCAGGAGGCCTTCCGGGTCTCCTGTGTTCCCTGTTTCCAGGAATTGGCCAGGAAGACAGGGTCCGACCGGATGAATGGCTACCTTGAAAAACTGAAATATCCCGGCATGGATGTCCGTTCCGGCAACATCGACCTTTTCTGGCTGGAGGGAAATTCGAGGATCACGCCGAGGCAGCAGGTGGATTTTCTCAGGCGGCTCCATGAAGAGAATCTTCCGCTGAAAAAATCAGTCATGGAGGCGATGAAGCGCATCATGGTCGTTGAAACAACACCCGATTATATCCTGAGCGGGAAAACAGGCTGGGCGGTCAGAAACGGCAATAATTACGGCTGGTTCGTCGGATACATCGAAACCAAAGGCAAGGTGTTTTACATGGCCACGCTGGTGGAACCAAAGGATCAGAAACAGGTGGATGATTTTGCTGCTGCAAGAAAACTGGTCATCATGGGGGTATTCGAACTCCTGGGATTGATCCCGGTCCGCAAATAAACCAATGGATAGAATCTTTACCTTTACAGGATCAAAACGACCCTGCCTGTGAAGCTGAAGTCCGGCCATCCTGCATCGCTTTCCTTGAAAACCTTTTGGCTGTTATGCGCCGGACTCGTCCTCCTGCGGTTCATCTTTCCCCCGTTTGAAACACACGATGTAACTGCTTTTCTTTCCTGGGAGGTTTTTTCGCATTATCTCTGGCTCCCTGCTTTTTTCATTCATGACGACCTGGGCATTCGTGACTTTGCATGGGTGGAACAGCTTCTCAGGCAATACCAGCCGCTCATCGGCTACCGGCAGGCCATCCTGCAAACCGGTGACGGTGGCCAGGTTTTATCAGCCACCATGGGTGTGGCTGTCATGTTCACCCCATTTTTCATGACGGGGCACCTGGCTTCCCTGCTCCTGGGCTTTCCGACTGATGGACTTTCACTTCCATACCAGGTGGCCATAGCCGCAGGAGGATTGTGCTACAGTGTACTGGGAATCTGGATCCTCAGAAAGGTTCTTTTATCTTACTTTACGGAAAAAATATCGGCCCTAACGATGGCCGGGATCGTCCTTGCCACGGGTTATTTTGATCTTGCCGCCTTCCATGGAGGCACTCCTGAAAGCCTGCTTTTCACCCTCTGGGTATTACTTCTTTTCTTATCAGCAAGGTTCCTGTCAAGGCCCTCCTACGGCTTGGCTGCCGCTACCGGGTTAACTGCCGGCCTGATATTTCTCGTCCGTCCGTTTGACGCGATCCTGGTGGTGCCCTGGTTCGTTTGGCTGGCCTTCAGGTTGTCTGGCAAACATGCCCATCTCATTGTTTTCGGGCTCTTCCTGTTTATTTTTACAGCATCCTTCCAGTTCGTTTACTGGAAGATCTATACAGGGCGGTTTTATTTCAATACCGCAGCGTTTCCCCCGGGATCATTTCAGACATTCATTCCCATCCTTGGCCTGGCAGCCATACCGGCAGGTTACTTCATCCGCTACCTGGCAGGATTGAAGCCCATCTTACAAGGTTTGTTCCTGCTTGTTTTCTGTTTCGTCTCCGGATGGAACATGGCTCATGCTGTAAAGGTCCAGGTAAGTCTCAGCCATTTTAACCAGGGCCCCGCGAAATTCTTTTACCCTTACAATCACGAGGAGGCGATTCCCCCCGCACAGCGTTACTTTGCAAGGAGCTACCTGGCAGCGGAAACGGAACTGCCCGATCACCCGGAATGGTTCCAAACGCGGCGGATCTTTTCGCTCAGGCCTGCCCTGTTCAGGATGAACGAAGGATGCAGGTTTTCACCATGGATTGACGCGCCGTTGTCTGACTTTTCAAAAAAACCGTGGATTGGCCTGAGGGCCCGGGTGCTGATCTGTTGCGATGGCCCGGCGGAAGGAAACAGCGGCAATCTCGTCGTCAGCCACATCAGGGACCACAAAGCCCTGAACTGGCAGGGAACACCGTTTAACGGCAAGAACCTGAAAACCGGAAAATGGAATGAGTTCACCCTCAATTACATCATTCATGACCCGCAAAAGAACGACATCCTCAACGCCTATGTGTGGTACACCGGCAACCAACAGGTTTTTATCCGTTCGTTTTCGGTAACCTTATATGAAATCCGCGATGATGAATACCCCCGGTAACATAAAAATCCTCAGGCAGGGTTCATGGGTCATCTATGCGCTTGCGACCCTCTATTACCTTGCCTTCATCATCAGGACGGGTTTCCTGGTCGGGGATGTGACTTACTTCTCGCTCTTCGACGATGCCATGATCGCCATGCGTTACGCCCGGAACATGGCGGAAGGCCATGGCCTGGTTTGGAACAATGGCGAATACATCGAGGGTTACACCAATTTCCTGTGGACCTTGTGGATGGCAATCATTCACCTTGTCCCGGTAGCGGAGAGCAAGACATCCCTGCTGGTGGCCCTCTCAGGGGCATTGATCCTCCTGGCAAACCTGAACATCGTGAGGAAGATCGTTTCGGAATTCACCGGTAACCCCCTGGCCATCCTGTCGTCGATGGCCCTGACGGCCTTCAATTACGGACTGATCTACTGGACCCTCCGTGGCATGGAAGTAGGCATTATCACCCTCTTTTTAAATTGCGCCATCCTCCTTGCCCTGCAGCTTCAGAAAAAGTTCGCCCGCAGGAAATTCATGCTGCTGCTGCTCATCCTTGGCCTCATGTTGCTTACCCGCACCGACTGCCTCATCCTGTTTGTGGCGGTGGGAGCCTGGGTAAGTTTCATGGTGCCCTCAAACCGCCGGTTCACCATCGTGATGCTTTTTGCGGCAACCCTCCTGTTTTTCATGGGAGGGCACACCCTTTTCCGTTTGGTTTATTACCACGATCCGCTGCCCAACACATTTTATCTGAAGGTGAGCGGAACACCTGTGGCAGAGCGGATTTTGCGCGGTCTGCAGGTCTATTTCAAATGGCTGGTTTCATTTGTCATCCCGGTGTTGATCATCCTGCTGACCGGGATAATTGCACGGCCCGGAAAACTGCTGGACGCGAGGTACCTGCTGCTCCTCTCCCCTTTTCTCATGATGTCGGCCTATTCGGTTTATGTCGGAGGGGATGCATGGGAATGGATGCCCTATGCCAACCGGTATCTCACGATCACCATGCCGTTGTTGCTGGTCCTTTCGGTGATCGTCCTGCAAAATATCGTTTCCGCTCTGAAGCCCCTGCGCTGGTTGCTGTTTATGACGGGGATGTTCTGCATGCTCTGGTACGGCTATATGATGCTTCTTCTCCCGCCGGCTGGCAATGTCATCTCCGGCTTCTACCCCACCGTCATCTGGTTGTGGGGCAGCCTCAGGTACCCGGTCGGGGTGCTGGTCTTCATCCTGGTTGTGATCATGGCCATCTTTTTCGTCAGGACCGATCATGCGAAAAAAGTGAGGATTTACGCGCCGGGCGTGATGCTGACCACGCTGATCGTCCTTTTTCTCTGCCTCGAAGGCCTTGCATACATTCATTGGTGCCGGTACAATGCGCTCCACGTGGTGGACGACCGTAAAATGGTGAAAACCGGGCTCAATATTCAAAACCTTACGACACCCTCCACCTCCATCGCTGTTGTATGGGGAGGGGCCATTCCCTATTTTGCGCACCGCTACAGCGTTGACCTGATGGGCAAGATGGACCGCACCATCGCGAAAAGCCATTCAAGGCTGAAGGAATTTTTCCCGGGCCATACCAAATGGAATTATGGTTTCAGCATTTACAAGTACCATCCCGATCTTATTTTACAGCTCTTCTTCAAGACCCCCGTGGATGACCGGCGGATCGAAGCCATGGGATACGACCATGTGAGGGAGGATCTCTTCATCCGCAGGGGAAGTTATGGCAAAATCCGTCTTCCGAATGCGCAGTCGAACCCTCAAAAACTCTATGACCTTATCATTCAGAAATGAACATGAACTTCGCACTTGTACTGCCGCTGGCGAATGAAGAAAAGGATTTCCAGCCATTTTTCGGCGACCTGGCCGATGCCCTCGAGCCATATCCCGAAGCCCGTGCCTACCTGGTTGTCGATCATGTTTCAAAAGATCGCACCCTCGAACTTTGCCGGGAACTCGCAGCACAGAATCACCGGTTCATCCCTGTATTTGAGCCGCTCAACCGGAATGTCGTGGATGCTTACCTGCGCGGTTACCGGGAGGCTTTGTCGGCAGGGCACAGCTTTATCATCGAGATGGACGCCGGTTATTCGCACGACCCGGCAGCAATTCCGCAATTCCTTGCCGCCTTTGCCAAAGGAAATTCATGTGTTTTCGGGAGCAGGTTCACCGGTGGTGGTTCCATGCGCGAAGCTTCGCTGAAACGCAGGTTCTTTTCGCGGGGCGGAACCGTGCTGGCGAACATGCTGCTTGGCACCAGGCTGAAGGATATGACATCCGGCTACCAGGGATTTAGCCGTGAAGTCGTTGCAACATTCGCCTCCTACCCGCTTCGTTCGACAGCTCATTTTTATCAGACCGAGCTTCGGTACCTGCTTCGAAACCACCCGGGCAGGGAAATTCCCATCACCTACCGAACGCCCTCTCCTTCAGTGAGGGCAGGGGCCGTGCTCAATTCGCTGGAAACCCTCTGGTATTATTTTGTGAAAAGAGCAACCGGGAAATCAATATCTTTGTGAGGATGAACCCGGAAATTTCACTCGTCATTACAACCATTCAGCCCCCAAATGCGGTGCTGGCGACCTATGCCAGGGAGTGTGCAACCCGTAACATCCGCTTCATCGTCATAGGTGATGAAAAATCTCCTCCTGATTTTTCGCTGGAAGGGTGCGACTTTTTCGATCCCGGCCGCCAGGCTGAACAGGGGTTCACCCTTGCCCCGCTGCTCCCCCTGAATCATTACTCCCGCAAAAACATCGGGTACCTGCACGCCATCCGTTCAGGAGCAAAGATCATCCTTGAGACCGATGATGACAATGCTCCAAACCCCGGGTTTTTTGACCTGAAACCGGTGAGCCGGATCGTGAACACCTTTCATGGCGAAGGCTGGATGAATGTTTACCGTTATTTCAGCGACGAGCTCGTCTGGCCAAGAGGTTATCCGCTGCACCTGGTCAGGGAACCCGCACTGCTGCCTGAACATTTTCATGAAGAGATGGCTACCTGCCCGATCATCCAGGGAATGGCCGATGGTGCGCCCGATGTAGATGCAATTTTCAGGCTGACCAGGCCCGATCCCGGGCCATTTCTTCGCAAACCTGACCTGGCGCTGGGAAACAACACCTGGTGCCCTTTCAACAGCCAGAATACCACATGGTCGGCTCCGGCCTTCCTGCTGCTCTACCTCCCGTCAACCTGCAGTTTCCGCATGACCGATATCTGGCGCAGTTTCATTGCCCAGCGTATCGCATGGAGCTGCGGATGGAACATCCTATTCCGCGGAAGCACCGTGACCCAGAAAAGAAATCCCCACTCGCTCATGCACGATTTCAGGGATGAAATTCCAGGGTACCTGAACAACCCCGCAATTGCAGAAATGCTTTCGGACCTGCAGCTGAAACCTGGTGAACAGCATATCGCCCGGAACCTGGTGAAATGTTATGAGGCGTTTGTCGCGCAAGGATTCATGGAACCGGCGGAATTGACAAGGGTATCTGCCTGGATAACCGATGTGACCACCTGAAACTCTGCAACCGCATTATGGCCGGATCGTTAAACAAATATTTCTCCCATCTTGAATCCATCGTGAAAAACCTGCCTCACCAGCCAGGGGTATACCAGTATTTTGATGAGAAAAACAAGATCATTTATGTAGGCAAAGCCAAGGACCTCAGAAAGCGGGTGAGTTCCTATTTTACCAAGATCAACTCAATCAGCGGGAAGGTCCAGATGCTTGTGCGCAGGATTGCCGACATCAGGTACATTGTCGTGGAGACAGAACAGGATGCGCTATTGCTCGAAAACAACCTGATTAAAAAATACCAGCCGCATTACAATGTCGCGCTCAAGGATGACAAGACCTTTCCCTGGATCTGCATAAAAAACGAACCCTTTCCGCGTATTTTCCCCACACGGCATGTGATTCGCGACGGATCAACCTATTTCGGCCCCTATGCCAATGTCAGGCTCATGCATACCCTGCTCGAGCTGAGCCGCCAGCTCTACCCGCTGCGCAATTGCACACTGGTCCTCAGCGAAAGGAACATCGCGGCAAAAAAATTCAAAGTCTGCCTCGAATACCACATCGGGAATTGCAAGGGCCCCTGCGAAGGCTATCAGACCGTCGAGGATTACGACAAATCCATAGCAGCGATCAAGGAGATCATCAAGGGAAACATCACCACGGTTGCCAGACAACTCAGGGAGCTGATGATGAATTACGCAGCCCTCCAGGAATTTGAAAAGGCCCATTTTGTGAAGGAGAAACTGGCGCTGCTCGACAAATACCAGAGCAAGTCGACGGTGGTGAGCCCCTCCATCAACAACGTGGATGTTTTTTCCATCATTACCGCCGGGTTACATGCCTATGTCAATTTCATGAAGGTGATGAACGGAGCCATCATCCAGGTTCACACCATTGAGATCGTTAAAAAGCTTGATGAGAGTCCCGAAGAACTTCTCGCGTTCGCCATTACAGAAATCCGCCAGCGGTTTGAAAGCGTTTCCCCCGAAATCATCGTCCCTTTTCTGCTGGATTATGAGATCCCCGGGATTAATTTCACTGTTCCTAAAATCGGTGATAAGAAGAAACTGCTGGAGCTTTCGGAACGCAATGTGAAATATTACCAGCTCGAACGGGAAAAGCAGAAAGAACTCGTTGATCCGGAACATAAGTCGAAGCGCATCCTCGATACCATGATGAAGGACCTGCGCATGACCGAACTGCCTGCACATATAGAATGTTTTGACAATTCAAACATCCAGGGCGACAGTCCTGTGGCCGCCATGGTCTGTTTCAAAAATGCCAGGGCAGATAAAAGCGAATACCGCCATTTCAACATTAAAACCGTAGAAGGCGCCAATGATTTCGCCTCGATGGAGGAGATTATTTTCCGCCGGTATAAACGCCTGTTGGACGAAGAAAAGCCGCTGCCGCAACTGGTCATTGTCGACGGAGGCAAGGGGCAGCTGAGCGCTGCGTTAAAGAGCCTTCAGAAACTTGGCCTTTCGGGGAAGATGACCGTGATCGGGATCGCCAAGAAACTGGAGGAGATCTACTATCCCAACGATTCCCTCCCGATGTACCTGGATAAAAAATCTGAAACGCTGAAGATCATCCAGCAGATGCGCGACGAAGCCCACCGGTTTGGCATCACACATCACCGCCGCCGCCGGGAAAAGGCAACAATGTCGCCCCAGCTCATGGAAATCTCCGGAATCGGAACCAACATCAATCAGAAACTGCTATGGAAGTTCAAATCGGTTAAAAACATCAAACTGGCATCACTGGAAGAGATTCAGGAAGTCATCGGAAAAGCAAAAGGGGCAATCGTATATACCTATTTTCAAAGAGAAAAGAATAATCACTAGAAACAGGGGGAATAGCCAGGGAAGTTTTAAGTGAAAAAAGTTTTAAGTTTTAAGTTTTATGTGGGTTGCAAAGAGCCAGCCAGCAAAGCATCCGGCAACATTGGCGATGAAATCAAACACGGAGCCGGTACGCATCGGGATAAGGAAAAGCTGCAGCAGTTCCGTTCCGGCGCCCAGGAAAACCCCGATCACCATGGTGATCAGCACGGCATGGCGGCTGATCACAGGAAATTCGGGCTGACTTTTAAAACCCCTGATTTGTAAATAAGCATAAACCCCGAAAATAAAGAGGTGCACGATTTTATCGGGATGCAACAGATCCAGGAAAGCCGGAAGTTTTGGAAGGGTTTTCCCGGGCAGGGATGTAAGCACGATGATGAACAATCCCCAAAGAATTGCCCAACGGTTGTATTTCAGGAATGTCCGCAAGGATGACTCATTGCTGAGGCAGGTGGTCAACCTATCAGTGCCTGGTATTGCGCTGCATCAAGCAACCCAGCCATTTCACCTGCATCTGAAAATTTGATCCTGATCACCCAGCCTTTTCCGTACGGATCCTGGTTGATGATCTCAGGGGTTGTCACCAGCTCTTCATTGAACTCCAGCACCTCGCCGCCTACCGGCATGAAAATGTCGGAAACGGTCTTTACTGCTTCGATGGTACCGAATGATTCGTGTTTTCCGAGGGTTTCACCCACAGTTTCAACTTCAATAAAAACGATGTCGCCGAGTTCATGCTGTGCGTGGTCGGTGATGCCGATATATGCTTGCTCACCTTCAACTTTCAGCCATTCATGGTCCTTGGTGTACTTGAGATCTGCAGGAACGTTCATAGGTATTGTGTTTTATGTTTGTTCAAAAATACATCTTTTTTTCTATTGTCCAAGCGTAAATCGCAGGGCAATGCCCCCTTTGGTATTTGAAGTCCGGTACTGGTTGGAAACATAAGGGGTATTGATCACCTTGTCAAAATAGAACCTTACATTGAAGCGGGCACTCAGGTTGTAGTCGGCCGAGAAATTGATCGACAGTACCTGCTGTCCTACTGAAATCAGGTTGATGTCCTGGTCGATACCCCTCAGTACGGTCTTGTTTCTCCGGATGGAGAAATCAAGTTTAAGATTCAGATCGCTGCTTGTTTTGGTTTTCTTACCGCCGCCAATTGCACCGGAAATGTTGAAATGGATTCCTTTTAACCTGTATCCCAGCCCGATGATAAATTCATTACTGGTTATTTCAGTAAGCTGGTGGTTTGAAAAGCTCAGGGAGATGTTGCGTGAACGCCGCATTTCGGCGCTGGCAAGCAAACTGTTCAGGAAGCCCATGTCAATCTTGATCAGCGGGTTGAACTGTTCGGTAAGGGAAATCACGGTAAATTGTTCCAGCGGGATAAAATTCCCGGCATTATCGGGCACCGAGGGCATGCCATTTTGCTCGTGATAGAGGATGTTGGAGTTAAAGGATCCAACGCTGTAGGTTGACAAATAGGCATTGGTAAGGGTGAGGGTGCGGAACAATTTTTTAAAGGCCTTGATCTTGATCAGCCCGTCGTATGTGATTCGCCAGTTGGGAAGCGGGATCGTCGGGAATGCGGTGAGCTTGATGGTGGCAGGATTTTTTGATCCGTATGCAGCCAGGAACGCGGTTGTCAGCACTTCCTGGTCGGTCGGGCCATACCCCTGAGGGAACTTGGTGGAGTCGATAATTGTTTTTGAATTCGGGTTCAAAGCAGCGTAACGCTCTGCGATCTGCAGCCTGTAGGTCTTCATTTTCTCAAACGTAGGCGATCGCCCGTCTGCGTAATCCTGAACAAAAGAGGTACCCATCATGAAGTAGGATATGGTAAAACTTCCCTGGTCATTTGGAGAGAACGGACTGAATACCCCGCTTGAATTCGCTTTAAAATTCTCCTGGTGTGATTTCGAGTATTGTTTATTGGCAACGATCTCGATGCGCAGGTCCCTTATGGGTTCAACGCTGACTGAAATACTAAGGTTTTCGGTGAACTTTTTATAGTATGCATTGTTCATCATGGTATCGGAAGAGAGCCAGCCATTGTTTGCTGCGGTATAACGAATGTCCTGCTGGCTGCCAAAAACAAAGCCGAGCCCGGGAGCATTCCTGCTCCAGTCATTTCCAAGGGCGACGGGCGTAGGCCTGAATCCGGGCAATAAGATCCCATTCCCCTGTGTATAGGTGAATTTTGCCGTACGGATGCCCATCAGGAATCGCACCGCTCCTTCCAGGAATACGGTACCGAAACTCGGGCGGTTCGGTAAAATTTTCAGGCTGTCCTGTTTGTTAAGATTCTTATTTTTCGGAGGTTCCGGTTTGTTCCCACGGGTGTCTGCTGTTTTTTGATTGATCCTTTTCAGGTACGGAATCCTGTTGTAAAGCGTTACCATGTTCAACCCGCCATTCAGCGTTTGCGTACTGGCATTTTCGATGGAGTTTCCATACTGCGCCTGGACAGAGAGGGGTGTTGCCGCCCAGTGGTAGGTAGCCGTGTAACCAGCCTGAAGGGTGATGAAATCCATCATCGGTATTTTACCGACCGGAACATCCCATGAAACATTGAATGCCTGGTTGTAGTTGTTTTTTGTTCCAAGGGAGAAAATCTGGCTCCAAACCTGGTCGCGGTTTGACCGGTCGATCTGCCCCGGAGGCTCATTCACATAAGCCTGCGTGTTGGCGACGAGGGTAATCCTGAGCGATTTCGCAAAGTCATATTTCAGGTCGTAGAGCCGGTTCCAATCCCACCGTTTGATATAAAAAGTCTCCATCGGAACGATGGCCTGACTCTTATTCCTGAATTGCTCCGTTTCGAACTCCCGGTTCATGTCGGTGCGGAAAGAGAAGGATTTTGGCAGGTAATAGAAATTGAAATCCTTTAACAGGGTGAAGGCTTTCGATCGGCCCAACACCTTGGCCCTTGCAAATGGCACGATGTTTTTCGGCTGACCTGCAAAAATATATCCGAATCCCCCGGTATACTTCCTCTTCAGGTCGTAGGAAATATCGACATCCCTGTGGAAAATTTCAGAATAGGCATAACTTGCGTTGAAGTTTTCGATATCGTAGATCTTTGGTTTTTTTGCACCTACGCGCTCTTTCCTGACATTCATCAGGCTGAAATTCTTGGTCTGCGAATATCCCTGGGTAATCTGCTTGATCGAATCTTTCTGTTGTTTTGAACCATACGCATTGATCACATCCTTGAGTAGCAGGTCGGGATTCAAAGGGTCGTATTTCGGACTGTTCAACAGCATGGAATAATCGAAATGCATGGGAATGCGCACCCCCGATTTGGCGGGTAAGAATTTACCCAGTTCCAGATCCGTGTCGAATCCAAAGGTTGTAATCGCCTCCATCGGCCGCTGCGTCTGCTTTTGCTCAAGGGTTCCAAACCCTGAACTGCTGTAGGTTCCGGTCAACTGAACCCGCCCCAGGTCGGCAAGCTCAATGGCGACCCGCGCGGTAGCGGCAAATCCGCCGTTTTTATTGAAGTCGGTAAGCCTGAGCTCATCCACCCATATCTCGGCGCATTTTGCCTGGCCGTCATCATTGGGTGTCTGGGTGCTCTTCTTGGGGTTCCTTATCCCGATCATGATGGCTTCCACATCGCTGATTGTAGGAGAACCCACCACGGTAATTTTATTGTTCCCGTCAAATTCAGAATAGGGTGTAGAACTGGTGAGGGTAAGTCCCTGGTTTTGCAAGGCTACCAGTCGGTCGTATTTCACCTGGACCAGCCGCGCAAGGTCGATGTCGAACTCGTTGCTGGTGGGCCAGATTGCATCCGGGTTGCTCGCCGAGGTCCCCCACGGCGTGAAACTCAACGGGATTTCATATTCATAGTAATTCTGGGTAAAATCAGAACCTATGCGTATCAGCACGGTAAGGTCACCGGGTTTGAGGTTCTCATTGCGTGTTCCCTGTTCGGCGTGAACAAACATCTGCAGGCGTTTGAACTGGCGGAAGTCGAATGCGGTGGTTTTATAGGCTGCACGGGCATCCCCGTCAACGAGGTTGCAAACCCTGAACGACATCGACTGTTCATTGAGTTTCTGCTGGTTGGTCGAACCCCAGTTGGTTTCCCGCTGTATGCCCGGGGGCATCACATAAGGGATCGGTTGTTTGCTTCCGTTTTCTTCGAGGCTGACCGTGGCGATATCGAACTGGGTCTGATTCTGGGAGGCTTCCGGGATATATTCGCCGGGAGAAAGCAGGCTGTAGTTGTATTTACGCCATTCCCCCCGTGTAAGTTCCAGCGTTGCAAAACGGCAGACAACCGGTCGCTGGAAATTTTTGAAGAACATCCTCATAAAACGGATGGAGGTAAAATCGTTGATGCTACCGACGGTCTTATCCGGGGTGCGGATTGGAATTTTAAACTGATACCAGTTCACGCTTCCACGGGTTCCGTCGGCCAGGGGAATGTCGGAGGCATGATACACGTTGGTGATATAGTTCGTGCCCGGCTTCATCTGGTCACGCCTCAGGTTTACCACATATTGGTAGTAACGTTCAGCCTCGCTCAGCGTATTGTCCTTGTTAATATCCTCGACGTTGGGAAGCGTGGTGGCAATGGTCGGATAATTTTCAATTGATTGCGATGTCGTCGGGCTGTTTCCTTCGGGACCGTTGAATTTTTTATACCGGTTCAGGATACTGCTGAAGTAAGGATTGTTGTCGTAATCGGTCCCCCTGAAATAATGGAAATCATCGGAAGATGGGTCCAGCACGATACTCTTGTAAGCGGCGGAACCTTCACCGAACGCGGTCCTGACCTTGGAAACATACGTTGCATCAAAAAAGGATAATTCATCATGGTCAGACAACCCATCGTAGCCCACATCCTGGAATGGGCGGGAAGCTGCGTTATTGTCGAAGGCATCCACCAGCGCCTGCAACTTGGGTACACGGCCCCAGATGGTCGTATCGACATCTTTCACCACGGAGGAGGTTGGCAACCCGTTTTCATAACTCTTTCGCCCATCCCGCAGAATATCCTCGGAAACATCCCCGAGATTAAAATAGAGTTGTCCGCTGTTCAGGGAGTCATAGATAAATGGATCCATCATCCAGAATTCGATATACTGGATGTTTGTGGCATCAAAATCTGTCGTCTCTACTTTTCGCATCACGCCTCCCCAGCGGGTCTCAGGATTGGCAAGTGTACCGTCTGCGTTCAGCCCTTTTGAAACGGAAGTAGGCGTTACATCGTAATTGTAGGGCCCCCGTTCATTCGGGTAATAGGCAAGGTTTAGCACGGCCAGGTTCACCGGCACGCCATTCAGGGGTTGTTTGTTCGGAAATATTTCCGTTTCCCATACCTGGCGCACATATTGATTTGACAATTCCTGGTTTGAAATATTGGTAGGCAACAGGTTGGTATTTTTATCATAAAACAACGGGTCGATGATATACCAGCCAAGTTTTGCCCGGTTGAATCCATATTGAAGGCCTGTGCCTGCGGCCGCTTCGGGGAACATGGGCCCGGTCGTTTGCCCCTGCGGAGTACTGGCCATAAACCAGTTTCCCATGTTTTTCAGGTCGATGGTCGATTTGGCTCCTTCAAAATCATCGATATAGGTTGTTCCTGCACTCCCGATTGCCTTGGAATGGCCGGGGATAAACTGTGCGAATTCAACATCCACGGCGATCGAAGAAGGTGCTTTTGTGGAGATCAGCGGCAAGGCATCAATGAAACGGGTAATCAGCCTGGATTGAGTGCGGTACGACATGTTCATCCCCCAAATCGTGTTCGACATCGGCTCATCTCCATAGTTCACCTTTTGTGTCAAAGGCCTTTCATTGAGGTTTAAAATGGTCGCCCCTACAACGAAATCCCTGTTGATCTTGTAGTCGATGTGCGCCCCCATCAATCGTTTGGTCTGAACATTGAACATCTCGTTGCTCTCCAGCGAAATGTTGATGGGTGTTCCGGAAGCAAGAAGTCCTTCGTTGATGATGCGGACGCGGCCAAGGGTGTAGTCGACCGTATAATGTACATTTTCCACGAGCAGAACTCCCCCGGCCGTTACCTTAACCGATCCCGGCGGAACATTGAGCGCATTGAGCGATATTTCCGCCCCTGCAGTCGATTTATAGAAACCGTCCAGGACAAATTTATTTTTATCGGGATACTGCCTCGCATTCGATTTGGTCATGGTGTAGAGCGAATCATAGCAGTATTTATCTGCCAGCTCCGTCGAAGTTTTCGGGTTGGCAGGATCAAAAATTGAATCGCGCAGATCCTTCCCGAAAGGTTCAAGCACCGTAAAGTAGATCCTGCCGTTGGAGGCCTGGATGGTACCGCCCTGGGTGGCCGCCTGGTCAATAAAGTCAAACATTCCATCGCCCGGGGGATTGAATTGCTGGTTCAGGTTGTCAAGGTTGAGCACCCGCAACAGCGGCACACCCTTGATCCGGCCTTCGGCAATGTAGGCGGTTGGGACCCCGTTCGAATTTCCAGAATATAAAATATTCATGGTAAAGTCTTTCGGCTGCAATTGATAGGCCCCCAATGCATAAACATTTTTCATCATCAGGTTCCAGATAGGGAGCCTGGTATTGGGAGATGTGCTTTTCAGCAATTTAACCACCAGGCAGTTTGGGCTGACAATTCCCTGGTCAGAAAATTCACCTACCTGGTGAACGGCGGTATCCCCGACCACCTGGTACTGGTACGCAACAGCAAGTGTCTGGTCGGAGTTGAGCACTGAGTTCAGGGAGATGAAGCCAAGCACCGGGTTGTAAGTATATTCCGAAGGCAGCAGTTTGCGCGCACTTTCAACCTTTTCAAAATCCTGGCCTGAAATCATGTAAAACGGGGAGCCCTTCAGGTAGTTGGTCACCGTATTGATGCTGCGTATTTGTCCTGAATCAGCCTTATTGGGCATGATTACCTGGAAAAGGTTGTTCGATTTATTGGAAGGATATTTCCCGTTCGGGCTGCCGGTAAACAAGCGGGTATTGTATGGATTGTTTTCCCCGAGATCCATGAAGGCAACAATATTGCGGTTTTCGGTCACCGCTGCCCCGATGTTTGTTACCCAGACCTCTAATTTAAGTATTTTCACATTGGAAGAGAGGACTGGTAGTTTCTTCGTAGCCTCCCGATAGGTATTCCGGAAATTCTGTCCAATGAAAAAGTGCTTGTTCTCTTCATAGTCATCGGCACGGATCCTGAATTTCTGGGTCTGAGAGTTGCCCTGGACAGTAATGTTTTTTGTTTCGCTTTTCTGTTGCGAATACAGCGCGGTTACCGTAACCCGTCCGAACCTCAGTTTGGTCTTGATGCCGAACAGGCTTTCAGTTCCCTTGATCAGCGTGGTGCTCAGCGGCATATTCACATCCCCGGCTTCAATCAGCTGGATGATGTCGTCCTCCTTGCCTTCGTACTTCAATTTCAACTTATTTTCGAAATCAAAGGTAGCCTGCGTATTGTAATTGATTTTAAATTCGATCTTATCGCCGATTTTCGCGACTACGTTCATCTGGATCTTCTCGTTGAAATCGAAGTTGGTCTGCCTGCGCTGACGGGTACTGAGCATGGGATCGTCGCGGCGGTTGGACACGATGCCGAAGTCGATTTCAGCCGATCCCTGGGGACGGATATCAACCGTGTTGTTCCCGAAAATTGTTTCGAAGACTTTTCCGGGGATGTGGATTTTTGGAATGATCCCCTTAGCATTGTCCATGGTCGCTGCATCCGCCCGCTCCTTCCAATACTGGTTGATCATCGACTGCATGTCCTGGTTCTGAAATTCATCGAACGACAGGGTTGTCGGGATCCGGTAAACCGTTTCACCGATCTTGTAAATGTAGTAATACTGCCTGGTGGCAGGGTCGTACTCCACATTCGTTTTGATGTTTGCGGGATTCTTCAGGTAAATCGGGTTTTCCTTTCCCGATCCGGGCATTACGGTCTCATCTCCAAAAGGGTACCTCAGGCCGGTTGAATCACCTCTTCTCACACTGTCGGAAGGTGATATAAAAAGAAAATCCAATCCATAATTACCCCGTGTTTCTCCGGAAAAAACCGGGATACGGATGGTAACCAGGACGGCCAGGCAGATAAGAGTATATAAGTCGCGTTTCTTCACTAAGTCCAGCAAGGTGATGGGTACTCCGGAACCTTCACGCTATAAAACCTTGAGCGCGTGTTTGATCAGTTGTTCCACTGTCAAGCCTGTTCCTTCCGATTCGATGATTTTTATCAATGCTTTATCAGCAAGCATCTTGGGGAAGCCCAGAATGATCAATCCTGATAACGCTTCTTCCTTCTTTGTATTGTGTAAATTTCCTGATTTTTCGTAGGGAATCAACTCCCGCGAAACCTTATCTTTTAAATCAATAATTATGCGTTGAGCGGTTTTTGCCCCGATCCCCTTGATCTGCTGAAGGAGCATGGCATTTCCTTCGGCAATGGCCCTGACAACTTCATTTGGCGAAAGAGAGGATAAAATGATGCGGGCGGTGTTTACCCCCACTCCGGAAACAGTGATGAGCTGGCGAAAAAGCTCCCTTTCACCGGTATCGGCAAATCCATAGAGCAGCATGTCATCGTCGCGCACCACAAGATGGGTATAAAGGATACACCTTTCGCCTTCGATGAGCTGCGAATAGGTATGGATGGAAATATTCAGCAAATAGCCGATTCCATTGACATCAACAACCGCATAGGCAGGGTTTTTCTCTGCCAGCCTGCCTTGAATATACTCGTACATGTGCGCTGCTGCTAACTGTAAGTTTATTCCGGTTTTGCCGGGGAAAATGCAAAGGTAAAAAAATCATCGAAAAACAAAAATTCTATGAGGCCCCATCTTTTTAATAACCTGCCGGTTTATGAATTATAATAACCGAATGTTTGCTTTTTTCACGGACTGTTTTATCTTTGCCCCAAAATTCAACATTTCTGTATAACAATACCTAATTCTAACGAACTTAAAAAAATCTAAATCATGAACAGACTATTTACATTTATAGGTTTCTTTTTACTGGGGATACACTCTCTTTCCGCACAGGAAGTGATTGCAGTCAACCATGTTGCCGGTGGCAGCGAATTCTTCTCACGTCTTGATTCAGCCATTGCCCATTCATCAAACGGAGATTATGTCTACCTCCCGGGAACAGCATTGATGAACATCGGGGACCTCGTCATCAACAAGGGCGTCCACATCATTGGCGCAGGGATATACCCCGACTCGTGCTATGCCACGGGGACTACCTTTCTCACCGGGAACATCACCATCGTTTCAGGCGCCGATAACGGAAGTCTCCAGGGGTTCATGCTCAACGGTGAACTCAGGTTTGGCAACAGCCAGGCCAACCAGCATGTTTCCTCCTATTATGTTTCGCGTTGCAACCTGAGCACCCTCTATCTTTCCAACAATGGAACAGATACTACAACTTCATCATTTCTATTCCGCGAAAACATCATCCGGGGCCATGTTTATGGTGGTCATTCCAATGCCGGTTTCAGAAATAACATTTTTGAAGGCCAGCTGAATAATTTTTATGGCGCCACCTTCTCAAACAACAACTTCTTATGGGGATCCAGTAAAACACTCAACCAATACATTAAAAACTCAACCTTTTCCAACAATATTTTCAGGAACAACTGCATTGCCTATTATGGTTATTACATTATTTACTGCACGGATAACAACTACTACAACAATATCATCCCCAACGGGCCACTTGATTTCAGCAGCGATTATTACGGCTGCATTCCTAATATAAACGGGTTTGGCAATATTTCGGGGAACATTGAGAACGTGCCGAATAATCAAATCTATACCAGCCAGGGTGGCAATGCATACAACATTCACGACAATTACCATCTCATCACAGGCAGTCCGGGTATCAATGGCGGAACCGATGGCACCGATGTCGGGATATACGGTGGTGAGCCTTTCAAAGACGGCATGCTGCCCGTGAACCCGCACATCCGGTTCAAATATGTAGCCGGTTCGACAAGTCCCAACGGCACCCTCAACATCCATTTCAAGGTTGCTGCCCAGGAAAAATAGGTAACAATGAGAAAAATACTCCTCCTCATTTCAGCTCTCCTGGTCATCCCGTTGCATATCCTTGTAGCCCAGGCACCAAAAATCATCGCATACCAGTACTGGTTCGATGACGATGATGCCGGGATGATCAGCGAGTCAGTAAGTCCGGCCAGCACGCTGGACCTGTCCACCTCGGTGACTGTTCCACCGTTTCCTGTCGGATTTCACCGCTTCAACATCCGTTTCAGGGATGACTCACTCCGGTACAGCCAGGTAAATTCTTCCATGTTCTTTTATCCTGTCTCCACCCTGATAAATGGTTATGAATACTGGTACAACAACGATTATGCCGGTAAAACTGAGGTCAGCGTAGGTAATACGACCCTGCTCGACCTTAGTTCCGCCATCGCCACTTCCTCGCTGAATCCCGGGATGAATACTTTGAACATCAGGTTCAGGGATGTTTCGGGCACCTTCAGCGCAACAAGTACTTCCTATTTCGTCATTATTCCCGAGATGCAGATTTCAGGCTACGAATATTGGTTCGACAACGACTACGGATCCAAAACCACGGTGAACGTCGCCAACACCCAAATCCTTGATCTTTCTGCAGTTATCACAGCAACCTCGCTATCCCTGGGACTACACGCTTTTCACATCAGGTTTAAAAATACCACCAATACATGGTGCTCAACCCAGTCGGACATGTTCTATAAACATGGCACCACCAATCAGAACAACCTGACATCCTATGAATACTGGTTCGACGACAACCCTGCCGGAAAAGTATCAGTACCGGTTGTAAACCAACCCACAGCAGACGTGGTGGCCACGATCAATGCAGCCTCACTTCAGCCCGGACTTCACAGGGCTCATGTGCGTTTTCAGGGTGGCGACCTTACGAGTGTTGTCTCTTCCGGCTATTTTTATAAAAGCGGTACGGCGAGCATTGCGGAAAATGCCATTTCGGGATACAGGTTCTGGTTTGACAATGATCCGGCAAACATGCGGGTGATCGCACTTGCTCAGCCTGCAAGTGATGTGATCCTTCTGGATTCGGTTGAACTTCCTTACCTTCCACTTGGGAAACACTTGATGAACGTGGATTTCAGGGATACGCTGGGTAATTATAGCAGCATTGTAAGCGATTCGGTCGATGTTCAGAACTGCCATCCCTACGCTGCCAAAGCCATAACAGGTAATACCCGGATTTGCCAGGGGACAAACGGGGTGGTTTATTCCACACCGGCCATCACCAATGCAACCGGTTATTCATGGACCGTTCCCGAAGGTGCGACCATTGTTTCGGGGGCCAGTACCCGCACGATCACGGTCAATTACGCGCGCAACGCGGTAACAGGCACCGTCTCTGTGGCCGGTGAGAACCCATGTGGCGCTGGTACCGCTAATTACCTGTATGTCACCCTGGACCCATTGCCTGAACCTGTTATCACCCCGGATGGCCCAACGACTTTTTGCCAGGGCGGATCTGTGGTACTTACAGCATCAGGCGGAACCGGGTATCTCTGGTCAAATGCGGCGACCACGGCAGCAATCGGCGTGAATTCAAGCGGCAGCTATTCGGTTACGGTTACAAGTTCATACGGATGCAGCAATACGACCAGCAGGACGGTAACAGTCAACCCGCTGCCAGTCCCGACTGTTACAGGAGATACCGTGGTATGTTCGGGATCGGCCGGAATCATCTACACCGCCGATGCCGGTTTTACAGGGTACTCCTGGACGCTGACACCCGGAGGCACCATCGTGTCAGGTGCGGGAACAAACCAGGTCTCGGTCAACTGGATCACCCCCGGGGGTAATCAGACAGTGACTGCCGGATATTCAAACGGATATGGGTGCTTCGCTTCCAAATCGATCCAGGTTACGGTCAAACCACTGCCTCCGTCAATGCGTATCCTTGAAAATACAGTAATTCCGGGAGGTCAGACACTATGTTCAGACGCAACCGACACCCTTGTCGTTCCCGGAACCGGGAACACATTCCAGCTTCAGGGAGGAGGATCCGCCATCCTGATCTCAGGAAAGGTTCTCAGGATCATGCCCGGTTCAAAGGCCGCACCCAATTCATACCTGCATGGGTATATCTCCTCCGACTGCTTTTATTGCAACGCGGTTCCCCATACTTTGCCCCAGGCTTTGAAAGAGGAACAGGTTGCAGAAATTTCAGGAGACGGAACCCACGGGTCAGATAGCACCAACTTCTTCAGTGTCTACCCGAATCCGACCACAGGAACTTTCACCGTCGAAATAAACAGCAGGGAAAAGATGGCAGGCATGGTGGAAATCTATGGCATGCATGGTGAAAAACTGATCAGCCGGCCATTGACCGGCGAAAGAAAACTGGAACTTTCCCTTCATGACAGGCCTGATGGAATCTACATCCTCCGGGTTATATCGAAAGGTGTTTCAGAAACTTCACGGATCATTAAGTATTAATTTATAAGCTTGTAATCCCTCAAAGCCTGCTCCAACTCCATAAGAGAGACAGGCTTTGAGAGGATTTTTTTCTCGCGGTCGAGTAAAAACATGGTGGGGGTGGCATAGATGTTGAAATCATCGGCCGACTTGCCTGCAAATCCTTTCAGGTCGGAAACGTTGATCCAGTTGAGTTTTTGCTCCCTGATAAAGTTAGTCCATTCTGTGCGGCTGGTATCGATGGAGACCGACATGACCTCAAACCGTTTGGGTTTCTGTTTGTCATACAGGTCCTTGAGCCTGGGAGTCATGGCCGCGCAATGCGGGCAGGTACTCGCATAGAATACCACCAGGGTGTATTCCGAATTGATACCTGAAAGTTTCACCGGTTTCCCTTTAACATCGGGCACCTCCATTTCGGGGGCGATCTTGCCGATGGAAATTTTCTTAAAAGTATCCAGTTTTTTTTGCAGGGCCGATTTCCTTTCCTGGTCTTCGCAGGAGGAGGGATCCTGGAAATTATCTGCAATATAGGTAATCACTTCGTCGAAGTGATACTTGTCGAACCCTCCCACCACGTAATCGAGCCAGAACTTGTAAATCACCGGGTTTACGGAAGCTGCTCCAAGCATGAGGGTGACGGCCTTGATGAATTCGGCTTCGAGCTGCTTTTGAGGCATGCGGTTGTTGCTGTAGATCGACAGGTAGGCGATGGCCTTGTTCACGAAAACCATGCTGCGTAACAGGGCTGTGTCTGAAAAATTAATATTGTCGAAATAATGCTGTTTTAAAAAGACGATCCGCTCCTCCTTGTTCAGGCTGGCCGATATGAATGGCGTTTGATAGACCCTGGCTATGCGAACGGCAAAAGAGTTGGGATACAACCTGACCAGCGAATCAAGGTACTTCTGCTGCGCCTTCTGGAGATACTCCATCTGGCCGGCAACCGATTCATAAAAAACATCTTTCACAGGGTAATAGTCGACAACAGGCATAAGCAGTTGCAACTTTGCCTGGTTGATGCGGTCGCGCCGCGAATAGGCCTGGTTGATCTGGTTTTCAAGAGAAGAGATGATCTGAAGGCTGTCGTCGGGGTTTTTGGCCGAGGTGATAATCGAAACGTTTTCCTGGTTCCAGACCAGGTCGACAAGCCCCTCCTTGTTCCATTGGATCCGGTACATCCCTGGTAAGCGGTTGCTGATGGTGAACCTGAAATGTCCTGCAGAATCTGTAACGGTCGAATCAATCGCCTGGGTTTTTTCCCCATAAATGCTCATCAGGAAAATCCTTTTCCCGCTGTACCTCAGGATGGTTCCGTTAATCGTGTTTTGTGCCTGTACCAGGCCGGAAACCAAAATCAAAAATGTTATAAGAAATCCTTTCATCAAACCTGAATTATCAAATTCACTTTTTCATTTTCCGCATTGCCCGCATCGTCTGAATGCCCGCATTGTCTATATTGTTTGCATTGTTTGCATTGCCAGCATTATTTTCGTTTCTTCGCCTTCTTTTCCTCCACAGCCGGCCCCAAAACCTCAACCAGTTTTTTCATCAGATTCTCCCCCCGCAGGTTGCGCCCGATTATTTTCTGATCTGCGTCAAGAAGCACGTTTGCAGGGATTGATTTTACACCGTAAAGTTTCCCGGCCGCGTTTCCCCAGCCCTTCAGGTCCGAAACATGGTTCCAGGCAAGGTTATCGTCTTTAACGGCCTTGACCCATTTTTCACGCTTTGAATCGAAAGAACAGCCGAGAACCTCGAATCCCTTTTTATGATAGGCAAGGTATGCCTTCACCACGTTCGGGTTTTCGGCCCGGCAGGGGCCGCACCAGGATGCCCAGAAGTCGACCAGAAGAATTTTTCCTTTAAATGAAGAAAGTCTGATTGTCTTACCAGTGGTGTCGTTCATCTCGAAATCCGGGGCTATCCGGCCAATGGAGACACTCTTCAGGACATCCACCCGTTTCTGCAATACCTGAATATATTGCGATGCCTTCAGACTCGTGTCCATCACTTTCACAATCTCTTCGAGTTCGGGGAGTTCAAATTGCCAGCTGTTGATCATAACCAGGTAGGCCGGAACAACCGACTTGTTGTTTGTTTTTGCAAAGTCAATCAGCTGTTGCTTCATCTCAGCATCCAGCTTGTCGGAGATGGAATCGTTCCGCTTCATGCCAAGGGTATCTTTGGCCTCCCTTGCTTTTTTGTATTCCGCGTATACACCATCCATCCTGGCATTTATGGCCTCGTTCATCTTTATGTATTTCCCGTAAAGATCGTGTGCCGGGGATCCTTTAACCGTTGATTTATCAATGCTGTCGGGCAGAATATTCACTTCGATTTTCGCATTTTCAATAAAAAACGGAACGACCAGCTGATTTTCCTGCAATGCAATTTGCCACATCTCAGGCATCCCGACCTTACCCTGAAACACAAATTCACCCTTTTTCAGTTTCGCCGAGTCGGTATTTATCCATTTATCCGATTCCAGTTTCTGAAGAAAAATCTTACCGGTATCAACTCCCTTCACCGTGCCGGTGATTTTAAACTCCTCCTTATTGTTCATGCAGGAGGCAAGCATTGAACAGAGGAACAAAACGAATGCTGCGTTTTTCATAAAATGATCTTGTGAAATGTTATGTTTGCACAAAAGTAACGCTTTTTGAGAAACAAAATAAATCTCTACTTTTACATGGTAAAACAATTGTTATGATGCGTATCTCTACTCCAGCGATCTGCTTGCTGTTCCTGCTGATCTGGAATGTTGCAAATGCCCAGCCTGATGCAACCAAAACCGCTCCATCCAAATACAACCTTTCGAAGGATCCAGTGCTTTATACTGTCGGTTACGCACACCTTGATACCGAATGGCGCTGGGATTATGAGACGACCATCAACGAATACCTGAAAAATACGCTGGATGATAATTTTCAGCGTTTTGAGAAATACAAACCCTATGTCTTCACTTTTTCCGGTGCCCGCCGGTATAAAATGATGAAGGAATATTATCCTGAAAAGTACAGCAAACTTAAAAAGTATGTTGCCCAGGGACGGTGGTTTGTCGGAGGTTCTTCGGTGGATGAATGCGACGCCAACATCCCTTCGCCGGAGTCGATGATCAGGCAGGTGCTTTATGGGAACGGCTACTTCAGGGCTGAATTTGGCCGGGAAAGTGTCGATTTTCTTCTCCCCGACTGTTTTGGCTTCCAGGCACAGGTGCCTTCGGTTCTTGCGCATGCAGGGTTGAAAGGGTTCTCAACCCAGAAACTTTCATGGGGTTCGGCATCGGGGATTCCATTCAATGTCGGCAACTGGACAGGCCCTGACGGCAATGGCGTCATCGCCGCCCTGAATGCAACGGATTACGGCGGGGAGGTAAAAAAACGCCTTGACACTTCAACCTATTGGGTAAACCGCGTGATGGAAAATGGCAGCAAATACGGTGTTTTTGTCGATTACCGTTATTATGGGGTGGGCGATGAAGGCGGGGCGCCACGCGAAGAGGATGTGAAAAATGCCGTAGGCAGTCTTGGTCAGCCTGACGGCAAGATCAACGTGTACCTCAGCTCGTCCGACCAGATGTTCCGCGACCTCACAGCTGAACAGAAAAACCTTCTTCCCTCCTACAGCGGCGACCTTCTCCTGAGTGCACATTCCGCGGGATCGCTCACCTCCCAGGCCTATATGAAACGCTGGAACCGCAAAAACGAACAGCTTGCCCTGGCCGCCGAACCGATCGCGGTGATGGCCGACTGGCTGGGCACCCTTAAATATCCCCAGCGATCGCTCAACGAGGCGTGGTGGCTTGTTCTCGGAAGCCAGATGCATGATATCCTGCCCGGAACATGCATCCCGAAAGCTTACACATACGCATGGAATGATGAAATCCTGGCCCTGAATAAATTTTCCTCCGGGTTGGAACATGCCGCAGGGGCTGTGATCCGGGCTATGGATACCCGTGGGAAGGGCAAGACGCTGGTAGTGTACAACCCACTGGCCTTCAACCGTAAAGATGTTGTTGAAGCCGAAATTCTTTACCCCGAAGGTGCTCCGAAGTACGTGAAAGTGTTCGATGCTTCGAATAATGAAATGCCTGTTCAGGTTCTCAACGCCTCACGGGAAAGCATCCGGATCCTGTTTCTTTCCACGATCCCCTCCCTGGGACTGGCATGTTACGATGTTCAGCCGGCTAAAGATGCGACACCCTGGAAGCAAAACCTGACAGTTTCCGAGAAAATTCTCGACAATGAATATCTGAAAGTTACGGTGAATGCTGCAGGCGACATTTCGAGCATCATCGACAAGAGATTGGGGAAAGAGCTGCTCTCTGCCCCGATGAGGCTTGAATTCCAGAAAGAGCATCCCGAATACTGGCCAGCCTGGAACATGGATTGGAACGACCGTAAAAACCCGCCTTTCAATTTTGTCCGCGGACCCGTTAAAATAACTGTCGTGGAAAAAGGTCCGGTACGCGCCACCCTTAAAATCGAACGCAGTGCCATGAATTCAGAGTTCACCCAATACATCCGGCTGGCTGCAGGCAAAGACAACCTGACCATCAGCAACACCATCAACTGGCAGTCGCAGGGGGTGAGCCTGAAGGCATCCTTTCCCCTTACAGCTGCCAATGGCGTTGCAACTTATAACCTTGGCCTGGGAACGGAAGAAAGGGCAAACAATAACGAAAAGAAGTACGAGGTTCCATCGCGCGAATGGTTTGATCTTACCGACAAATCGGGAAATTTCGGGGTGACCATTTTTGAAGATTGCAAATTCGGATCTGACAAACCCAACGACAAAACCTTGCGACTGACCCTTCTCTACACCCCGACGACCAATTTTTACCATGACCAGGCCACGCAGGACTGGGGAACCCACGACATTACCTTTGGTATATACAGCCACAAGGGGGACTGGCGCACGGGACTTTCTGAATGGCAGGGCCGCAGCCTGAATCAGCCGTTGCGCGTTTTCCAGGCGGGGCAGCACCCGGGGTTCCTTGGGAAAAGTTACTCCTTTGCCCAGGTATCTGTTCCTCAGGTTGATATCCGTGCGCTGAAAAAAGGTGAGAACGGCAAGGACATTGTTATCCGGTTGCAGGAACTTGTCGGGAAAGACCTCCAGAATGTGGAGGTGACCATGGCGTCGAAAATTGTAAAAGCCTGGGAAATCGACGGACAGGAGCACCTGGTTGGCGAAGCACTCCTTAAAAACGGGAAACTCCAGGTCGACATGAAAAAATTTGCCATCCGGAGTTTTTCCCTTCAGCTTGAACCACCCGTTGAAAAACTTACCGAACCCTCCTCATTTTCATTGCCGCTCGCCTATGACCAGGACGTGGTATCGGGTGCTAAAAACAAGAAGGACGGCCGTTTCGATCAAAACGGGATCAGCATCCCTTCCGAGCTTTTCCCGGAAACCCTGACCGTGGACGGAGTGCAATTCAATTTCGGCCCCATCGCAGATGGAAAAAATAACGTCCTTTCATGCAAAGGGCAAAAGATCAGCCTGCCCAAAACCGGAAACTTCAACCATCTGTATATCCTGGCCGCTTCACTTACCGATACTTCAGGCACCTTCAGGGTCGGTGGAGTAAAATCGTCCCTGCGGGTCCAGGCATATCGCGGAAATATCGGGCAATTCGACAACCGGACCTGGGACAAGTTCGGTCGGCTTACCGGGTTGCAGGCAGGGTATATCAAACGTGATGAGGTTGCCTGGTTTGCAACACACCTGCACCGTGACACGACAACCCTGCCGTATCAGTACGGCTACCTGTTCAAATATATGCTCGATGCGGGGCCTGGAAGTGAAACACTGCAACTTCCCGACAATGAAAGCATCAAAATTTTCGCCATCTCCCTGGCCGACAATCCTTCCGACCAGGTCCGACCGGCACTGCCCCAGTATGACGATTTCACCGACCGCGAAGCCATGACACTCAATCTTGCAAAAAGTTACGTGGATCAGAACATGGCGCCGGCTGCCAGGGTACTCGCTTACAGCGACCGAAACCTGTTGCGGCTACCAGCCCGGCTTACCATGAAGGATTACGCGGACATCCACCAGCCAAACGGCGTTACCTGCAGCTATTTTTTCAGTAATGCCGACTCTTCACTGGCCGGATGCACCGACGGTATGAATGTTCCGGCCATCAACGACGGCATGTACCACCTGCTGCCCGGCGATTCCATTAACGACAAATGGTCGCAAAAGGGGGAGGGGCGTATTTTAATGGACCTGCAACACGAGATCGAACTCGACAGCATTCACATGTTCACCGGGCAGAACACCCGGCGCGGTGCACAGTCCTTTTCAATATGGGGGGCCACCGGCGAAAAAACACCTGGGGTAAAAGGCGACCCGAAGGCAGCCGGCTGGAGCTTTATTGCCCTTGCGCCTCCGGAAGATATATGGGGCAACAGCAAAGCCCTTTACACGGTCGTTCCCCTGCCCGAAAAATCGAAACAGTACCGTTACCTGCTCTGGATCAGCGAAAATTCTCCGCACGGACCATTCTATTTCAGGGAAGTTGATGTGTTTGAAAAACAGAAATAAGCCTGATGAAAACATTCACCTCGCTGGTTTTCAGAATTTCCGGTCATCGGTGGAAAGAAGCCGTACGATCTTCCTACTGGCAGAAAAGCATCATGATCAACCTTCTTCTTGGGATATTCCTGCTTTATTTCCTGGTCAACCTGGTCATTCTCGGGGTGTTCTTGGGACGAATCCTGACTGCCTCATTTCCCGACACTGAACCGGTTAGGGCTCTTTCAGAAATTTTACTTTACTATTTCATGGGTGACTTCCTGCTGCGGTTTTTCATGCAGCCCGTACCTGTGATTTCGGTTATGCCGTACCTGCACCTTCCGGTGAAAAGAAGTTCAATATTCCACTTTCTGCTGCTCAGGTCAGGACTCAGTTTGTTCAACCTGTTTCCGGTCATCATTCTTGTGCCTTTTACCATCCGTTACGTCATCCCTGCCTACTCCGCCGGCGCAGGGTTGGCGTGGTTATGCGCAATCATCCTGCTCGTCTTTGCAAACAATTACCTCTCCTTTTTCTTCAAGAAACTCTTTGCCGTCAAACCGGGGGTAATCCTGCCTCTTGCAGCATTCTTAGCCCTGCTGGCATATACAGATTTCTCCCAGACCAGGATTGTCTCGCAAACTTTTGGAGAGGCGCTTATGCAAATCATCCTTCACCCATCGTGGATCGTCTTCCCCGCTGCACTCCTGCTTTTCTGCTATGGATTGTCCTGGCGCATGCTTTACCGGCAGCGGTACCTGGAGGCGAAAGTGAAACATGAACGTGTCTATTATTCGACAGAAAAAAGTCGGTATTTCTTTGAAATTTTCGGGTTGACCGGTAAACTTGCCAGCCTGGAAATGAAGCTGATCCTTCGAAACAACCGGCCAAGAACCTACCTGATTATCAGCCTGATCTTCCTGCTTTACGGATTCATGATCTATTCGAAACATCAGGGACATCTCGGTTATGGCACGATGCTCTTCGCCGGACTACTGCTCACCGGGATCATAACGATGCAATATGGCCAGCTCGTTCTTTCATGGGAAAGCAGTTACTTCGACCGGTTGTGTACTGCCGGTTTTTCAACCCTGGAGTTTTTCACAGCTAAATTCTGGCTGTTCTTTCTTTTCAATACCGCCACTTTTATGGTTAGCCTTCCTTATGCCCTGTTCGATTCCAGGATCCTGCTGCTGAACCTGGCGGCATGGTTTTTCAATTGCGGGATCAACATTTTCATTATCCTTTACCTGGGAACCTACAACACCAAGCGGATAGACATGAGCAAGGGGGCATTTTTCAACTACGAAGGGGTCACCGCGGCCCAGTTCATTCTGATTCTTCCCATCATCGGTTTCCCTGTGCTGATCTACGGGTTGTTCGCCCTGGCGGGTCTCCCGGAAGCCGGAGTTCTGGCAATCGGGTTGTCAGGATTGGCCGGACTGGCATTTCACAGGCAACTCATCGAAATCGTCACAAGGAAGTTCCTTGCCAGGAAACAGAAAATTCTTACCGGTTTCAGAAACGGATAAAACATGATCAACGTACAAGGAATTAAAAAACAGTACAACAACCTCGTGGCGCTCGACATCCCTGCCATGGAAATTGCCGCAGGAGAATGCTTCGGGCTGATCGGGAACAACGGCGCAGGAAAGACCACTTTCTTCCGGCTGATCCTTGACCTCCTGGCTGCAACCGACGGGGTAATCACTTCAAAAAACATATCGGTCAGTCAGTCTGAAACATGGAAGAAATACACCGGCTCATATCTTGACGAAGGCTTCCTGATCGACTATCTCTCTCCGGTTGAATATTTCGACTTTGTCGGTTATCTGCATGGGATGAACACGGCAGACATCGCCCAGCTGTTCAACCATCTGGATGGATTCGCCGGCGAAGAACTCTGGCGAAGCCCGAAACCAATCCGCACGCTGTCGAAGGGAAACAAGAGCAAGGTCGGAATCATGGCCGCCCTGATGGGAAATCCTGAGGTCGTGATCCTTGACGAACCATTCGCCCATCTTGATCCGAGTTCACAGATAAGCCTGAAAAAACTACTGAAAAGGATCAGCAGCGAACAGCATGTCACCCTCCTTATTTCCAGCCATGACCTGGCTCATGTCACTGAGGTTTGCAACCGCATTGTATTGCTCGAATCGGGACTGGTTATCAGGGACTTCGCTCCAACGCCTGATACCATGCAAGAACTGGAAGCATATTTTACCCGTTGAAAAGGGAGCTGCAATCGCCTGAAACAGAATATTGAATTTTTTTTGCTTTTCCTGATGTTTTTATGCAACTTTAGCCTTACCTTTACATAAAATTCATGGCGACGACATGGAGAAGGTTTTTGATTGCAGGCATGACACAAACAGTAACATCCGATTCATCAATACATGACCTGGAAGAGGTACTTGCCAGAATCCGTCACTATTGCGCTTACCAGGAAAGATGCATCCAGGAGGTTGACCATAAGCTTGTTCATTGGAAAGTTTCACGGGCCGGGATAAAAAAGATCATGCACCATCTCGAGGAGGAGGGATTCATCGATGAGGAGCGCTTTTCGAGGATTTATGTCCGCAGTAAGTTTCACATCAGCAAATGGGGCCGTATCAAAATCCGTTATGAACTCAAAAGCCGCGCAATCCCTGAAAGGCTCATCAGCAAGGCCATGGAAGAGCTCGGCGAGGATGATTACCTGAGAACCATCCGTGAATTGATCCTGAAAAAGATGTCAGAAATAAATACCGGAAAAAATTTGAACATCCGCGAAAAAATCATCACTTTTGTCACAGGCAAAGGATTTGAATTTGACCTGATCTCAAAAGTATTAACGGAACTTAAAATCTGACATGGTAGGACACGACCAGCTAAAAGACCTTCAGACAAGACTTGATGTCTTGAGGAGGTACCTTTGACATCGACAAAAAACTTTCCCAGATAGCAGAAGAAGAGCAACTTTCGCAGGCCCCCGACTTCTGGAACAACCCCAAAACAGCCGAATTGGCGCTTCGGGCCATCCGTGATAAAAAACTCTGGACCGATGCTTATCTTCTGGCTGTTTCAAGCCGCGACGATCTGGTCATCATGTGGGATTTTTTCATCCAGGGAGAAGGTACCGAAGATGACCTCGAAAACCAGTACAGGGAGACCCTCCGTTTGGTCGAGGATCTTGAATTCCGGAACATGCTGAGCGGGGAAGAGGATAAACTCGGCGCCATCGTACAAATCAACTCGGGAGCGGGAGGCACCGAATCGCAGGATTGGGCGGAAATGCTCATGCGCATGTACATCCGCTACGCCGAACGCAGTAAATTTAAAATTACTGAAGTTGATTACCAGGAAGGAGATGTTGCCGGGATCAAATCGGTGACCCTTGAATTTGACGGTGATTATGCCTACGGTTATCTCAAGGGAGAGAATGGCGTGCACCGCCTGGTAAGACTTTCTCCTTTTGACTCGAATCACAAACGGCATACTTCGTTCGCCTCCGTTTATGCCTACCCGATCATCAACGACGACATCGTCATTGAGATCAACCCATCCGACATAAGCTGGGACACCTTCAGGAGCAGCGGCCCAGGGGGTCAAAATGTAAACAAGGTGGAGACCGCTGTCAGGTTAAAACACGAACCCTCTGGAATCGTGATCGAATGCCAGGAAACACGCTCCCAGGGACAGAACCGCGAAAAAGCGCTGAAGTTGTTGAAATCACAGTTGTATGAAATTGAACTGCGCAAGCAACGTGAAAAGATCAACGTGATCGAAAGCGGCAAGAAAAAAATTGAATGGGGAAGCCAGATCCGAAGCTATGTATTGCATCCTTACAAAATGGTGAAAGACCTTCGTACCAGCTTTGAAACATCCGACACCCAGGCCGTACTCGACGGAGATCTCACGGAGTTTATCAAGGCATACCTGATGGAGTATGGGAACGCCGGATAAAATGCAAAATGCAAATCGTAAATCGTAAATCGTAAATCGTAAATCGTAAATCGAAAATATGTTTTACATCTACCACAACCCCTCCTGTAAAAAATCCCGTGCTGGGCTGCAATACCTGAAAGAATCGGGGAAGCCTTTCACGGTGGTGGAATATTTGAAAAATCCATTGACGGAAAAGGAGCTGGATAGGTTGCTGGTAAAGTTGAATTCCAAACCTTCCGTCCTGTTGCGGACGCAGGAGGATTATTACAAACAAAACCTCAAAGGGAAAAAGTTCGAAGATCATGAATTGATCAGGATCATTCTTCAGAACCCAAAACTCCTCCAACGACCAATTATTGAAGGCATTTACAAAGCAGTAATCGGTGATCCGGTTGAAAATATCGCATCCCTGTTAAAATGATTTCGGAGAAAACACCATCAAATATCCTGTCATGAAAACACGCATCGAAAAAGACACCATGGGACCCATTGAGGTTGACATGGACAAGTACTGGGGGGCCCAGACGCAACGTTCGCTCACCAATTTCAAAATCGGGGAACCCGGCTCCATGCCCAAAGAGATGATCAGGGGCATGGCGGTCCTGAAAAAAGCTGCGGCCATGGTCAATGCCGACCTGGGGGTGCTTAACCCGGAAAAAAAGGACCTGATTGTGAAAGTATGCGACGAGATCCTTGATGGCAGGCTGGATGACCAGTTCCCGCTGGTGATCTGGCAAACCGGTTCGGGCACCCAGACCAACATGAACCTCAACGAGGTGATCGCCAACCGGGCGCACGTGCTCAATGGCGGGGTGCTGGACGGCGAAAGCAAAACCATGATCCATCCAAACGACGATGTAAATAAATCGCAATCTTCAAACGACACCTTCCCGGCCGCTATGAGCATCGCCGCTTACACAATGGTAACAGGTACGACCATCCCGGGGGTTGAACTTTTAAAGGGAACGCTTGAAAAAAAATCCGCTGAATTTAAAGAGCTCGTTAAAACCGGACGCACCCACCTGATGGATGCCACTCCTCTTACCCTCGGACAGGAATTTTCAGGTTATGTTTCACAACTTGATCATGGATTGAAAGCCCTGAAAAACACCCTGGCCCACCTCTCCGAACTGGCTCTTGGCGGAACAGCCGTTGGCACCGGGTTGAACGCTCCCAGGGGTTATGATGTACTGGTGGCAAAGAAAATTGCCGAACTCACCGGGTTGCCCTTCATTACGGCTGAAAATAAATTCGAATCTTTGTCGGCCCATGATGCAATGGTGGAAACATCGGGAGCGCTGAAAACCCTCGCGGTGAGCCTGATGCACATCGCCTCCAACATCAGGCTGCTGGCTTCCGGCCCACGTTGCGGCTTCGGTGAACTCATGCTCCCCGAAAACGAACCCGGCTCGAGCATCATGCCCGGCAAGGTTAACCCCACCCAGCCCGAAGCCATGACCATGGTTTGCGCACAGGTGCTGGGCAATGATGTAGCCATCAATATCGGGGGCCTCAGCGGCCACTTCCAGCTGAATGTGTTCAAACCCCTGATGATATCAAACCTGCTGATGTCGGCACGGTTGCTTGGCGACGCCTGCGTTTCCTTTAACGACAACTGTGCCGTCGGGATCGAACCAAACATGACAGCCATCCATAAAAACCTTGAAAATTCACTGATGCTGGTCACCGCGCTGAACCCCATCATCGGGTACGATAATTCGGCCAAAATTGCAAAAAAAGCGCACAAAGAACACAAAACCCTTCGCCAGGCGGCCATGGAATCGGGATTGATCTCTGAAGAAGATTTCAACCGGGCGGTTGATCCGAAGAAGATGGTGGGACCGAAGTAAGTGGCTGGGGTGACAGGTGACGCCTGACAGGTGACACGTGACGTGTGAGAGATTAATTGGCGGGTATTCCGGTTGGGAAAGTCATCTCCTTTTTCAGGTTGATCAGGCGGTATACCAATGCAGTTCGAACAGTATCCTTTTTTCTGGTTATATAAATTGTATCGGCAGCTCGGATCGTATCAAACAGGGTCCCGTACAGGGCTGCCGGATCTTCGAAGTCATCACTTAAGGCAATGTAGTAGGCATCCGTACCCTGTTTCAGATTTCCACGAAGATGATTGATCCAGTGATATTTATGAATCCTCTCGAGGGTTCCAAGCGCATAAACGGGTTTGTTGATCTGCCTGCCTGCATAATAATCGAAATTGGCGGCAGGAAACCATCTGAAGGTCAGGATCGGGGATCCCTGTTTCATGCGCCCCGAGGCCTCATCTCGTTTTGCAAGCGGTGCGAACTTATCACCGAGTTGCTTCCACCCGGTCATGTCGTGCGAAATATCATGAACTTTCCATCTGCTTAGCGGAACCCATCCATACCTGATCTGTCCGACGCCCACGACAGCTACAAACATTAAAAAAACAAGGGAGATTGCAACCGGCCAGGGAACAAGACGCATCCTGGTGCCGGGACTCCCGGGTTCCGTAAGGTAGGCCGCAGCAATGAGAATGAACCCGAGATACCCCGGTCCGGTCCAATGGGGCAGGGTGCTGCGAAAAAGTGAAAATGACATGAAGACCAGCACCAGCGGGATGCTGATCCATAAAATAATCCGTTTATAATCCGTTTGGATGAACTCCCTGCGGCGCAGTAAAGCTGAAAAAGCCGCCAGGATGATCAGTACGTTCACCGGGTTATTATAAAAGAACTCACCTGCTATCTCCGTCAGGAAATATTGTGGTTGCAGCCCGGATGATGTGATGCCGACACGGTTTTCATGAAACGTAAAACTGATGAAGTCATTTTCAAGGTTCCATAAAAATACGGGAATACAACACAGGATGAAGAGGAGCATTGCGCCATAAGCCTCTTTTACCCTGAACCATCTGCGGTTGTAAAACAACATGTAAAAAAAAACACCGGTGAGCAAAAAAACCGAGTGGTACTTCGAGAGCAAGGCCATTCCCGCTGTTGCGCCTGCAAGAAGGAGCAGTCTCCTGCTTTTCGGCCCCGGGCTGCGGTCGGGAAGCGACCGGAGCAAAAGATACAACGTCAGCAACCAGAAAAACACCTGGGGCGTATCCGGAAGAATGAATGTTCCACTGAGGATAAAACCGTAAAATGAGGCTGTAAACAACAATGCGGCATACAAACCGGTGAGCGGTCCCTTGATCAAACGGCCAATCAGGAACATCAGCCCAGTACTCAGGGTGCCAAGCACCACTGCCGCCAGGCGCACGAAAAATTCCCCGTCAAATGTCAGGTTCAGGGTAAACAGCTGGATCACCAACCCCACCATCGGAGGATGATCGAAATGGCTTAGCGCCGGAAATCTGGCATAGGTCCAGTAATAGACTTCATCATTACCAAGTTCGATGAGGCCGGCAATGCATCCGCGAACCACGACAGATAGTACCAGCAGGATGAAAAAGGCCCAGTATATCTTACGGTTTGAAGGCATCAGTTGAAATTTGAAAATGATCTGACGGACGGGAACGACGCAAAGGTAAAGATTCTTAAAAGAAACTGAAGAGCAATTTTATATTCAGGAAGACTACGATTGCCCCGACCACGAGCAGCATCGCCTTGGTTGAGGCTGTATTGACATATTTTCCCATTACCTTCCCTGATGAGGTAAGGTAGATTTGAAGGAAAATGGTAAACGGCAACTGTATGCTGAGGACCATTTGCGAAATGATAAGCCCCTGGTAAGGATTCCCGATCACAAAAATGAGAAGCAGGGCAACCGCCAGCGAAATCACCACCCCCAGCCGCGAATGGCTGTCGTGGATGTCGTAGGGCTCACCAAAAATACCGGCAAAAATGCTGCCGCCGGCCATTCCGGAGGTGATGGTCGAAGCAATGCCTGCGAAAAGCAGGGCAACACCAAATATTACCGCAGCATGATTCCCCAGCAAGGGTTTCAGAATACTTTCGGCCTGCTGCAATTCATTCACCGGGGTGTGGTTTGTAAAAAAGGCCGTGGCTGCCAGCAGGATGATGGCGCTGTTGATGGCCCAACCGATCACCATAGAGAAGAGCGTATCAAAAAGTTCATAATCCATCTGCCGCTTGATCACCTTTTCGTCCTCCAGGTTCCATTGGCGGCTTTGAATGATTTCAGAATGGAGAAAGAGATTGTGGGGCATCACCACCGCGCCCAGCACACTCATCACGATGATCATCGATCCCTGGGGAATAGTTGGTTTTACCCATCCGATTCCTGCCTGTACCCAGTTAATATCGACCAGCGTTAGTTCATATAGAAAAGAGAGCCCGATGATGGAGACGAAGGCAATGATGAATTTCTCAATTTTGTGGTAGGAGTTCGTGAAGAGCATGATCGCTACAAAAACAGCCGAGAGGATCGCGCCTGCCGGGATCGGGATATTAAACAGCATGTCGAGCGCAATAGCAGCGCCCAGTATTTCAGCCAAGGAAGTAGATACAGATGCTCCCATGGCCGACACCAGCACGGTTCGTGATACCCACAGAGGCGTGTGCCTGTTGGCAGCCTCGGAAAGGCACAACCCGGTAGCGATGCCAAGATGGGCAACATTGTGCTGCAGGATGATAAGCATGATGGTTGAAAGGGTGACCATCCAGAGCAGTTCATACCCGTATTCAGAACCGGCGGCAATGTTGGACGCCCAGTTGCCGGGATCGATGAAGCCAACCGTGACCAGCAGTCCCGGCCCGATATACTTCAGGATGTCAAGTCCGCCAAAACGGGGTTTGTGGTCGCGTCTGCGAAGATCTTTTATGAAATCGAAAAACATCAGCATCTGGATTCAGACGGGTAAAAGTAGGCAAAAAAATACATCGTTTTGCATTCTTTTCGCGGAATGCAAAACGATGTACATTGGATGGAAGCTGTTTGACCTACTCCTGGTCAAATCCGAATTTCCAGACCACACCAGCCAGAATGGCCCCGATGACCGGTGCAACAATAAACAGCCATAACTGCATGAGGGCCTTCCCTCCGGCAAAAAGCGCCGGGCCTAAGCTGCGTGCGGGGTTTACTGAAGTACCTGTGACAGGTATGGCAACCAGGTGGATCAGCATCAGGGTAACCCCGATGGCCAGACCGGCCATGTTGCTGTTTCCGAACCTGGAGGTAACCGCCAGGATGACAAAGAGGAAAAGGAAGGTCATCACAGTTTCGATAACAAAAGCACTTGTTGTGTTATACGCCCCAAGGTAACCTTCACCCCAGCCATTAGAACCCAGTGCCCATTCCTGCATTTGAAAACCCGGCCGTCCGCTGACGATCAGAAAAAGCACGCCGGCGCCCAGAATGGCCCCAATACACTGCGCAACAATATATCCGACGGCATCCTTAACCTCAATCTTGCCGGCAACCAGAACGCCAATGGTAACTGCAGGGTTGATATGACAACCTGATATGCCCCCGATGGCATAGGCCATTGCTACAACGGCAAAACCGAAAGCGATGGAAATTCCAAGGAGGCCAATTCCATACGCACTAACTCCGCCGGGTCCTACGATATTGCTGCTCGCAATCACGGCCGACCCGCAACCAAACAGCACCAGGCTGAAGGTTCCTATTAATTCAGCTACATATTTTTTCATGGTTCGTTCTTTTTAAATTTTTCCAAAGATAGAAAGAAAACCAAAAACCGCTATTTCTTTGCAGCAAATTTAAGCAGATTGTATTTCTGCCAATCCGCATAGATGTATTGTGCAATCTGCACTGCAGACTGATCGACATACTGTGGATCAGTAATGGTTATATCACCGGTCCAGATGGCATCCTTTGACCCGTGGGTATAAAGGCTGGCTTTAACATTAACCACTGCCGTTGATGTCCAGTATCCTCCGGTCGAAACGGTGCCGATACCATATCCTCCGTAATATCCGCCGCCCCAGTAGCCGCCGCCCCAATAGCCGCCATAACCGCCGGTAACATATGTCGTTGGCGGAATATACTCTTCGGTTTTATCGGTTCCCTTGTAACGGAATACCAGGATTGCGTCTGCACCAAGACTGTCGCATTTGTGTTTGATGTCGGCAATCGGGTATTTGATGTTCGGATTCAAAAAATCAAGTGAACCGATGGATTTGAGTCCCTGTTTCTCAAAATAGGCATCTACAGATTGTTCAAATGGTTTGAGGTATTCCAGTTTCTCAAACAATGGCATAACCACAACCTTTGATATCTGCGATTTATAATCCGGGTTTTTCCAGCTTACCAGTGTTATCGGTGAGCTGCATGAGGCGAGCATAAAGACAGCGACCACTGCCAGTAATCCAAAGTAAAGTTTTCCTGCTTTCATAGATTGGTTTTTTCTTGTAAAGATAATATAATTCTGAAAGGTAAATAAAAAAAATCGTGACACGTGACAGGTGACACGTGACACGTGACAGGTGACCCGGGTAGAGTGATATGACTGCCGCAATTTTTAATTTTTAATTTTTAATTTTTCACTTCCCCAGGTTGTTCCAGGCAGGCAATAATCTTCTCCGTTGCCCCGCGGTTTTCGGCAACATAGTTGATGCATATGGCTGATAAACGTTGGTGCTCCTGCGAATTCCCGGCAATCTCCCTGACTTTTTCCAAAAGTTCTTCTGAAGAGCTGACGCTGAATGCGCCACCCAGTGTCACAAGATCCCGGGCCTCCTTGAATTTGTGATAGTTGGGCCCGAAAAAAACCGGCACACCGAAAGTCACGGGTTCCTGGATATTGTGAATACCACCACCGAACCCCCCGCCGATAAAGGCAACAGTCGCATAACGGTATAATTGTGAAAGAATCCCTATGGAATCTATGATCAGAATATCTGCCGTCCCGGCATTCTCTTCATTCAAGCCTGAATAGCAAACCGCAGGCCTGCCGAGTTGATCAAGGATGAACCTGACACGCGCCGGCGAGGTGTCATGTGGTGCGATGATGTACTTCAGGTTCAGTTCCCTGTGCTTTATCAGGGGAATGCACTTCAACTCATCGGGTTCCCAGCTGCTGCCCATGATAAATACCTGTCTGCCGGCAACGAACTTTTCGATAAGAGGCATGGAAATTTGCCGGGAGGCAATGGCATAAACGCGGTCAAAACGGGTATCCCCTGTCAGGGTGACCTTCACAATGCCAGCCAGCTTAAGCAGCTCCTCCGATTCGGTATTCTGAACAAAAAAACGGGTCACATGGCGCAGATGGTTGCGAAACCAGTGCCCGTACCATTTAAAAAAGTACTGGTTTTTCCGAAATATGGCTGAGATGAAATAGATTGGGATATGCCGGTCATGGATTGTCTCCATGTAGTTGAACCAAAAATCATACTTGACAAAGAAGACCATTTCCGGCCTGACGATTTCCAAAAATCTGCGGGAATTGGCTGGCACATCCAGGGGGAGATAAAAGATAAAATCGGCCTGGTCGTAGTTTTTACGCAACTCGTACCCCGAAGGTGAAAAAAAAGTCAGCAGGATCTTCTTTGCCGGCCAGCGTTTCCTGAAAGCTTCGATGACAGGCCTTCCCTGTTCGAATTCACCAAGAGAAGAAACATGGAACCATACGATGGCGTTTTGATTGCGGTCAACCAGCTCCAGGGCCGATTCGAGGCGGTCAAATATCCCCCGGCGACCATCAATCCATTGTCTTGCCTTGACATTGAAAATTGCCGCGACACGGATGATCAGACCATAACAACGAACAGACAATGAATATATCAAACGCATTCTAATACATGTAGAACTCCTTCGGCACCCTGCGGTACAACGGAATGATCCATAAAATTCTGATGGTATAAAACTGTGTACTCAATTTCCGTGTATCCTGTAACCCGGTATCGAAATCGCGTTTCCGGTATGGATTTGTCCAGGCCTGCATGAGTTCAAAGCAGGCCGAAAAGTTCAGCAGCCGGGTGTTGCTCAGGTAAAGGTATCCCACTGATCCGGTCAGGGCAATCCCTCCGTTCAGCCGGTCATACCCTTTTTTATAATCCCCGAGGAGCTGAGGTGCCGAATTCCCGGGGTTGGAAATCCTGATCTTGTCCTGGATATAGCCTGCCCCCGCGAGCAGGGCTATTCCGCAGTTGGGATTCGGTGCCAGTACAGGGAGCACCTTGCCGAATTTGACCAGGATATTGTATCCCCGTTCATAATAAATAATGTCGGCAACATAACCGTTGGCATCTGTAACAAAACCTTCGGAAGTCGAAATCATCCTGAGAAGGGAATCGGTGTTCTTCACGCTCTGCCCGAACATGAAATTGCCTTCCGCACCAAACATCCAGTTGTGTTTTGTCTTGAAGATAAATCCGCCTCCGATGGTTGAATTACTCCCAAATTGGGTGGCCAGGTCTCCCCTGGGAAACTGGTACCCGTAAGTGGCGTATATCATGGGTGTGGAAATGGCAGAGTCATGGATGTTCACCTGGGCAAACAGGCATGAATAAGCATACAGCAGCGAGGTGATCAGGAGAAGAAGTTTGCGGTGCATCATCGGGCAATTATCGTACAAATTTACTGATTTTTGCCATTCTCCCGGAGGTAAAATTTCCGCATCACATTCAACAAGTTGATATGCTGCGAACCTATCGGATTTTTTTTGTAATTTTGACGCAATTAAATCAGCGAAACAGCAAAGATCGAAATTCAATAATTAATTCATTCAACAATTAATATTTATGCGCAAATCCTTATTTATTCTCGTGTTGCTGCTTGCAGGCTTCAGCTACCATTCAATGGCCTGTACCAATTTTATCTTCACACGGGGCGCCACCACCGATGGTTCGGTGATGATTACCTATTCGGCCGATTCACATACCCTGTATGGAGAATTGTATCATTGGCCTGCCCGTGACTGGCCTGCAGGTTCGATGCTCGATGTTACGGAATGGGATACAGGAAAGCCATTGGGAAAAATTCCCCAGGTGAAGCACACCTACAACGTGATCGGGAACATGAACGAGTACCAGGTATCCGTGGGTGAAACTACCTTCGGCGGCCGGGAAGAACTGCAAACGCAGAAAGGCGCAATCGTCGACTACGGATCGCTGATCTACATCTCTCTTCAGCGTTCGAAAACCGCCCGTGAAGCCATTAAGGTTTTCGGGGATCTCACGGAAAAGTACGGGTACGCCAGCGAAGGGGAGTCGTTTTCGATTTCCGATGCAAACGAAGCCTGGATCCTTGAGATGATTGGCAAAGGCGAAGGCCAGGTTGGAGCTGTCTGGGTTGCCCTCCGCATTCCCGATGGTTATGTCTGCGGCCATGCAAACCAGGCACGCATTACCACTTTCCCCCTGAATGATCCTGAAAATTGCATCTATTCAAAGGATGTGATCTCATTTGCCCGCTCCAAAAAATATTTTGACGGGAAAGACGCTGAATTCAGCTTCTCCGACACCTATGCACCGGTGAGTTTCAGCGGCGCCCGTGCCTGCGAGGCCCGCGTGTGGGCGATGTTCAACCGCGTGAATGCCAATATGGGCCAGTACCAGGATTATGCCATGGGTCATCTTAACAAAGGCACCTGGGGATACACCACCAACCGAATGCCCCTTTGGATAAAACCTGATAAGAAACTCAGTGTTCACGATGTCATGAGCCTGATGCGTGACCATTACGAAGGAACAAAGATGGACATGACCAAGGATATCGGCGCAGGTCCGTTTGAATGCCCGTATCGCTGGCGCCCGATGACCCTTAAAGTCGACAGCATTGCCTATGTGCAGGAACGTGCCGTCTCAACCCAGCAAACAGGTTTTGTGTTTGTAGCCCAATCACGCAACTGGCTGCCCGATCCGGTTGGCGGAATTTTCTGGTTTGGTGTTGACGACACCTATACCATGGTATTTTCTCCAATGTATTGCAGCATGACCAAAGTGCCTGAAGCATACAGGGTCGGAAATGGAGACATGCTCCACTTCTCCCCCACTTCCGCTTTCTGGACCTTCAGCATGGTATCGAACTGGGCCTATACGAAGTATAATTACATGATCAAGGACATTCAACCGGTTCAACGCGAACTGGAACTGAAATATATTGCCGAAACAGCCGATATCGACAAAAAAGCCGCCGACCTCTATAAAAAAGACAAGTCCGCCTGCGCCAAGTACCTTACGGAATATTCAGTGAAAACCGGCCAGGCTACCGTGAAACGCTGGCAGGAGATGTACCAGTACCTGCTGGTAAAATACATCGACGGCAACATCAAAAAAGAAAAGGATGGGAAATTCGAAACCAATGCCTACCACATGCCCGTAATGCCGTCGCAACCCGGTTACCCGGAATGGTGGCTGAAAGAGATTGTGAAACAGCATGGCGACGTGCTCAGGCAAATAGGAACTGACGGGCACTAGGAAATAAATGCAGGAAAATTAAGTCACACATGGAAGAACAAAACTCTTCATCCCGGAAATACAAGATTATTTTAGCCGTCTTAGCCATCTTTTTACTGATCATTATCTTTTGGCTTTTTATTCAGCGCTCACAGCTGCTTAAACTGGTCAAAGAAAAAGATACGGAGAAAATCGCTTTGCAGCACAACCTTGATTCACTTATGACCGAGCATAACAAAATCAAGATTTCCTATGGTGCATTGTCAGATTCGCTCAAGGCCAAGGACAGCCTGATACAGGTCAATGCGCTGGAAATCAAAAAACTTCTTGACAATCAATGGGATTATAACACCATCCACAAGAAATTTGAACAGTTGCAAAAAGTGGCGCAGGGATATGTTCACCAGATGGATTCGCTTTATACCGTCAACCGGGAGCTGACTGCCGAAAACGACCGCATCCGCCAGGTTGTGAAAACCGAACAAAACCGCAATCAGAACCTGATGAAAGACAAGGAAGAGCTCAAGGAAAAAATGAGTTCGGCCGCTTACATCAAGGCATACGATGTTACCGCCACCCCCTATAAACTGAAATCGGGAGGATCGAAAGAACAGCTGACCGACAAAGCCAGCCGCACCGACCGGATCAGGATATGCTTTACCATCGGGGAGAATCCCCTCGTAACCCCCGGGAAAAAAAACATATACATCCGCCTCGTTCGCCCCGACAATGTCGTTGTGATCAAGAGCAAATATGACACGTTCGTTTTCAACGGGCAAACACTGCCTTTCTCCCTGCGTGAAGATGTTGATTATCAAGGAAAAGCCATGAGGGTAACCGTTGACTGGACCAAGAAAGACTCCGACAAACAGGCAATGAAGGGGAAGTACATGGTGACGGTATTTGCCGATGATAAAGAAATAGGGACTGGTTCATTCGACTTGAAATAATTTCATTCTTATGCGTATTGGTATTTTAACGGCCGGCGGCGATTGCCCTGGTATCAACGCAGCCATCAGGGGTGTTGGAAAGACTGCCATCCTGGAATATGGCATGGAGGTGATTGGCATCTCTTCGGGGTTCCTGGGACTGATCAATGAGGAGTATGTCCAACTGGATGAAACGCTGCTGTCGGGAATTCTTACGCTGGGAGGCACCATCCTTGGAACATCCAGGGAGAATCCGTTCAAGAAAAGCAACACATTCAATGCTATTGACAAGCCCAAACTAATCAAAAAACATTACCAGGAGCTCGGGTTGGACGCCCTGGTTTGCATCGGTGGTAACGGCACCCAGCGCACCGCCGCCCAGCTTGCGGAGGTTGGGTTGAACGTGATCGGCATTCCGAAAACCATCGACAACGATGTGTGGGGAACCGATGTTACTTTTGGTTTTGATTCTGCCCTCTGGATTGCCACCGAAGCCATCGACAGGCTGCATACCACTGCAAACAGCCATAAACGCATCATGGTGATCGAAGTAATGGGCCATCATGCAGGATGGCTTGCGCTCTACTCAGGGATGGCCAGCGGTGGCGACGTGATCCTGCTTCCCGAAATAGAATTCGACATCAACATGGTCGCCAGGTGCCTGAAAAAAAGGGCCATCAATAAAAAACCCTATTCCATTGTGGTGGTAGCCGAAGGAATTCCCACTCCCAAAGGAGAATCAGCGGGCCATTATGTCGCCAACAGCATCAAGGAACTGACCGGTCTCGAAACCAGGGAAACCATCCTTGGTTATATTCAGCGCGGGGGCAGTCCGTCGCCGATGGACCGCGTACTTGCCACCCGTTACGGAGCCTATGCGGTTGAATTGATCGCCCAGAAACACTTCGGCGAGATGGTTTCACTCAAAGGCGACACCGTTACCTCGGTTCCCCTGGCTGAAGTTGGCGGAAAGTTAAGACTTGTTCCGGAAGACCATGCCCTGATTGAAAAAGCGCGTCGCATGGATGTCTGCTTTGGAAAAGAGACCCGCTAATCTGCAAATTTTATGTCCTTGATGTTTAGCTGGAGGTTCACTGAACCATTCCATTCATTTTCTTCAATATGATAACAGATATTGAAAGGTATCTGTTTTTCAATCAAACCGAACCGCTCGCCCTGTTGAAATGCGATGGCTGAAAATGGCCCGCCTGCAATATCGGGATGAACCACAGAAAGTTTCAGGTGGTTTTTTCCCACAATCCGCGATCCTCCTGCGTCCATAACCCCTTTTGTCACAAACAGGGGGGCCATGTTTCCCGGTCCGAATGGTGCGAATTGCCTCAGGATGCTGTAAAAACGCGAATTGATCTTGTTCAGCGCGAGGAGAGCGTCCACCTCCAGCACGGGGACAAGCTCAATACCCTGCAGGCGCTCGCTCACCACCGATTCAAAACGCTTCCTGAATGCATCCAGGTTTTCAGGTTTAAGTGAAAGTCCGGCAGCAAATTTATGTCCGCCAAAATGCTCCAGAAGGTCGCTGCAGGCATCCACGGCTTCATAAATGTCGAAATCCCTTACACTCCGGGCCGAACCTGTAATCAACCCGTTTGAAAGTGTAAGCACGATGGTGGGCCTGTAATAGGTTTCGGTGAGACGGGAGGCCACGATTCCGATCACGCCTTTGTGCCAGTCGGGGTGATAGATCACCGTAGACCGTGCCGATTTAAGTTGCGCATCCGCGCCGATCATGCCAAGGGCCTGCTGTGTGGCGAAGGTATCGAGGGTTTTCCGCTCGGTATTGTGTTCATTGATCTGGACTGCAACACGTTTTGCATCGTCAAGATCTTTGGTAATCAACAGCCTGACTGAGTTTTTCCCGCTTTCGATCCTTCCTGCAGCATTGATCCGTGGTCCGATCATGAACACCAGGTCGGTGATGGTGAGTTCGCGGATGAAAACACATCCACCCTGACCGTCATCGTTTTTCATCATGGCTGAATAACGAAGCAATGCCTCCAGACCCGGCCTTGGACGTGTGTTGATCAATTTAAGCCCGAAGTGGGCCAGTATCCGGTTTTCACCCGTGATATCCACAATGTCTGAGGCAATGCTGATGGCGACCAGGTCGAGATATTGCGTCAGATCTTCAAAAGGAAGATTGTGCTGCTGGGTATATGCCTGAATCAGTTTGAAGCCGATCCCGCAGCCGGACAATTCCTTGTAAGGATAAGGGCAGTCGTTTCGCTTCGGGTCAAGAACCGCTACAGCAGCAGGAATTTCCGCACCCGGGCGGTGATGATCGCAGATGATGAAATCAACCCCTTTGGATGAAGCGTAGGCAATCTTCTCAACGGCTTTAATCCCGCAGTCGAGGGCAATGATCAGTTTGACATTGTTTTGAACTGCAAAATCGATTCCCTTCACCGAAATGCCGTACCCTTCATCGTAACGATCGGGAATATAGAAATCGATTTGGTCATGAAAACTGTGCAGAAAAGTATAAACCAGCGAAACGGCTGAAGTTCCGTCAACATCATAATCGCCATAAACCAGTATGTTTTCCTTTTTGTCAAGCGCCCTTGTGATGCGGGCAATGGCCTTATCCATATCCTTCATCAGGAAAGGATCAAAAAGATTATCCAGTGTAGGCCTGAAGAATGTCCTGGCATCCTCGAGAGTGGCAATACCCCGCTGCACTAACAGATTTGACAGTGAACGGTCGATGTTCAGGACATTCGATAATTCAGCAATTTTTTCGGGATCTCCCGGAGATTTCAGCACCCAACACTTATCCATCATACGATTCTTCCTGCTAAATTACGAATTATTCCCGATCAGGGATTATTGCCTTTAAAAAAATATCACCCCGTTCCGGAAAAACAGGCGGATGCATGGAATCTTAAAACTCAGCGTTCTTTGGTGTTCTCGGGAAAGGGATCACATCACGGATATTCGACATGCCGGTAACAAACAGGATGAGCCGTTCAAAGCCAAGTCCGAATCCGGCATGGGGTGCTGTTCCGAATTTGCGGGTGTCGAGATACCACCAAACATCCTTCTCGGGGATATTCATCTCGTGAATCCTTTTTAACAAAGCATCAAGGTTCTCTTCACGCTGGCTTCCGCCGATGATTTCGCCGATTTTCGGGAAAAGGACATCCATGGCCCGTACCGTCCGTCCATCCTCGTTCATCTTCATGTAAAATGCCTTGATATCTTTCGGGTATCCGGTCAGGATCACAGGTTTGCCGAAATGTTTCTCCACGAGGTACCGTTCGTGCTCAGCCTGGAGATCGGTTCCCCAATCCACAGGAAATTCCCAGGCCTGTCCGGAAGCCTTGAGGATGTCTACAGCCTCGGTATAGCTAAGCCTTTCGAACTTTTCGCTGATCACCAGCTTCAACCGGTCAATCAGCTCGTGGTCATCGTTTTGTTTGTTGAGAAACTCAAGGTCATCGTAACAATGATCGAGGGCATATTGTACGAGGTATTTCAGAAAATCCTCTGCGAGGTCCATGTTGTCGTGGATGTCATAAAAGGCCATCTCGGGTTCGATCATCCAGAACTCGGCCAGGTGGCGGGGGGTGTTCGAATTTTCAGCCCTGAAGGTGGGGCCGAAGGTATAGACCAGCGACAGTGCCATGGCACCAAGTTCGGCTTCAAGCTGGCCGCTCACAGTGAGTTTGGTCTCTTTTCCGAAGAAATCCTGGCTGTAATCAACATGGCCGTCAGGCAGCAACGGCGGGTTTTTGTCATCGAGGGTTGTTACCCTGAACATCGCCCCTGCTCCTTCGGCATCCGAACCGGTAATGATCGGGGCATGAATGTAGTAAAATCCGTGGTCGTTGTAATATTTATGGATGGCATAGGCCATGGCATGACGAATGCGCAACACGGCGCCAAAGGTGTTGGTACGCGGCCGCAGATGGGCAATTTCGCGCAGGAATTCCAACCCGTGCTTTTTGGTCTGCAGCGGATAAGTTTCCTGGTCGGCGGTTCCATAAACTTCGATGTTCCTGGCCTGGACTTCAACGCTTTGCCCCTGCCCCATCGACTCGACAAGGATTCCCTTTACTGCGATGCAGCTACCGTTGGTGACCAGTTTGAGCAGGTTCTCATCAAAATTCGCCACCTCTGCAACCACCTGGAGATGGTGAATCACCGACCCGTCGTTCAAGGCGATAAAATTGATGTTTTTATTCCCCCGTTTTGCCCTGACCCAGCCTTTGACCAGAACTTCACTGCCGAAATCCTTTGATTTCAGTAAGTCTGCGATTATATTTCTTCTCGTATGTTCCATTGATTTCGTTTATTGAATCCGCAAATTTACTGAAATGTGAGGAATTAAAACCACTGAGGCACTAAGATCACGGAGAAACACTCAGAAAAAAGAAAATCCGTGTGGTTCGTAGTCTCGTAAGTCCTTATCTTTGCTCCCAATGACATCTGCACTTAAAATTATTCCTCCCGAAGAATGGCTGACTGTTTCTTCGCCGCCCATGATCATTGCCGGTCCGTGCAGTGCCGAAACCGAAGCGCAGGTGATGGAAACGGCATACGGGGTTGCCTCCCTGCCACAGGTGAAAATTTTCCGTGCAGGGATATGGAAACCCCGCACCCGGCCGGGAGCTTTTGAAGGAGTCGGGTCCAAAGGGCTGAAATGGCTGCAAAAAGTGAAGGAACAAACCGGGTTGCTGGTTACGGTCGAAGTTGCCAACCCAAGGCATGTCCAGGAGGCGCTGGACAATGGCATAGACATCCTGTGGATCGGAGCCCGTACCGTGGTAAATCCCTTTTCAGTCCAGGAGATCGGTGAAGCCATCGGGGGCCGCGACATCCCGGTGATGATCAAGAATCCGCTGAACCCCGATCTTAAAACATGGATGGGGGCCATTGAACGGTTAAACCGGATGGGAATTGAAAAGCTGATAGCCATCCACCGGGGGTTTTCATTTTTCAACCGTTCTCCTTACCGGAACGCCCCCATGTGGGAAATCCCCATTGAACTCAAGCGTCTTTATCCGAACCTTCCCATTATTGTCGACCCCAGCCATATTTGCGGCAACAGGGAATTGATCCCGGGCACCATGCAGAAAGCACTTGACCTTGAGATGAACGGGCTGATGATCGAAACTCATATTAATCCTTCAAAGGCGCTTACGGACAAAAATCAGCAGGTCACGCCGGCCAGGTTGCAGGAACTTCTTTCAAAACTGATCCTGCGGCGCGAAACAGACAACAGTGAATTTTCGCATAAACTGGAAGAATTACGGTCGGAAATCGACAAGCTGGACGAGGAACTCATTGATATCCTGGCACGCCGGATGAAGGTGGTTGAAGAGATCGGAACCTATAAAAAGGTTAACAAGATCACCATCCTGCAGTTAAAAAGGTGGAACGAGCTTACCCGGGATCGAATTGAAGCAGGCATTAAAATGGGGCTGAGCCGGGAATTTATCCTGAAGTTGCTTGAATCTGTTCACGAAGAGGGCATACAGCGGCAGATCGATGTCATGAACCGCGATGAACCCTAGCCCCGGGCTAGGGTTCATCCCCGGGCTTTAGCCCGGGGGTGGGGGCCGGGGCCGTGGCCGGGGCCGGGGCCGGGGCCGGGGCCGGTGACACGCCAACGAAACGTATTAATCATGTGCTCCATGTCTTTTTTTAAAAAATCAATGACGGGGGCAAGCGAATCGTTGTTTGGGATATGATTGAAATAGAGGGCTGCCCTGACAAATTCGGAGATGCTGTCGGTCAGGTAGAACTGGTATGGCGAGGCGGCATCGGCTCCCCTGATATCGAAAACCAGTCCGAATACCCGGTGGGAAGGATCGATGAACTCGCGCTGGCTGATCGCGTTTGCCTTTGGTATGTGCTTGTTAACCAGGACATGTGCATCGTTCAGATATTGGGGAAGGTTTCCTTCAATAACCTTGTAACTGATATGCAGGGTCGCGTTAAACGGTTTATACCTGATGTTGATCCAGTAAGGCTCGGCCATTCTGCTGCTGTCGGCAGAAATGTCGGCATAGGAAGGATATTCAAAGCTATACGGAAAAGTGGAATCGAAAACCCGGTACGACCGTTGAGGCAGGTCGATCCGGAAATAACCCCTTGGTTTTGGGGTATAGCTGTCCCTGCAGGATGAAACCAGCAGGAAGACAAAAATAAATAACGGGAATAGCCTCATATGTAAATGGTGACACGGCTAAACGGCGACGTTTTGCCATTTAGCCGTATCACCGTTTTTTCAGAATGGCAGATCATCCTCCGGTGCGCTTACAATGGGAGGCATGCTGGTCGTCTCCCCGGTTTGGGGAGCACCATTGCCCTCTTCCCTACGGGGACCTCCACCCAGCATTTGCATGGAATCGCCGAGAATTTCATAAATGAATTTTTTCTGTCCCTCCTTGTCGTCGTATTCCCGTCTGCGAATCCGCCCCTCAACATAAATTGTGCTCCCCTTTTTCAGGAAACGTTCGGCCACATCCGCAAGGCCCCGCCACATGACGATATTATGCCACTCGGTATGGGTTGTTTTTTCCCCGTCTTTGCCTTTGTAGGCTTCGGTAGTGGCCAAGGTGAACGCAGCTTTCTTGACACCATTTTCGAAATTTTGAACTTCCGGATCCTTTCCCAGATTGCCAATCAAAATTACCTTGTTAACTCCAGTTGCCATGATGAATAATTTTAAGTTAAAAACTCCGTGAACAAAAGTACTCATTTTATATGCTTAATCGGTTTAGGGGTCAAAAGGTAATACGCAAAACAGAAGTTTTTTTCATTTTTATCAATAATTTTCTCAATTTTGCATGAACCTGATCCTGTCAAAGATCAGTTCAGCGTATGATTTTTTAATATATCGATCTGTATTTTAAACAACTACTCTTAAAAATGAGTCAAACCACCCGTAGGATAGCCGGAGTTCTCTTTTTGCTTTTTTCAATAACAGTCATCACCCTGATCAGGATCAATCCTGCCGCCACCGCACCAACCCGCTCCACCCAGGCACGTACTGCCGGCATCATGGAACGTCTCCTACCGGGGGTGATCATTACCCAGGATCTAACTGCCATGAAGGATTATATGAGCGGGGTAGCTTTCATCTTCACCCATGGCGGAAGGAACAACAACAATGAAAACACCCTGTTGCTGCTGGACGCAAATTACAAAACACTCTATAAACAAAGTTTTTCTTCTGCCATCGTCAAGGAGGGCGACCTGACCTCCATCCTGTTCGAAAAATCCATCTTTATCGGAACAGGAAACCTGTTGCATCTCTGCCTGTTTTCAAATGATGCATCCAGGGACAACTCTGTTTCGCTGTTGTTCAACCAGGCTGATTCGATCGGCGCCCTCTATGCATCGCCTGTGATTGAAAACGACCTGGCCGGTTCGGTGAAAAACAAGGTACGGCAATATCATGGCAGCCTCATGCTCAGAACCTATGAAACCGACTCCAGCCAGTTCTGGCTCATGAAGATCTTCCTCTATCTCCTGGCAACAATCATCTCCTGCCTTGTCTTCTGGTTCGACTGGATCAGGTCGACCCTTGCAGGGATCGCGATTATTCCGGAATGGGTCTTCGTGGTCATAGCCATCCCCGCAGCAACGATATTCGCTTTTATCACGCCTCCGCTTCAGGTTCCCGATGAAGGAAGTCATTTTTTAAGATCCAATGAAATAGCGGAATTCAACATTTTCAACCAGGTAAAAACGGGTCCTGCCTCAATTGTAAAACTCGATTCTACCTTTGGGCATTTGCATTTTCTGGCAGGTGAAAAAACCAGCATGGCTGAAATTAAAAGTCATTTTGGCGATAAGCTGTCGTCGGAGAAAAGGGCCCCTACATCGTCGCCCGGTTACACGCTTCCCTATTTACCGCAGGCCCTGGGAGTGTTCATTGGAAAGATATTTGATGTTTCACCGCTTGGGCTGATGTATTTTGGAAGAATATTCAACCTGCTCATTTCAATTCTCATCATGTTCTTCGCAATCAGGATCATCCCCCAGTTTAAATGGATTTTCCTGCTCCTGGCACTCATGCCCAAAACATTGTTTCTCTTTGGCTCCCTTTCATACGACAGCTTTACAATCAGCCTCTCCTTCCTGACCATTGCCGTTTTCTTTCATTATGCTTTCGACTGCGCGAGAAACCTTACCCTGAAAGATCTCGGGCTGATCGCTCTTCTTGTATTGCTGCTGCTGTTTTGCAAACCGCCCTATTTTATCCTGGGACTTCTTTTCTTTTTCATCCCCCGTCAAAAATTCGGGAATCTTTATAAGTATATCATGATTTCTATAGGTGTGGCGGCTTTTGCATTGGTCATTTTTAAAGCGGGCCCTGCTGTTGTAAGCTACTTTTCCGCATCAAATTCCGGCCGCCCGGCAACCATTGCGGAACTTTCCGCTTCATCTCCCGACCTGCCACTGTTCAGACCGGCCGACCAGGTTAAGATTATCATGAACGATATCCCCGCGTATTTGTCACTCATTGTCAGAAGTGGTTTCAACTATGAGCGATCCTACATCCTCGACAGCTTTGTAGGTCTGCTCGGATGGATCGATGTTGAACTGCCCAATATGCTCACCGTTTCATACCTGGTCCTGATTTTACTCTCTGCGCTGGTCCTTTCCGGCAAAAACGTCACCCTTGGGATGATGAAAAAAACCCTGATCTTCATGCTCGTGGTTGCCACATTTATAGCGGTCGAAACCGCCATGTATGTTTATGCGACAGCCCCTGGAAGAGACCGGGTATTCGGGGTTCAGGGGAGGTATTTCATCCCCATGGCGCCCCTCTTCTTCATGCTGTTTTACAACCGGTACTTTAATCCAATGCTCAATGTGCTTTTCAGCATGCGCCGAACGGAGTACAACAAGGCAAAAGTGAAGGCAAAACCTGTCATTTATCAGGAAATAGTGGAGAATGAGCAGCTTTTCGACAAATACTGGTATCTTTTACTCATTTGTTTCTGCGTATTTACACTGCTTTATTCGATTTACATCACGTTGATTAGATATTATAATATCTGACCCAAATTAATGATATGCATCCTGAATCCCAGCTAACGGTTATTATTCCTGCATTCAACGAGGCTGAAAACCTTGGCGTTTTCCTCCCTCCCCTGGTTGGTCATTGCAGGGAAAACAACTGGCGTATCATCCTGGTCAATGACGGTTCCCGCGACCAGACCAAAGAGTTCCTGAAGAATTTCGAGAAGGAACCACTTCTCACGGTCATCCATCATAAGCTGAATAAAGGCTATGGCGCTGCAATTAAATCGGGGATCAGGGCCTGTAAGACCGAATACCTGATCACCTATGATGCAGACGGACAGCATTACCTGGAGGACATCGACAGGTTGCGCCTCTGCCTGCTGAAGAACGATGCCGACATGGTGGTTGGCTCGCGCAAAGGGCTCAAATCTTCCTCCCATTTCAGGGGATTCGGCAAAAGCATCATCCGGCTGATTGCACGCATCATGATGACGGTTCCGGTTCACGACATCAATTCCGGGATGAAGATCTACCGCACAGATCTGGCAAAAAAATATCTCTACCTCACCACCGATACCATGTCGTTCAGTGATGTCATTACGCTTGTATTCATCAACAACCGCCACCTGGTTCTTGAAGAACCCATCAGCATTAAGGAAAGAACCAACGGGGAGAGCACCATCGGGTTCCAGACTGCCTTTCAAACGGTAATGGAGATCCTCCACATTGTAATCCTCTTCAACCCCATGAAGATTTTCCTGCCATTGTCGCTTGTTTGTCTGTTCATTACAGGCGGATGGGCGATCCCGTTACTGTTTGAAGGCAGGGGACTCAGCATCGGAAGCCTCCTTGGACTGATCATGGGGATTTTACTGTTTCTCCTGGGATTGATCGCGGAACAACTCTCCCTGATCCGGAGAAACCAGCATGCGTGAAAAAGGTTGCTATTTTCCTCCCCTGAAAAGGGATTGACCAGCTTCAAACAGGGAATAGACAAAAACAATAACACTGATTTTCACACGGTGTTTCAGAAGCCGCCCGCGGTTTTGATCATATCTCAGGTGTATCTGGTACTGTTCTTCAAACTGTTTCCGGTAATTTCTGGAACTGATCGATTGGTTGTGTACCCTGAAACAGGCAAGGTCGTCGTTGATATACCCGGGCTTACCCAGTCTTGCCAGCCTGAGCCACAAGTCATAGTCCATGGCGGTGGGCAGTGCCAGGTCGATCTTACCGGCTGACTGCAGCGCCGTTCTTCGCATAAATACTGCCGGCTGGGAGATGAAATTTTCAGTCAGCAGCCTGTCATAGCTGTATTTACCTGATAACCTGTTCTTATATGCGGTAATCCATTTCCTGATCTCGCGATCCTGCTCGTCAACAATGCGGCAGTTCCCGTAAAGCCAGAGACAATCGGGATGGCGGTCGAAATAAGAAGCCGCCTTTTGCAATGCCCCGGGAAGGTAAGTATCATCAGAGTTAATCCATCCGATAATCTCCCCGGTCGCCATGGCAAATCCTTTGTTGAGGGCATCCGACATTCCTTTGTCAGGTTCTGAAACATACCTGATGGTGCCGGCATGTTTTTCCAGGATCTCCAGCGTGCCATCTGTTGAGCCACCGTCGATCACGAGGTGTTCCACCGGAATATCAACCTGCTGTTCCGACACGCTCAGCAGGGTCCGCCCGATAAACCCCGCCTGGTTGAAGGAGGGGGTGACGACAGAGATTTTGTTACTTGTTTGCATCGATCGCCTCCTGGTAAAGGTTTATCATCGCACCGGCCACAACAGAAGCATCAAAATTCGCCACCGTTCGCGCCCGGGCAGCCGCGCCCATTTGCAGGCGCCGGGGCTCATCCAGCAGCACCCATTCGATCCCTTTGGCAAGGTCTTCTGCATTAAACGGTTCTGCCAGATACCCGGTCTCCCTGTGTATGACAATGTCAAGCAACCCGGTAGCGGCAAATGCGACAACCGGCGTACTGCAGGCCATGGCTTCTGTGGCTACCTGGCCGAACACCTCCTGCAGGGAAGGAACCGCAACCACATCCGAAGCCGTGTTGAGGTCGATCAGCATCTCCTGGCTGGTTACCTGGCCGACAAACCTGAC
>CAIKNA010000127.1 GCA_903828645.1 uncultured Bacteroidales bacterium
ATACTCCCTGTGGATCCTAATATTGCGAGATTTTTTTTCAACAACCAGTGACTTTTATTAAAAGGTGATGTATTCTTTAGGATCCACCGGGTTGCCATCGCTCCACAACTCAAAATGCAGGTGGGGCCCGGTAACAAGTTCACCTGTTTCACCAACGATCGCAATAGGTTCGCCGGCCCTCACATAGTCACCTGCCTTTTTCAGGATCGCCGAATTGTGCTTGTACAGCGATACTATATTGTGAGAATGCTGCACTGCGATCATATATCCGGTCTCAAGGGTCCAGTTGCTGAAAATTACCGTACCATCAAGCACGGCTTTGACTGCTTCGTTTTGCCTCGAAACAATATCCACACCATAATGTTTCTGAACCGGGTTGAATGGGTTAGTAATGATCCCCTTCAAAGGTGAGAAGAAAAGCACATTCCCGATGGATGATTTTTTCTGGCTGGCGTTTTCAATCGTTTCGATTTTATATAAATTATATTTATTTTGGTTTTCAACCTCAAGACGTAACAACGAATCATCCGCAGAACGCTTTATCCTGATATTCCCGTAACGTTTCAAGGTGTCACCTGTCACAGGCTTATCGTCGGTGAGGTCTTTTCCATTGATTACATCCCTGATATTGCCGAGGAAACGTTCCTTGGCAATCAACGCACGTTCAATCGAATCAGTTTTCAGTTGAAGTTTGTACAACCGCTTTGTCAATCCCACATTGGTATACCCGGGTATGTATTCACGCAAAGGAGTAAACGCGATCAGGAAACTGGTCAGAAAAATCAGTACAATGGCGAGTGTTCCCAGCGCAATAAACACGTTCATCCGTGAAAGCCTGAAAGTAAACCGTTCCTCCAGGGTATCATCCGTCATGAAAACAAGGCGGTATTTAATACGCCATCTTTCAGTCCACTTTCCTTTCTTCCTATCTGTTTTCTCCAAAGCCATGGTTCACAAACTGATCCTGAAAACGCTGCAAAGATCGGAAAATTATGCACTCGCACAACGAATCAGCCCGGAGCATATCGGGCATGACTGTCAAACCCAGTGAAAAAAGAGAGGATAGTCCGCGAACAACCCGTCCCCGGGATGGGGTTATTCTGTTTCAAATTTTATTACTTTCAGGATAATTCAAAAAATTAAAATATTTTTGTAGAATCAAAGTTTATATATTTAAATGTACCTGGTGTTTTGAGATCGACGAAGAAGTTTACACTCGCCGCATGGATTTTGCTTTTATGCGGGTCATTCCTTTTTAGTGCCTGTTCCACCAAGAAAAACACATTGGTTCGCAGAACTTACCACAATGTTACTGCGCATTACAATGTTTACTGGAATGGAATGGACAATCTTCGCCAGGGCCTGAAGGAATACCAGGCCGGGTTGAAAGACAATTATGCCATGGTGATACCGGTTTACCAATACGGTGACAAAGCCAGTGCCACGAAGATGTCACAGTATGCCGACATTGCCATCAAAAAAGCCTCCAAGGCCATCAACAAGCATTCGATGGTTTTTAACCGTAAAGAGTATGTAAACTGGATTGATGACTGTTATCTTCTCATCGGTAAAAGTTATTTTTACAAGCAGGACTACCCCATGGCCAGGCGAACCTTTGAATTTGTGATTAAAACTTACAATGAAAATGAGATCAAATACGATGCGATGCTTTGGCAGGCCAGGGCGAACATTCAAATTGGCGATTTCAAACGGGCCGAGCCGATGCTTGACATGTTGCAAAGTAAGATCAACAAAGGGGATGCTCCCCAGAAATATGAAACCGAACTGAACCTGGTCTACGGACAGTTTTTCATCATGCAGAAAAATTATGATGGTGCCGTGCCATACCTCACCCGGGCCCTGGAGCTTAAACCATCTTCGGTGATGAGAACCCGTGTTGAGTTTATTCTTGGCCAGATTCATCAGCAAAATGGTGAGTTGGAGGAGGCCTCCCGGATGTACTCTTATGTAATCAAACATGCCAAGAGTTACGACATGGAGTTCAATGCCAAGATAAACCTCGCACAATGTTATGATGCAAAAAGCGGCAACCGGGAGTTCATCGTCAAGAAGCTTTTGAAAATGCTGAAAGATGACAAAAACAAGGACTTCCAGGATCAGATCTATTACGCGCTCGCACACATTGCAATGAAAGATTCCGATTCTGCCACAGCCATCGGATATTATAAAAAATCTGTCAGTACAAGCAAAACAAACAATTACCAAAAAGCCATATCTTCGCTTGAACTGGCCGACATTTTCTTCGGAACCCGGAATTACACCATATCGCAGGCTTATTACGACAGCACAATGCAGTTCCTGCCAAAAGACTATCCCAACTACAAGGAACTCGCCAAGCGAACCATGACCCTTACCGACCTGGTAAAAAACCTCGGGGTCATCCAACGGCAGGACAGTTTGCAAAAACTGGCGGCAATGCCTGAGGGTAAGCGAAACCAGATCATCGACCAGATCATCGCCAAACTGATCGCCGATGAGATGCAAAAACAGATTGAGGAACAGCAAAGGCTTGAGGCTCAAAACATAGCCGGACAAACCCCCGGCCAGGATCAGCAGGCCGGCGGATCGACCACAGGACGCTGGTATTTTTACAATCCGACCACGATGGCAAACGGCTTTTCAGCCTTCATGCGAAAATGGGGACGGCGTAAGTTTGAAGACAACTGGTTTCTGACTGACAAAACCGTTGCCAGTTTTGCAAATGAGACTCAAAAAACAGATTCATTGCCAGGTGCTGCAGCCGACACATCCAAAAACGGGAAAAAACTGGCAAAATCTAAAAACCCCAAGGAACGGGCCTTTTACCTCCCGGATATTCCTTTTACACCGGAAAAAGTAAAGGCTTCCAACGACATGATTATAGAAGCATACTACCAGGCCGGGTTTATTTTTGTCGAAGGACTTGCTGATTATGGCAATGCCACGCAGACTTTTGAAGCTTTGCTTGACCGGTTTCCCGACAATAAATATAAGATACAGGCTGCATATGAACTTTGCCAGTTGTACCTGCATCTGCAGAATCAACCAAAAAGCGATCAGTATAAAAACCAGATACTTACCCTCTATCCTGCAAGCGATTATGCAAAACTGCTTGTGAATCCCAATTATTACAAAGAGATAAACGCCAGGCAATCGGATGCAGCAAAGCTGTACAACGACACCTACAAAGCCTTTACCAACCAGCAATACTATATGGTCATCAACAATGCTGACATTGCCCGGGTCAAGTATAAATCTGATTCAGTGCTCATGCCGAAATTCGACTATATGCGTGCCCTGGCACTCGGTAAAATTGAAGTGGTTGATTCGCTGGTAACGGCAATGAACAAGGTAATCAAGGACTATCCCTACAGCAAGGTGAAGCCCATGGCAGAAAATGTGCTGGCTTTCCTTGGCACGCAAAAAGATTCAAAGGGACAGCCCATTGCGGTAGATTCTGCTACAGTGGTGGATAATACGGTAAAATTGTACAAATACGACCCCAATGCAATGCATTTTTATGTGCTGGTCGTTAAAGACGAGCTTGTAGATGTGGATGCGTTAAAAGTAAAAATTTCGGACTACAATGCAAAGTTTCACGATCTTGAAAACCTGATGGTAAACAGTTTGTTACTGGACAATGGCCGTCAGATGATCACTGTGAACAATTTTGAAAACAGTGAAACTGCCATGAATTATTTCATGGGCATCCTCAGCAGCAAATATGTTTTTGCCAAACTTGAAAACGCCGGTGAATATTTCAACTTTGTAATTTCCGTCGAAAATTATCCTGTTTTATATAAGAACAAGGATATTCCGCAGTATCTTCGTTTCTTTGAAAAGAATTACCCGGCACTTAAATAAGTACCTGTGTTTAAATCTGCATTTATGTCTAAAAACAGAGAACCTGAAATGCCCACTATCAACATCCTGGGGCCCGGTGCAATCGTCAAAGGCGAAATTCAAGTCAATGGTGATTTCCGGATTGACGGAACACTCAATGGCACCATACAGTGCAAAGGTAAGATTGTAGTTGGAAGCACCGGGAAGATTGATGGCGAAATACAATGTCAGAATGCCGATTTTTCAGGCGAAGTTACTGCCACAGTAAAGGTTTCCGAACTCCTTACCTTGAAGGAAACAGCCCGGTTCAGCGGGGATATCACCACCGGTAAACTGGCGATCGAACCGGGTGCCAAATTCTCAGGCACCTGCAGCATGGAGCAGTCGGGTTCCAAAGAAATCAAGTTCCCTCAAAACACAAATGACAACCGACCCCCGGAAAAGTCTTAACGACTATGCCCGCTATTCAAGCATGGCCATTCAAATGCTTGCCATCATTATTGCAGGTGTATTTGCAGGGTTCAAACTTGATCAATGGCTGCATACCAGGCCTCTGCTGACGGTAATTCTTTCAATTTTTTCTGTAATCCTCTCCATCTATTTTGTCACGAAGGACCTGTTGCGAAAGTAACAATCGCCAATTGCTATATTTACTACCTTTGTCCAATGAAATCAGCATATATCAAATATCTCAGGAATTTATTGATTTTTTCCGCTGTCCTTGGGTTCACGGCTATGATTATCCACTTCATACTTCCGAAAACTTCTCTTACTCCTGCGCTTCCGTTCCTGTTTGCCTTTTTCATTTCGACATCGCTCCTCTCCTTTTATTACCTCCTTCAATCAACACAAAAAAGATTCATTAAATTCATTAACACATACCTGCTGACCATTCTCATCAAACTTTTTGTCTATGCAGGAGTCATGGTCAGCTACGCCTTTATGAATCGTACCGATGCAATTGCTTTCATGCTGGGCTTTTTCATCCTTTACCTGTGCTATACCATTTTCGAAGCTGCCAGTATCATCAAATACACACAGCCATCGACCCCCGGGGATAAAGCCTCATAAAAAAAAACGATACCTTTGCCTGCCAATTCCATCAAAATGATATACCTCATCCGCCGGGAACATTTCAGCGCCGCACACCGCCTTTTTCTCCCGGAATATACGGATGAAGAGAATTTCGAAGTCTTTGGAAAATGTTCCAATCCAAACTGGCATGGGCATAATTACATCCTTTTTGTAACGGTAAAAGGGGAACCTGATGCTAAGACGGGATTGGTTGTTCATCTTCGGCATGTGAGCAAGCTGATTGATGAAAAGATCCTGAATAAGGTGGATCACAAAAACCTGAACCTCGAAGTTGACTTCCTGGCAGGGAAAGTTCCTACCAGCGAAAATGTTGCTATCGGGATCTGGAATGAACTATACGCTGATATCAGAAAACTTGGAGGCATTTTGCATTGTGTCAGGCTGGAACAATCGGAGAACAACATCATTGAATACTACGGTGAATAATGTACAAAACAGATCCTTATGGCCATAAAGCGAAAACTTAATTACGAAAAAACTGAAGAATTCGATGAAAAGACGACTGAAGAGCTGGCTTTTCATTACAAGGAGATATTGCGGCTTATCGGGGAGAACCCCGATCGGGAAGGCCTGGAGAAGACTCCATTGCGTGTTGCAAAAGCCATCCAGTTTCTTACCCAGGGTTACGCACTTGATCCCAAAGAGGTTCTGAGTTCGGCCAAGTTTCGGGAAGATTACCGTGAGATGGTCATCGTAAAAGACATTGAAATCTACTCGCTTTGCGAACACCACATGGTCCCTTTTATCGGGAAAGCACATGTGGCCTATATCCCCGACAAATACATCACCGGATTGAGCAAGATTGCCAGGGTGGTGGATATTTATGCCCGCCGGTTGCAGGTGCAGGAAAGGCTTACCATGCAGATCAAAGATGCCATCAATGACACCCTGAAACCGCTGGGCGTGGCAGTTGTAATTGAGGCACAACATTTGTGTATGGCCATGCGCGGGGTTCAGAAACAAAATTCTGTCACAACGACATCCGACTTTGTCGGAGCCTTTGAACGGGATAAAACCCGGGCAGAGTTTCTGCACCTGATCAGCACGAAATTACATTAATGCAGACAATGCAGACAATGAAAGCAATGTAAACAATGAAAACAATGAAAACAATGAAAGCAATGAAAGCAATGAAAGCAGTGAACCAATTTGTTTTTTCATTGCCTGCATTGTTTGCATTGTTGAATTGATTAATTAACCTAAAAGGGAGGATAAAATGTTTGAGCAAACAAATAACAGAGGATTTTTTACGGCGCAGGAGGGCACCCAGGATGCAACTGTCGCCAAATCATTTATGACCCAGGTATTCGGATGGATGACCCTGGCCATGATTGTCACAGCAGTTACCGCTTACTGGTTTAGTTCCAGCCCGGAACTGGTGAGCAGTTTGAGAAATGTTGAAACCGGGGGTATGACCGGGTTGGGATGGATTGTCACCCTTGCTCCCCTTGGCTTCGTATTGTTGATGTCGTTCGGATTTCAGCGGTTGTCGCCTGCCGTTTTGACACTTTTATTCATCTCCTTCTCTGTACTGATGGGGATGAGTCTGAGTTTCATTTTACTCATTTACACAGCAGCCTCAGTTTATAAGACCTTTGCCATTGCATCCGCGATGTTCGGAATCATGGCCGTGACCGGTTACACCACCAAAACCGACCTGACCAAATTCGGATCGATCATGATGATGGGAATGATTGGACTGATGGTTGCCATGCTCGTGAATTTTTTCATGCAAAGCGGAACGATGGATTACATCATCAGCGTTTTGGGCGTACTGATTTTTACCGGGTTAACCGCTTATGATGTGCAACGATTGAAAAAAATCGGTGCAGGAGCAGGAGAATATGGCGAAGCCAATTCCAAAAAACTGAGCATTCTCGGGGCACTCACACTGTATCTCGATTTCATCAACCTTTTTATGTTTTTATTGAGATTCCTGGGTGACAGGAGGTAATGTGAAAGTGCAAAATGCAAAATGCAAATTGCAAAATTGTAAAACAGAGATTTTATGAAAGCATATGTGTTTCAAGGGCAGGGTGCGCAATTTGTCGGAATGGGCAAAGCGCTGTATGACAATTCCCCGTTGGCAAAAGAGATGTTTGAAAAAGCCAATGACATTCTCGGATTTCGCATTACCGACCTGATGTTTGCCGGAACCGATGAAGACCTGCGACAGACGAAGGTCACCCAGCCTGCTATTTTTCTCCACTCGGTGATCCTGGCCGCCACACTGGGCGACGACTTCAAACCCGACATGGTTGCCGGTCATTCTCTCGGCGAATTTTCAGCACTCGTTGCCAGCAAAGCCCTCTCTTTTGAAGACGGACTTCGCCTGGTATCCGCCCGTGCCGGTGCCATGCAGAAAGCCTGCGAAAGGGAACCCTCTACAATGGCTGCCATTCTCGGACTTGAAGATTCGAGGGTCGAGGAAATTTGTGCTTCCATTGAAGAAATCGTGGTTCCCGCCAATTACAACAGCCCCGGACAACTTGTCATCTCGGGGAGCCTGAAAGGGATAGAAATTGCCTGTGAGCAACTCAAGGCTGCAGGTGCCCGCAGGGCCCTGCCGCTCAAGGTAGGCGGCGCTTTTCACTCCCCATTGATGGAACCCGCACGCATCGAACTTGCCGAAGCCATCGCTGCAACTGTCATCAGCACTCCCATTTGCCCGATTTATCAAAATGCAACGGCACTTCGGGTAACTGATCCTGCTCAGATCAAACAGAACCTCATTGATCAGCTGACCGCACCGGTCCTTTGGACACAGATGGTTCAGCGTATGATAGCGGATGGCGCGGATAATTTCACAGAAGTCGGCCCCGGTAATGTTTTGCAGGGGCTGATCTCTAAGATCGGAAAGGATGTAACGGTCGCAGGGGCTTAACGGTTAAAGAGGTTCGGGAGAACATCCTTGCGAACATTACCGTTTCGTGTACTGATTGTCGTAATATTTCTGGTAATCGCCACTGGTCACATTTTTCATCCATTCTTCGTTGGCAAGATACCATTCCACGGTTTTTTCAAGTCCTTCTTCAAACTGCAGGCTGGGTTTCCATCCCAACTCCTTCTGAATTTTTCCCGAATCGATGGCATAACGCAAATCATGCCCGGCGCGGTCTTTCACATAGGTTATGAGGTTGGCGGAGGTGCCGGCTGAGCGTTTCAGTTTGCGGTCCATGATCTTGCAAAGCAGGTGGATCAGGTCGATGTTTGTCCACTCATTGTGCCCGCCAATGTTATAGGTTTCCGCAATTTTTCCCTCGTGATAGATCAGGTCGATGGCATTGGCATGATCTTCCACAAATAACCAGTCGCGGATGTTTTCACCTTTCCCGTACACAGGGATCAATTTGTTGTTTTTAATGTTGTGTATGGCCAGCGGGATTAGTTTTTCAGGGAACTGAAAAGGTCCATAGTTGTTGGAGCAATTGGAGATTACCGCAGGAAGCCCATAGGTATGGTTATAGGCACGGACCAGGTGATCGGAACTGGCTTTCGATGCGGAATAGGGGCTACGGGGATCGTATGCGGTGTTTTCATAGAAAAAGCCCGTTGCACCAAGGGAACCGTACACTTCGTCGGTGGATATATGATAGAACCTTTTATCCGTAAAATCATCCCACGCTGCCCGGGCCGCATTCAGGAGGTTAACCGTACCCAGGATGTTGGCGTAGATAAATTCCATGGGACTGCTGATGGACCGGTCAACATGTGATTCGGCAGCGAGGTGGATTACGCCGTCGAAACGGTATTTTTTAAAAAGCACCTTCATTAATTCACCGGCGGTGATATCTGCTTTGACAAATTCATAATTTGGCTCCTTTTCGATGTCGCGCAGGTTGGCCAGGTTTCCTGCATAAGTCAGGTTGTCAAGGTTCACAATTTTGCAATCAGGATATTTCTTTACAAACCTGCGAACAACATGGGATCCGATGAAACCGGCTCCCCCGGTGATTAAGATTGTTTTCATGAGTTTTCTTTCTTAGGGCTGTTAATGATCATCTTTCTGTACTCCTGTATTTCACTATTTCTTTTTTTCAAGGGCAAGCTCCCAGTTCCATGCCGACCTGGTCATCTCATCCAGGTTCTTTTCAGCTTTCCAACCCAGCTCCTCATTTGCAAAATCGGTGTCGGCCCATACCTTGACGATGTCGCCAGGCCTCCTCTCCATAATTTCGTAATTCAATTTCACGCCTGAGGTGCGTTCAAACGATTTGATAACCTCCATCACCGAAAAACCATTCCCGGTTCCAAGGTTAAACACCTCCACGCTTTTTTTGCATTTTTCGCCGGTAAGCCGCTCCACAGCTATCACATGCGCCCTGGCCAGGTCGACCACATGAATGTAGTCGCGGATGGCGGTACCATCGGGTGTGTCGTAATCATCTCCCCAAACCCTTAAAAATGGACGTTTCCCAATGGCCGTCTGTGTGATATAGGGCATCAGGCAATTGGGAATGCCTAACGGAAGTTCGCCGATAAAAGCAGAATCGTGCGCACCGATAGGATTGAAATATCTCAGCAGTATCCCCCGGATGTTGCCACTGATGCTGGTGTCGGTGATAATCTCTTCACAAATCTGCTTTGTGTTTCCGTAAGGCGAAGCTGCTTTTTGCACCGGGGTATCCTCCCGCGCCGGAAGTAAATCAGGTTGACCGTAAACCGTGCAGGATGAAGAAAATACGATATCACGGATATTGTTATCGATCATCCCCTGCAGGATATTGACCAGCGATAAAAGATTGTTCCGGTAGTACATCAAAGGAAATTCAACCGATTCGCCCACCGCCTTGAAAGCGGCAAAATGAATGACTGCAGTGATGTCATTGTGCAGTTTGAAAAATGCGGTCGTTTTCTCCTGATCGGTGAGGTTGAATTTTTCAAACAAAGGTTTCTTTCCCGAAATTTTTGCAATATTATCCAGCACATCGATGGATGAATTGGAAAGATCGTCAACAATGATCACCTCATAACCCCTGGCCTGCAATTCAACCACGGTATGTGAACCGATGTATCCTGTTCCGCCTGTTACTAATATTTTCATAAAAACCGAATGAAGATGAATTGCTAAAACCGGAGCAAGTTAATGAATATCGGATAATAAACAACGATTGTAAAAAACCGTATCAATATTGTCACGACTTTTTAAAAATCGTTTTCAAAATAGGGTGATAATCGCCCTGCAGGCCGATCGGCTCGCCATTGCGGATATGACAAACGATGTTGATGCTTTGTTTGGCATCCATCAGGCCAAATCCGCGTCCGGCAATGATTTCACGATAGACCTCCGTATGCAGGTCGGCAAACCCGTCGCTGAATTCGATCTCCTGGTCCCCCATCAGCAGTGAGCGGTAGGTTCTTTTGCCGGTTTTGCGCACCTCCTCGGGAATGTCGTTGTAATCAATGCTTAAAAACCACCGGATATTTGCATGTTCGAGCCTGAGCAGTCCCCCGGCCTTGTTTTCGGTCAGCACATTGACGATGTTTTCTTTTACCTTCCCAAAAACCCAGGTGAGCATATCGAAAAAATGAACTCCGATGTTCGTTGCAATTCCGCCCGATTTTGACACGTCTCCTTTCCAGGAGCGATAGTACCAACTTCCGCGGGAGGTAATGTAGGTAAGATCGAGATCGTAAATTTTATTTTTGGGCCCCTTCTGAATTTGTTTGCGCAACGCGATGATGGAAGGATGTAACCGCAGCTGAAGGACTGTATACACCCTTTTTCCAGTCTCGCTCTCGATTTTGCCAAGTGCATCGAGGTTCCAGGGATTCAGCACAATGGGTTTTTCACAAATGGCATGGGCATCGTTGCGCAAAGCCAGGCGGATATGCGAATCGTGCATGTAGTTCGGCGAACAAATGCTCACATAATCAACCTTACGGTCGTTCAAATGTTTTTTCGAAAGAGACAGCCTGTGCAGTTTGTCGAGGTGACGATCGAACCGTTCGGGTTCAATAAAGAAATCAGCATGGGGAAAATAGCTGTCTATGATGCCTACTCCATCATATGGGTCAAGGGCACAAACAAGCTGATTCCCCGTGTCCCTGATCGCTTTCATGTGACGGGGAGCGATGTACCCTGCAGCGCCTATCAGGGCAAAATTCAAGGATTTTTGTTTTTCTGTCATTGGATATTTTCAAAGTTTAACTACGTTTCCCTCTTTGGTAAGCTCATATTTTTCATGACTTTCAGGACAGAGGGCAATCCCTTTTTCATCAAAATGCAGCCGGTGCCCGTACTCACTCATCCATCCGACATGGCGACCGGGATTTCCTACGATAAGTGCATAGGCAGGAACATCTTTGGTTACAACGGCACCGGCACCAATGAAGGCAAATTCCCCTATTTCATTGCCGCATACGATTGTGGCGTTGGCTCCGATGGATGCACCCCGCCTGACACGGGTTGCCTGGTATTGGTCCTTACGGAGGATATGGCTCCGGGGATTGATCACATTGGTAAAAACCATGGATGGCCCCAGAAAAACGTCATCATCGCAAATCACCCCCGTATAGATCGATACATTGTTCTGTACCTTCACATTCCTGCCGAGAACAACACCAGGAGAGATTACGACATTCTGGCCAATGTTGCAGTTTTCGCCAATCTCGCATCCCTGCATGATGTGCGAAAAATGCCATATTTTCGTTCCTTTGCCAATTTTACACCCGTCATCCACGATAGCCGATTCGTGGGCAAAATATTCTGTTTTCATCATCACTGGTTTAAAAAATCAAGGACGTTTTGGGTGATATAGGTCAGTTGTTCCTGATCCAGTTCGGTATGCATCGGAAGCGAAAAGACAGTTTCGCAGAGATGTTCGGTTACCGGAAAATCTCCGGGTTTGTAACGCGGGTTAAGATAAGCCTTCTGCAGGTGAAGGGGTACCGGGTAATAGATCATGGCCGGAATCTCTTTGGAAGAGAGATGCTCAATCAACGCTTTCCGGTCAACATTTTTCGTTACCAGTGTGTATTGGTGAAACACATGGCTCGACCGGGCATAGCGCACGGGGGTATTCAGTTTGGGATGATTTGAAAATGCCATGTCATAAAAATCGGCTGCAGCACGCCGTCTGGCAGCGTATTCATCGAGAAGGGGCAGCTTCACATTCAGGATGGCAGCCTGAATGCTGTCGAGGCGTGAGTTGACGCCAACATAATCGTGATAGTACCGTACGGTCATGCCGTGGTTGACCACCACGCGCATTTGCTTTGCAAGGTTGTCATCATTCGTGAAGATTGCGCCGCCATCGCCGTAGCATCCGAGGTTTTTCGACGGGAAAAAGGAGGTGCACCCGATGTGGCCGATTGTCCCCGATTTTTTCTTTGAGCCATCGGTGAAAAAATAATCAGAACCGATGGCCTGGCAATTATCTTCGATCACATAGAGGTTATGTTTCCCGGCAATTTCCATGATCTCCTCCATCGGGGCGGTTTGACCAAACAGGTGAACCGGTACGATGGCCCTGGTTTTCGGGGTGATTGCCCGCTCAATTGCCTTCGGATCAATGTTGAAAGTACCCGGGTCAACATCCACCAAAACAGGTGTCAGCTGCAGCAGGGCAATCACTTCGGCTGTTGCAATGAAGGTGAAAGAGGTGGTAATAACCTCATCACCCGGCTTCAGGTTCAGGGCCATCATGGCAACCTGCAGTGCATCGGTACCATTGGCGCATGGGATGACATGCTTTACCCCAAGATAGCCTTCCAGGCTTTTCTGAAAGGACTGAACGGCCGGGCCATTGATGAAAGCGCAGGAATCAATCACTTCCTGGATTCCCCTGTCAATTTCATCTTTAATACTGAGGTATTGACTTCGCAAGTCGACCATCTGGAGTTTCTTCATCGGGATCTGATTTTTGAGTTTCGATAAATGTTTGTGCAAAGTTAAAATATATCTCCCGATTTGTACACCAACCATATGAATCAAAATCTTTTGATTTCATTGTATTTTTGCATTTACCTTTGCTATCAATTAAAATCACAGGAAAATGAAAAAATTTGCAGTTGTTTTATCCGGTTGCGGCGTTTACGACGGCGCCGAAATCCACGAAGCAGTGCTCACCCTTCTTGCCATTGATAAAGCCGGGGCGGGATACCAGTGTTTTGCCCCCGACATGCAGCAGCATCACGTGATCAACCATATTACCGGGAAAGAGACAGGCGAAACACGAAATGTGCTTGTTGAATCAGCCCGTATTGCACGTGGCAATATCAGGCCCCTTTTTCAGTTCAAAGCGGCGGATTATGATGCATTGATTTTCCCCGGGGGATTTGGTGCTGCGAAAAACCTGTGCGACTGGGCGTTGAATGGAGACAATTGTTCGGTAAACCCCGGGGTTGAGAGTGTTATAAAAGCCATGTTTGAAGCCGGAAAACCTGTCGGTGCAATGTGTATTTCGCCGGTAATTTTAGCCAGGCTATTCCAGGGAACAAACCTTACCACCGGCAATGATCCTGCCTCCCGAAAATTTATTGAAAAGAGAGGAAATAAATACACGCAAACCGAACACGGTGAAGTGGTTGTTGACAAGGTAAGGAAACTTTTCACAACTCCCTGTTATATGATTGACTCATCTATCAGCCAGATTTCAACCGGAACTGAAAACATTGTGAATGAGATGCTTCAAATGATGGAATAATGCCGGGAAGGTCTCCCTGCCACGCGGTTCAACGGTATTCTTTAACCTCCAGTTCTCCGCGAACCACCATCAACCCATTGATTGCCAGGGCTTTCATCTCGTCTTCACCGGGATAAATATGAATGGGGGCCAGTTTGTAAACACGTTCCTGGATCCAGTTCACGAATCCTTTGTCATACGCTATGCCTCCGGTTATAAGGATGGCATCCACTTCACATTTAAGAACGGTGTACATTTCCCCGACATATTTTGCCACCTGGTATGCCATGGCATGATAGATAAGTTCGGCATGGGCATCTCCCGCATCGACCATTTTTTCAACATCATAGGCATTGTTGGTGCCAAGGTAGGCCACCAGTCCGCCTTCTCCTTTCACCATTTTCTGAACCTCCCTGAGTGAAAACCGTCCGCTGAAACAAAGCCTGACAAGTTCACCAACCGGCAGTGTTCCTGTGCGTTCAGGCGTAAAGGGTCCTTCGCCATCAAGGCCCTGGTTTACATCTATCACCCGCCCCTTCTGGTGAGCTCCAATCGTAATTCCACCACCAAGGTGGACCACGATCAGGTTCAGATCTTCGTATTTGCGGCGGATTGATTTGGCATATTCGCGTGCAACCGCCTTCTGATTCAGGGCATGAAAGATCGAAATACGTTCCAGCAACGGATGGCCTGATATCCGTGCAATATCATCAAACTCATCAACCACGATCGGGTCGACGATATAGGCCTTGGCGTTTGGCAATGACTTCACCAGGTTGATCGCAATCAAACCGCCCAGGTTGCTGGCGTGTTCACCAAACGGACTGTTTTTCAAATCAGCGGTCATCGCCTCGTTAACTTCATAGATTCCGGAAGGAATCGGCTTCAGCAATCCTCCCCTGCCAACCACTGCCTGCAGGTCTTCAATACGGATATCGGCTTCATGCAATTGCTGCAGGATGATATCTTTGCGGAACTGGAACTGGTCTGTGATTTTCGGGAAAGGGGCCAGCTCCTCCGTGGTATGCTTGATGTTTTTCAGGAAGATAGGTTCCGTATTCTGATACACGGCGATTTTTGTCGAGGTAGATCCTGGATTGATGGCGAGAACCCTGATGTCTTTCATATTGTTGCTTATTTGGCTACGCCTTGTAATTCCTCAATTTACTTTTCTTTATTCCATAGGTGAAGTAGAAAAACATTCCGATCAGCATCCAGATAAACAACCTGGTCCAGTTCGGCCAGCCCAAACCATAGATCATGGACCCGCAGACCAGCATTCCCAGGATGGGAACAATGGGAACCAACGGGGTTCTGAACGGACGAGGTAACCCGGGGTTTGTTTTTCGCATGATGATGATGCCGATGCAAACCAAAATAAATGCGAACAAAGTACCGATACTCGTCATATCGCCAACAATATCGCCAGGGACAAACGAAGCAAAAAGCCCCACAAAAATCAAGAAAAGAATATTTGATTTATACGGAGTTCTGAATTTAGGGTGTATTTCCGAGAAGGCAGGAGGAACAAGACCATCCCTGCTCATGGAGTAAAACACCCTGGATTGTCCGTAGAGCATCACCAGGATTACCGAAGAAAAGCCTGCCAGGATGGCCACGGTGACAAGTTTTGCGAGCCAGCCATAACCATACATGTATGTCTGGATCGCATAGGTTACTGAAGCTTCTTTCCCCGCTTTCCTGAAATCTTCAATCCCCGAAACCCCCGTCAATACATAAGCAAAAAGAATGTATAGCACTGTACAAATTGCCAGCGAGCCAAGTATCCCGATCGGTAAGGCCTTTTTTGGATTTTTGGTCTCCTGGGCGGCGGTTGAAACTGCATCAAACCCGATGAATGCAAAGAAAACTACCCCGGCGGCTCCCAGGATTCCCAGAAGTCCGCCGAAATTATGAACCACTCCCTGGTCATCAATATATTTTGCAGGAGCAGGAATAAAGGGGGTTTGATTTTCAGGTTTGATAAACTGCCATCCCAGCACGATGAAAAGGATGACAATGGCGACCTTGGTTATCACGATGATCGCATTGAAAACCGAGGATTCCCGCACTCCCCTGATCAGGAGGATGGTGAGCAAAGCCACAATAACCAGTGCCGGGATATTGATAATTCCATGGGCGACGATGGTTCCGCCCGAATCACGAAGCACCTGCATGGGGGAATGACATAGTGAATAGGGCACATTCAGGTTGAAATATCCTAAAAGCTTGTTCAGGTATTCGCTCCAGGCGATGCTTACAGTGGCGGCGCCCAATGCATATTCCAATATGAGATCCCATCCGATCACCCAAGCCATGAATTCACCCATGGTTGCGTAGGAATAGGTGTAAGCGCTCCCGGAAATCGGGATCATGGAGGCAAACTCGGCATAACACAGTCCGGCAAAGGCACAACCGATACCGGCAATTATGAATCCCAGGGTAACGGATGGACCCGCGTTGTTTGCTGCAGCCGCTGCCGTCCTGACAAATAACCCTGCTCCTATGATCGCCCCGACACCGAGTGCAACAAGTTGCATGGCAGTCAGTGTTTTTTTAAGGCTGTTTTTATCATCGGATTCATCAAGCAACAGGTGTACTGGCTTGACCGCAAATAACTTGTTGGACATAGTCTGGTATTAATCCGGTCTGTAGTCGGTTAAATCGCCGCTGCCATCACGATGCTGGCCTGCTTTGACTCTTCGGTATCGGAACGTGAGGTGAGGACGATGGGGGCGGCAGCTCCCAGGACGACTGCAGCAAGTTTTGCATTTGCCGAAAATCCGAAGGCCTTGTATAAAATATTTCCGGCTTCAATGTCGGGAACAATGAGCAGGTCGGCATCGCCGGCCACGTCACTGACGATCCCCTTGTGTTTTGCACTTGCAGCGCTCACGGCATTGTCATAGGCCAGTGGCCCGTCGATGATGCAGTTTTTTATCTGTCCGCGCTGCCCCATTTTAGAAAGCATGGCTGCTTCAAGGGTTGCGGGCATGGCTTCATTGACCATCTCCACGGCAGCGAGAACGGCAACTTTAGGCTTGGTGTATCCCAATTTGTTCATAAACTCAACCGCATTGGTCGTCAGGGCGACTTTGGTTTTGAAATCAGGGGGCGGGAATCATAGCAGCGTCGGTAAGTCCGAGCAGTTTATGATAGGTAGGAACCTCAAAAAGAGCGAAATGGGACAGGACATCGCCCTTACGCAACCCATTTTCCTTATCAAGAACCCCCCGGAGGAAAACGGCGGTAGGAACATTGCCCTTCATGAGAATATCGGCTTCTTTGTTACGAACCATCTTGACGGCAATCTTAACCGAGTTTGCATCGATCTCCTCGTTGATGATCTTCATCTTGCTGACATCGAGTTTCAGTTTCCCGGCGATTTCATGAATTTTCTTTTCATTCCCGACCAGGATGGCCTCCACCAGGCCCATTTTATCGACGGCACAAATTGCCTCAAGGCAATGTTCGTCATGCGCCACGGCAACGGCAAGCCTCTTTTTCTTTGATTTCCGTGCCAGTTCATTGAGATCGGAAAGCTTCGTGAGACACGTATTTCCGCTCGTTCCAGTTGTTGTAGTCATAAACTTGAATTAAAAATTAAAAGTTAAATTATGTTGTCCGATTGTCAGCGTTTTTACCTCTGGTCCGTTAATATGTTCACAACGGTTTCTCTTGTGGCAAACCTACGGGATTTTTATCAAACAGACAAGCAGTTACGGAAAAAATTGTTTGAAATAATATCCTACCTTTGCTGCAACCTTCTAACTGAAATATTATGGAGTTACCCTTTGCCGAGTCCTATAAAATCAAGATGGTGGAACCGATCCGCAAGAGCACCCGCCAGGAACGCGAAAAATGGATCAAAGAGGCGAATTATAATCTGTTCGGACTGAAAAGCGACCAGGTCTTCATCGACCTTCTTACCGACTCGGGAACCGGTGCGATGAGCGACAGGCAATGGTCGGAAATCATGCTGGGAGATGAGAGTTATGCCGGGGCTTCCTCCTATTTTAAAATGAAAGATGCCATCCGTGAGGTGCTTGGTTTTGAGTACTTTTTACCAACCCACCAGGGACGTGCAGCCGAAAATGTACTTTTTTCAGTCCTCATCAAAGAGGGTGACATCATCCCGGGAAATTCGCATTTTGACACCACAAAGGGGCACATCGAATTCCGAAAGGCAACTGCCGTCGACTGTACCATTGATGAAGCATTTGACACCACCCTGTCACACCCGTTCAAGGGCAATGTTGACCCGATAAAACTTGAAAACATACTGAGATCCAGCGGTGATAAAATTCCATTCATCATAGTTACCGTAACGTGCAACTCGTCAGGTGGCCAGCCTGTTTCGGTTGAGAACCTGAAGATGGTACGGCATCTGGCCGACAAATACGGGAAGATGGTCGTTTTTGACTCTGCCCGTTTTTCTGAAAATGCCTATTTCATCAAATTGCGCGAAAAGGGATACCAGGATAAAACCATTCGTGAAATTGTCCGTGAAATGTTTGACTGCGCGGACGTGATGACCATGAGCGCCAAAAAAGATGCGATTGTGAACATGGGCGGATTCATTGCCATGAGAACCAAAGAGTTGCATTCAAAAGCGAGTGTTTACAACATCATGTTCGAAGGTTATATCACTTATGGAGGCATGTCGGGCCGTGACATGAATGCGCTTGCGCAGGGGCTTTATGAAGGCACCGAGTACGATTACCTGGAAACCCGGATCCGGCAGGTGGAGTATCTTGGAATGCGACTGATGGACTTTGGCATCCCCTTGCAGCAGCCCATTGGCGGCCATGCTGTGTTTATCGACGCCAAACGTTTTTTGCCTCATCTTCCCAAAGAGGAATTCCAGGCGCAAACCCTCGCCGTTGAACTTTACGTTGAGGCTGGTGTGCGTGGTGTCGAAATCGGGGCCCTGCTTGCCGACCGCGACCCGGTGACACGCGAAAACCGTTACCCGGCACTGGAGCTGATGCGACTCGCCATTCCCCGGAGAGTTTACACCAACAACCATATGGATGTTGTTGCCGTGGCTTTGAAAAACATCTACGACCGTCGGGACACCATCCGCAAAGGGCTGAAAATATTAACAGAAGCGCCCATTATGCGGCATTTTACGGCCACCTTTGATCTCGCCTGACAACACCATGGAAGAGTCAAAGAAACATGCCCGCTACCAGCGATTGTATGACCAACTGGAACCCCTGATGCATCAATCAACTGATCCTGATGCCCGCATGGCCACCATCGTGGCAGTTCTTCATCATAAAATGGAATATTTTTTCTGGACCGGGTTTTATGTTCTCAGATCGGGAGAACTAACTGTAAAAACTTACCAGGGACCGCTTGCATGCCAGGTTCTCCGGCAACATACCGGTGTTTGCTGGGCCAGCATTGATCAGCAGTCTACACAGGTGGTACCTGATGTGCACCTGTTTCCCGGGCACATTGCCTGCGATTCACGCTCCCTGTCGGAAATTGCCGTCCCTGTGAGAAACCCCAAAGGTGAAATAACCGGGGTGCTCGATGTTGACAGCGACTTGCCGGCTTCATTTAATGCCATCGATGCCGGCTGGCTGGAAAAAATTGTTAATCTTATTTACTCTTGAATTTCGCCGAAATATTCATGATATCCCTTGGCCTTTCCATGGACTGTTTTGCCGTGTCGCTTACTTTCGGATCGGCACGCAAACTGGTATGGAATGATATCTTCCGGATGGCTTTTCTTTTCGGGCTCTTCCAGGGAGTGATGCCGCTCATTGGATGGCTGGTAGGGCACAGCATACAGGCACTGATCGAACCGGTCGATCACTGGATCGCCTTCGCCATCCTTGCTTCCATCGGGGTAAAAATGGTCTGGCAATCTTTCTCGCTTGGTGATGAAAAGAGGTCTGTCGATATACGGAAAATTTCAGTTTTACTAACCCTTTCCGTCGCCACCAGCATCGATGCCCTGATCACGGGAGTCGGGTTCGGATTCATCAGGGCAAATATTTATGAGGCTGTCATCATCATTTCGGTCACTACATTCCTCGTTTCAGTCATTGGTGCCAAACTTGGCGAACAAACCACCTTTATCCCGGCCCGCTGGGCTGAATTTGCAGGCGGAATGGTGCTGATCGCCATCGGGGTCACCGTGGTACTGGAGCATCTTGCAATCATTTGAACCGTGTATCCCGCACGATAGATTTCCGTATCTTTGCCGTTCACTTAACCCCTATGAACCAGATCAGGGTAACCAAAGAGTTCAGGTTTGAATCAGCCCATGCTTTGATGGGCTATGACGGACCGTGCAAAAATGTCCATGGCCATTCCTATGAATTATCCGTCACGGTTATAGGTGCTCCGATTGACGATCGGGCTTCTGCCAAACTTGGCATGGTGATGGATTTTGGTGATTTGAAAAAGATCATTAAAAAGCAAATTGTCGATCCTTTCGACCATGCATTGTTGTTGAATTCGGAGGTCCCGCAACGGGAACTTCAAAACTACGGGGAACCATTTACCAATATCGTTTTGCTGCCCTACCAACCTACCAGTGAGAATTTCCTTCTTGATTTTGCCAAACGGATAGCCGAATTACTGCCCCAGGGAGTTCAGCTTCACAGCATGCGGCTGCGGGAAACTGCAAATTCCTACGCGGAATGGTTTGCCGCTGATAATTAATTCTTCTTTTTTTCACTTTGTACCAGGTGTACTTCTGCATTTACATCCTTGTTGCCAAGGGTGATCCGGGTGCATGAATCGGATGTTGCGTACCTGTCGAACCAGGATGGAAGAAAATTCTTTGCTGCTTCCGAACTTTCCTCCGGTGCAATCCTCAACAAATAGTTCCCGGCCCCGACACGTGAAAACTGAAAATGCCCGAAATTGTCAATGATGGCAGAACGGTAATGGGTCACGGAGTCCCAGGGCATGACTTTGTCGGCAACCTGAAAGAGTTCGGCCGATCCCCGGTTAAGACGGGCTTCTCCGGCATAAGCATGACCCCTGATCGTAGGATGATTTTTAAAACCAAAATAAACTCCAGTAAAGAGCAGGCTGACACTTATTCCTCCTATTGTCAGGAAAAAGAGAATGGGTTTGTTCCGGAAAAATGAAAAGGCTAAAATCCGGGCCAGAAAGCCGGCATGTTTTACGCCAGGGTGAAGTTTCCCCGAAATATTATCCCACACCCTTGAGGGAGGTTCCTGTTCATAACCGGAGAAGGTCGTATTGAACTTGTTTTCGATGGGATCTTTTTCTTCCATGAACCTTCATTAAGAAATGGTATGGTAATTTTCCCTCTGAATCAGCATCTGTCTTACTCTGTTTTTTGCCCGGTGGAACTGCGATCTCGCTGTCCCTTCTGAAATTCCAAGCAGGTCGGCTATCTCCGTGATTGCATAATTTTCGATGACATGCATATTAAAAATTGTACGATAGGCAGGTGTCAGGTGCTGGATAATTGCAAGCAGTTCTTTTGCCGACAAAGCCGACAATGCATCCTCCTGCAGGGCTGGCAAGTCATCGGCGTTTTTTAATTCAACTTCCATGCTGAATTTCAGATTTTGCTGATAATAGTTTATAGCTGTGCGCACAAAAATCCGCCGGATCCATGCCTCCACTCTTCCCTCAAACCGGAACTGGTGCATGTGGTTGAAAAGCCGCATAAAGCCATCCTGGAGAATATCCTCTGCCTCTGTTTCATTCCCCGCATAACGTAAACAAAGCCCGTACATTTTGGGTGCAAATTGATGATACAGCTGGTCTTCTGCAGCAACTTCCTTTTTCAGGCACCGGGAAAGCAAGTCATAGTCATGGTCAATCAAGAGCCGGCAGTATTTTAGGACCGTAAATGTAATGAAAAACCACGCTAATATTTCAGGAGTTTTTTTACCGCCACCGGGGAACCATCCTTCGAACTGATAATGAACAGATACAATCCTGCCCTGGCCGATCCCAACGGAATGGTTATCAGGTTAGAACCCGCCTTGCAAGCACTCATTCCCGACCAGGCAACCTGGCCCGTCAGGGTTCTGATTTCGAATTTCAGGGTTGCCGGGTTTGCCAGTTCAATGTTCAGGCTTACGAGGTTTGTGGCAGGGTTGGGAAACAAATCGCCTGCCACAACAACCGCCCCGGTCAAGTCAGGGACAGCGGTGACATCGTGGTTGAAAATCTCCAGCCGGAGACTGTCGATGACCGGGGAGACCGAATCAAGCCATATGGCAGTGAGCCTCGAATATTTCCCAGGGTATTCGACAGAAGCATAGTAAGTGCCACATGGCAGGTTGCGCAGTTCGAACTGGCCAGATTGGCGTGAAATGTCAAACACGACAGGTTTCATTTGTCCGTCGAACAAAATTACTTCGGCAAAAGGCACCATATCAAATTTATCCTTTGCGTTTTTTATCACCACATTACCATGGATTACCCCTGGCCCGGCAAGCGAATCATTTGCCGGTATAAGATGAATGTCAGCCTGATAGGCATTGCTGTCGGAAAGATGAAGGATGCCGGCATCCCTCCATGAAAGTGACTGCTGAAGGTATCCCGGAAAATATTGAGCATAGTGAGCGGAGCCGGGTGTAAGCATTGCCCGTATCAAATAGGACCCGTTCACCATTTTTGGAAAGGCATAATATCCCAGGTGCGTAAACCTGCTTGTGTTATAAAGGATCAACCTGGATCCGTCAATCCTGAAAAGATAAGCAACACCCGTATCTCCGGTTGATACCGGGTTATTGATCGGAAAGGCTCCGATAAACACATGCCCGCCAACATCAAAATATGTTGCCATGGGTATGGTCTTGCAAATTGAATCAGCACATAAGATTTCCCCGTGGTCCTCCTTTTTAATCACCAGGCAGGCCTGGTGTGTTCCCGGGGTCAGAAAGTGATGTTCGACAAATGGTGTAAAATAGGCTGAACCGTCGTCGAACTTCCAAATAAATTTATTCGGATCGCCGGTAGAAATATTGTTGAATCTGAAGGTATTGGAGACGGGATTCAGGGAGTCGAGTTCGCTGGTAAACATCGCATGGCATTCGGTGGCTTCCATGATTCGTAGTGAGTCGCACTTTACGTCATTGCATTTTGCGACCGAATCGAAATTATAAGCCGTTAAACATACCCTGAAATTACCATACGAAGGAAAAACATGCACCGGGTTTCGGTCATCTGAAAAATTGCCATCTCCAAAATCCCAGTGCCAGCGGTTGATGTTTCCACTTGACTTATCGGCAAAGTGGGTTTTCAGGCGATCATCCGGGTCGAACGTATAAGAATAATCGGCAACACAGGTTCCCGGTTCATGTATCGTTGTTGAAACACACAAAACATCATGACAAATATTTCCGGTGTCGGTGCTGGAGACGGTCAGACATACAAAATAGGTTCCGCCAGCGGGATAGATGTGCACGGGGTTCTGAATTGTGGATGTTGAACCATCGCCAAAATTCCATTGCCACAGGGTAATCCCGCCTGATGACTGATCCTGGAAATGGATGATCAGCGGGTTAACAACATCTGTGCTTTCCAAAAAACCAGCGTGACAGGCATTCGGGCTTTCGGGCACACCGGGCATTTGCCCCGCGGCCCGGAGAATAGCTGAACAAAGCAATAATATCAGGGAGAAGGTTTTCATGGACTTGTCTTTTTTTGTCCGAAGTTGAACTGGATCCCAACACCCAAGCCAACTGTCAGGGGGGCTTTGAATATGACATTTTCCTGGGTCACCATGGGGTTCAGATAATATTTGAAAGTTGGTTCCATGTAAATGCTGATTTTCTTATTCAGCCTCATTTCCATGTAGAGGTTTGCCCACACCTGCCAGTTGGTTTGAATCCGTGACGGGGTGTTGTTATCCACACTGGTAATCGTGGCGTTGCCGTTGTCGAAAACCGCAGCAGGCTTGCGGGAACCAAGCAAAACAGAGATTGCAGGACCAGCCTGGAAAGTCAGGCTGATGCTGTTTGATTCAAAGAAACGGTACCCCAGCAACAATGGAACCTGAAGGTATGAATACTGGTTCTTTGTCTGCGAACCGGCAGCATGTTGCAGGCTGTCATATACATTTACTGTTTTGGTATTGTAGATAATATCGTTGTGGGTCCCGATGGAATAGGAGGTAACTTCGTTAAAATACCCAACACTGTCGCGGCTTTTATAGCCTATGACATATTTACCTTCATCATAAACATAACCCACGCCAAATCCTGAGGCAATTGAAAACCGGGAGATATGCCAGGTTACCCCGGCATTCACCCAAAAATTCGCTCTGTAGTAATTTTCAGGAGCTGAATAGAATGCCATTTCGGGTGCAATGCCAAGATTTCCGGAAAAAAACTGCATCGCCCCGGATGTCGTTTTCCTGAATTTAAACGTGCCTGCCGAATTGGATACGGTAATGATGGTATCGACTCCCGGCGCAGTCGGGAGCATGGCCGCTTCATAGGGCGACATATGTGTTATTGAGACAATTGCTGACAGCCCGGCGGAATGGGTGGAGACAGATTCCATTTCATCCTGCGCTACAGATGGCGTGACTGCCTGCATTGCCAAAGTCGCAACCGGTTTATTCTTCATTTCCGGTGCAGGGGCCATTGCCCTTTGTTCTTTGTTATCGAGGGTTTTGGTTGATTTCCCAATAGAAGGATCCTGGTTTGCAATTCTGGCAACTACCGTGTTTTCAGTGCTTTTTTGATCAATACCTGTCACCGGATGAATGGATGATTCTGTAACCGGAGTCCCTGCAGTTGAAACAGCCCGGTCGACGATTTTTACATCGGATTTTGTAGCTTCATGCCCGGAAGTGCCCCCGGGCAAGCCATAATAAAGGGCGGTTGCAACCAGCAACAACCCGACAGATCCGGCAATCCAGAGTTTTGGGGAAAGATTGGTCAGGTTGAAATGGACGAGCTCCCTCCACAACAACTTCCGGCTGATGCCTTTCCATAGACCGGGCTTAGGCTCAACACGATAACCCTGCATGGTTTCTCGCAAAAGCTGATCCGCCCCGCCATCATCAAAAGCCTTTAAATCTATGTTATCACTCATTGATCATTAGGGTGTTTTTCAAGAGATTCATTTCAATTATTTTTTTTCGCAGCATCCTGCGTGCTTTTAAAAGTTGTGTTTTTGACGTATTTTCCGAGATGCTGAGTTCCTGGGATATCTCTTTATGGCTGTACTCTTCAAACACGTACATGTTAAACACCATGCGGTACCCGGGAGGCAGCATCTGGATGAGGGAAGTCAGCTTTTCCGCTGAAACCGGTGCATGTGTCGAGGGCTGCTCATCCTTTTCCATGATTTCTGTTTCATTGATGCTTTCAATATCCTCAAGGAATGGCTGTTTCCGGTTCTTCCGATAATAGTTGAGTGCATGATTGATCATGATTCGTTTCATCCATCCTTCAAATGACCCCTCGTTCCGGTAACAGTGGATATTCTGGAATATTTTCAGGAACGCTTCCTGAAGGATGTCCTCCGCTTCATCACGATTCTGGGCATATCGCAGACATATCGCCAACATCACCGCAGCATACTTACGGTAAAGGGCGCTCTGGGCACTGCGCTTCCCCGCTACGCAACCCTCGATTATGGAATCGTCAATGAGCATCCAACCTTAACTATTAATCAGACGTAAATCAGGAAATTAAGTTGCCTGAAGGGTGTAAAAATACAAAAAAAATGAGGCCCCTCAGACCCGTTCAGGAGAGCGTCGCCTTAAATTTATCAAAGTTGCTCTCAAAAAAAACACGGCCGTCATGGCTTAGGATTCCATTCAGGTGATATACGAAAATTTCGTGGAACATTTTCATGGAGGAGAGTTCTTCGAGCGTGAATATGTCGGTATCGAAAAAACCTTCCGTTCTGAAAACATGAAGTTTTGCAATGATTTTCGAGTTGAGTTCTTTTCGGTACAGCCCCTCCTTTTTTCCCTGGTTCAGGTTGCTGTATACCGATTCATACATCTGCCTGCGCCTGACCTCCCTTATTTTCAGAAACAGGGCCGGATAATATTTCCGGATGTCATACTCCATGGAGGCGTTGTACTCCTTCAGCATGACATTGATTACTTTATATACTTCAAATAACTCTTCGATTGCATTGAATTTCTTCTCTTCAATGGCACTGAGAAACCCGCACCGAAGTTCATGTTCAAACATGAGTACCTGTTTCACCAGGTCTTCCTTGTCACTGAAAAAATCGTAAATGGTCTTTTTGGAAATGCCAAGTTGCTTGGCGACTTCATCCATCGTAACACTTTTGATCCCATAGCGATGGTAAAGTCTTACGACCTGCTCTAGAATGTAACGTGCTTTCGGATCCATCAGGCAAAATTACATAAAAGTTCCATGGAAACGATTTTCGATCGAAAAGTTTTTTGCGTTCCGAAAATCCCTATCTTTGCCACCCAGAATCCCTGCTTAACGATATAATCCTTATCAATACGATTCCAATTATGAAACAGATTTTTCTTGTTATCGGTTTATTCTTTGTTCTTGCGGGTTGCGGGAGCAAAGACGGAGATAAAAAAGCCCGGTTGGAACAGCTCAAAAAAGATCATGACAAGCTTACGGAAGAGATCATGAAACTCGAAAAGGAGCTTACTCCGGCAAATGCCGTATCTTCAACCCTTGTTACCGTTGAAACACTCACAAAAAAGAGTTTCGAACACTACATTGAAGTTCAGGGCAGAATCGACGGGAATGACAACATTGCAGTAAGTCCGCGAAACCAGGGTGGTACGGTGACCAAAATCCTTGTTCATGAAGGCGACATGGTTGCGAAGGACCAGGTGCTTGCCGAGCTTGACGCAGATGTGCTGAAGCAGCAGCTGACAGATCTCCGCAATAAATTTGCCTTCGTTACCGATCTTTATAATCGCCAGCGAATCCTGTGGGATCAGAAAATCGGTTCTGAAGTACAGTATCTGAAGGCAAAAAACGACATGGAAGCGGTACAGAACGGCATCGCCACCCTGGACGAGCAGATCAAAATGTCGGTGATTACTTCGCCTATCAGCGGCACCGTTGAAGATATCCCGATCAAGGTCGGGCAATTTGCCTCTCCCGCCTCACCCATTCCTGCGTTCCGTATCGTCAATTTTTCGAAAGCCAAAGCATTGGCCGACGTCGGGGAAGCCTATTCTTCAAAAGTAAATACCGGCGACCAGGTGAAAATATTTTTACCCGATCTCAACAAGGAGTTTACAGAGAAGATAACCTTTGCCAGTAAATATATCAATCCGACCAACCGCACATTTCTTGTAGAAGCGGCACTCTCCTCATCCGATGTTGTGTTCCGCGCCAACATGATTGCAGTGCTCCGCATCAAGGATTATGAGAACGGCGCAGCCATTGCCATCCCGCAAAACTACATCCAGAATTCAAGGGACGAAGGCCAGTTTGTTTTTGTGGCCGCAGAGGAAAATGGAAAGAAAGTCGCCCGCAAACGCACCATTACCCCTTACGTAACCTATAATGGCCTCACGGAAGTTGTCCATGGACTGAATGAAGGGGATAGAATCATTACGGCCGGGTTTAAAGATCTTTACAATGGTCAGCCCATCGACTACTAATCTGAACCGGAAATGAAAGAAAACAAACATAAACTCAAGGAGTTTTTTGCGACAAGCTGGTCCATTGACAACAAGGTGAGTATTTATGTGCTCACCATCATCATCACCGCACTTGGAGTATTGTCATACCTGAACATTCCGAAAGAACAATTTCCCGAAATTGTCATCCCGACCATCCTGGTGAATACGGCTTACCCGGGTACCTCACCCGAGGATATGGAAAACCTGGTGACACGTCCCATTGAAAAAGAGTGTAAGTCGCTGGCTGACGTTAAAAAAATCACGAGCAACTCAATCCAGGATTTCTCCTCCATCGTCGTTGAATTCAACCCCGGAATTGATGTGTCGCAGGCTAAACAGCGTGTGCGCGATGCCGTTGACAAGGCCAAAACGAACCTGCCGAACAACCTTCCGAAAGATCCTGACATTAAAGAATTTGACATCTCGGAGATCCCGATCATGAATATCAACCTTGCAGGAGATTACGACCTTCAGCGGCTGAAAAAGTATGCCGAAGATGCCCAGGATAAAATCGAAACGCTGAAGGAGATCACCCGGGTCGACATCGTTGGCGCCCTTGAACGTGAAATCCAGATCGATGTGGATATGTATAAGATGCAGGCGGCCAGTGTGTCGTTCCGCGACATTGAATCGGCTGTTTCAGCAGAGAATGTCACGGTTTCTGCGGGAACGATCACCTCTTTCGGCACCAAATACACGATCCGCCTTGCGGGACAGTTCAAATCGCCCGATCAGATCAAGACGATTCTTCTTAAATCGGCCAGCGGGGCAATGGTTTATATACAGGACGTTGCAGATGTAAAGGATTCATTCAAGGACCAGGAAAGTTTTGCGCGTCTTGACGGAAAAAATGTAATCACGCTGAACGTGATCAAGAAAAGCGGAGAAAACCTGATCAATGCATCCGATAAAATCAAGGAGATCATGGACGGGATGCAAAAGAACTCCTATCCCCCCGATCTGAAGGTGAACATTACCGGCGATCAGTCGCGTTTTACAAAAAGCACGCTGGAAGAGCTGAACAACACGATCATCATCGGGTTCATCATGGTGGTGGTTGTCCTGATGTTCTTCATGGGACTCAACAATGCTTTTTTTGTTGCATTGTCTGTACCGCTTTCCATGTTTGTTGCTTACCTGATCATGCCCAGCCTGGGCTTCACCATGAACATGATCGTCATGTTCGGCTTTATCTTTGCGCTGGGGATCATTGTCGATGATGCCATTGTGGTCATTGAGAACACCCACCGGCTGCACAGGGGCGAGCCCGATATTGTGAAGGCGGCGAAACACGCCGCCGGGGAGGTCTTCCTGCCCATCCTCTCGGGAACGCTCACCACCCTTGCCCCCTTCTTCCCGCTGGCCTTCTGGCCGGGTATTGTCGGGAAATTCATGCATTTCATGCCGGTCACCCTGATCCTGACTCTTTTTGCCTCCCTTTTCGTGGCTTATATCATCAACCCCGTGTTTGCAGTTACCTTCATGAAGCACGAGTACGAGGTGGTGGAACATAAAACAGACCGGAAAAGACTGATGATCGTCAGCGGGATATTCCTGGCTCTTGCCCTGATCTCTTACTTTGCCGGCGGGTTTGCCCTTGCCAACATTTTAATCTTTTGCCTGTTGATCAATGCTTTGTACAGGCTGGTGATCAAAGGTGCCATCATAGGATTCCAGACAACTGCATGGCCCTGGGTGCTGCACATGTATGAGCGGACACTCCAGTTCTCCTTAAGTGGCCGGAAACCCTGGTATATCCTTGGCCTGGTGATCTCATTGTTGTTTTTCAGCTTTTTTCTCATCGGGGTTACCAAGCCAAAGGTGCTTTTCTTTCCAAACAACAATCCGACCTATGTAAATGTTTATATCAAGATGCCGGAAGGCACCGACCAAAACATAACCGATTCGGTGACCACCCTGGTGGAAAAACGAGTGACCACGGTGTTGGGCAGTAAAAATCCCGTTGTCGAATCGATCATTACCAATGTCGGATTCGGAGCCGGCGACAATATGTTTGATCGCTCGGTTTCTTCAAACAAAGGGAAGGTGACCATCAATTTTACCGAAAGCAAATTCAGGAAGGGCGTTTCCACCCAGGATATCATGGATAAAATCAGGGCAAACCTGAAAAACATCCCCGGTGCAACGATCAGCGTGGAGAAAAACCGGATGGGCCCTCCCACCGGCAAGCCTATCAACATTGAGGTCTCAGGTGAAAACATGGAGAACCTGATCGCCACGTCAGTCAATTTCAAATCCTATCTCGACTCCCTGCGAATCCCCGGCATTGAACAGCTCAAATCAGATTTTGACGACAACAAGCCCGAGATCATCATCGACATCGACCGGGTGCGGGCAAACCGCGAAGGCTTATCACTGGGACAGATCGGGCTTGAATTGCGCACGGCCATCTTCGGGAAAGAGATATCGAAATACAAGGAGGATGAGGATGAATATCCCATCCAGTTGAGATACTCGGAGAAAGAGCGCACAAATGTGAACAAGATCATCAATGCAAAAATCACTTACCGTGATATGAATTCGGGCCAGTTGCGCCAGATTCCCATTTCATCGGTGGCGACCATTCATTACAGGGATACCTATGGCGGCATCAAACGCAAAAACCTGAAAAGGGTGATCACCCTTTCGTCGGAAGTATTGTCGGGATACACTGCCAACGAGGTTGTTGCTATGATCAACAAATCATTGCCGGCCTACAACCTGACGAAGGGTGTGGAGATCAATCTTACGGGTGAGCGTGAAGACCAGGCAGAAACGATGGTTTTCCTTATCAAGGCGATGATGATCGCCATCGGACTCATCTTTTTTATCCTGATCACCCAGTTTGGTTCGCTCAGCAAATCCCTGATCATTCTCAGTGAAGTGATCTTTAGTGTGATCGGGGTACTGCTGGGAATCGCCATTTTCGGAATGTCCATCAGCGTGATCATGACCGGGCTTGGTGTTGTCGCCCTTGGCGGTATCGTTGTAAGGAACGGGATCCTGATCGTTGAATTCGGAGATGTACTCAAAGCACGCGGGCTGAGGACCAGGGAGGCCATCATCCAGGCCGGGAAAACAAGGATCACCCCGGTGGTGCTGACAGCTACGGCGACAATGCTTGGTCTTGTGCCACTTGCCGTTGGAATGAACATCAACTTCGTGACCCTGTTTACCGAACTGAACCCGCACCTCTACTTTGGAGGTGACAATGTCGCCTTCTGGGGGCCCCTCTCGTGGACCATCATCTTCGGGTTGAGTTTTGCCACATTTCTGACACTGGTATTCGTACCTGCGATGGTACTGATAGATGCACAGATGATTGCGGGTATAAGGCGGAGAAGATCAAACCGCCTCGCCAGGAAACGGGTAAAGGGTTAAAAAAACACTTTTACCAGCTCTGCGGGGTTTTATCAGAATTTCTCAAGCAGCTTGGACAACTTGATCTTATTGCTCAATACGGTATAGATTGATTGCATGTAGTCGCTGTTGGCGAGAAGAAACTGGTTGTAACGCTGATTCAGATCGGTACTTCCAACCATGCCCTGTTTGTATTTTTTCATCGTTTTTTCGTAGATCTTCAGGGCCGTTTGAAATCCCTTAACCTTATTCTGATAGATGGCATAGGCATTGCTGAAATCGGTTTTGGCTGTGGCTACCTGCAGTTCAAGACCTACCCGTATTTTCTCATCGGTTACCTTGGTCTTTGCAACATTGAGTCTTGCCTGGTCAACGCTGTACTTGCGGCTGCCGCTGCTCCAGATAGGCACCTGCAGGGAGACGCCAAAAATCACCGTGGGGTACCAGACCTCAGAGGTTTTAAAAAGGTTCCAGACATTCCTCTGCGCCATGGTAGAGCCACTTAAGAACCCCGAGAGGGTTGGCTGATAGGCTGTTTTGGCAAGTTTATATTGCATCAGGGTGAGGTAATCAGCCTTTTTCAGCAACACGTAATCAAGGTTTGAATTGTAGTCAAAAGGCTGGTTGATCAGGGCATCATGGTTTACCTGGGCGAGGAAAAAGTCAACATTGTCGGTTTGTTCCAGCTCCTGGTTGTCTTTCAGCCCTACTAAAAATTTGAGGCTGGCATAACCCAGGTTGCGTAAATTTCTTGTATAGGTTATGGTCGCTTCCAGGTTCGATTTGTTCAAATCGGCCTGGTCCACCTCGATATCTTCGATCAGGCCGGCTTCATAACTCTTCCGGGCTTCATCAACCAACTTGCTTACCACCACATAGGTGGAATCAAGAATTTTGATTCCTTCGTCAACCACCAGCAGGCGGATGTAGGTATCGGCAACCTGGTCGCGGACATCGACTTTATCCCTGACATTTTTCTGCTTGGAGGTTTCAAGGAATGCTTTGGCAGTTTGCAAACCGACAAGGTATTGGCCGCTGTAAATGAGCTGCGACAGCGTGGCCTTGAGGGTGGCATTGTATTCTGTCCCGAACTGCACCGGGATAAAAGTACCTGGCTTTTGCATGATCTCTCCCGGCAGCAGGGTGGTCGGGATCACCAGGTAATTCGCATAATCGACGTTCGCATTGATCTGCGGCAATCCAATGGAGGTGTTCTGCTTCACCATTTTTCGTGCAATCTCCACGTCAGTCGTGGAATTTTTCAGGTCGTAGTTGTTTTCGTAAGCAAAAGCCTGCGCCTGTTCAAGCGAAAAACGCATTACCTCCTTTTGGGGTGTTGCCACAGCCTTTTGAGCCATGGATATGGTCGCTGTAAACAGGTAAAAAATAAGGAGCGGGAAGAAAAGCCGGTAGTTCATCTGGGTCAATTAAATTTTTTAAAGTTAACCTTCCGTTTTTGTTTTTCATAATAGTCAATCCCGTTGGCGTTTGCTATGCCACGGATGAAATTGTCGAACATGACATCGAAAAGGGTCTGGAATGAAAATTTGTCGGCCGGGAAAAATTCCGGGTTATGAAGGTCTATCAACCGTCGCATATAAAGCCGGGCAACCAGTTCGATGCTGAGATCGTCACGGTACATTCCCTGGCTGATTCCTTTCTGGAGATTGATCTGTATCTTGTCGTAAATAAATTCAATACGCTCATCGATATGCCTGTGATAAATATCGGGGTAATATTTTTTCAGGTCGAATGTCATTGAAGGACTTACATCGCGGAAACGCTCGCCAAGGTCGCGGCTCACGATGAGCAGGATGTCAATGGCATTGACCCCTTCAAAATTATGGATGTCGAAAATGATCTCGAAATTCTGTCTTTCAAGCTCCAATAACCTGGAAACCAGTTCGGTCTTGCTTGCAAAAAATTTGTACAATTTCTTTTTTGACATTCCAAGATCACGACAGATGTCATCAACGGAAACACTTCGTACTCCGTATTTATAAAAAAGTTCTCTGACTCTTTCCAGAATGTCGACCAACGCTTTATCCATTCAATTCTTCCAAATTAGGTATCCGGTTCTAAGAAAGAAACACCGGATTGCAATCGTTTTTAACATCGTTGAGCCATGGATTATTCTCCTGAGGCGAGACAAAGGTAGGAATATTTCGGGAACAAGAAACAAAACAGGGGTAAAAAGTTTCTGCCGGAACCATGCTAATCAACAACCATTTTGCGCTTGACAGACAGGTTTTCGCTGATAAGCGAGTAATAGTAAACCCCGGGGGCAAGGCCATAAGCCCGCCGGTCGAACTGCTCAATATGCTTCCCGGCCGGAACCTGTACATTTGAAACCAGCATGGCCACCTCCTGCCCGTACATGTCATATACTTCAAGGCTGACCCTGGCCGGAACATATGTCTTGTAGGAGATATAGGTGACATCATGCACAGGATTCGGGTAGTTCTGTTCCAGTGAAAAGGGCACCGCTTTTTCTTTCTCAGGGCATATCCCGGTAAAGACACTGTCGACAAGTGCGGTCATGATGGTTAAATTACCGCTGCTGAGCCGCGTCCACACGGGTCGAACGATGTTGTTGTACGCCACAATATTGGTGTAATCGCCAAAAAAAACCGAAGAAACCGGGTCGAATGGCGTTTCGCTCACCCTGAAATTACGGAAAGTCTCGCCTCCGTCCTTCGACACAGCCATGTAAACATCGGTGAGATTATCATTATAATTGCGACGGTCGTAAAAAACGGTATAGATAAATCCGGTTGACTGGTCAATCGTCATCCAGGTAAAAAACTGCTGGCGTCCGGCAGGGTCATCGTTAACCCGTTTTGGCAGGGTCCAGCTCGTGCCGCCATCGGTTGATTTGATGATCCATACATCCGTGTCATCAGGTCCATTGCGCTGATCCGACCAGTTGATATAGATTGTTCCGCGGGAGGGCCCATGGCTCAGGTCACAACAGGTAACAGGCAGTCCGTTGGCTCGATAAATTCCCGGTACTGCAAAATCCCACCCGCCGGGGATGTCGCCGATCACCAGGTTGCTGTCGGGCCAGGTAATACCTCCATCGGTCGATTTGGTGAAAACAAGCCCTTGCGGGCCGGCCCAGGATACATAAATCTCACCATTGGGACCCACTGCAGGAACCGCACCTTCCACCGTATTGTCCTGGTCGAGGCAATCGCCGGCTTTCCGGTTGATCCGCTTCGCGGCACTCCAGGTTGCCCCCCCATTCAGCGATCGGCTGAAAAGGATGTTGGAACTGTCGGGTGGAGCAGCGCTGTTATAGGCATCAAACTGGGTCCAGCAGGTGTAAATGGCATTGTTAAAAGGGTTGACCACTGCCCACTCCTTGTCCTGGTCCCTCGTTCCGTTCAATCCCATAAATGAACCATCGTTCCATGTCTGCCCCCCGTTAAAGGACTTCTGACAAACAATCCGGTCGAGCCACTGTGGCCAGGTAGGAACCGAAAGATGGAAGAAATAAAAACTTCCGGCCGTATCGGCAATCACCACGGGGTCGCCCCAAACGCCATAGCTTGATGTAAGCACCCCCGGCGTCCATGTAACTCCTCCGTCGGATGAATAATAGTAGTTATCGGTATTCGCCCCGGCGACCAGCTGTGACGGGTTCCTGGGATTCATGCAAATGGAAGGCTCGTTGGGGCTGCTCACAGTTCCGATGAGAATGTTGGGATACTGGGCTTTTACCCCTGCGGAAAAAGCGATCAGCATCATGAGAATAAAAATGAGCTTACGCATTTTATCAGAATTGATGGTTTCGCAAAAATAGCTAAAAATGACCCATGAACCTCCTGAAGTACCGTTTTTTTATGTATGTTTGACAACTTAGCAATGATTCAACATGAGACGATTCAAACTGTTCCTGTACGGGCTGCTGCTCCTCCATGCTGCGGTGGCGCAAAACGCTGACTGGCGTACCTTTTATGAAATGTCCGGGAAAGTCGAAACACCCCGGTACCAGGCGACCATCGACTTTTGCAAAAAACTTGCCGGGGGGTCGGACAAAATTACCTATACCACTTTTGGCAGGAGCGCACAGGGCAGGGAGCTGCCACTTCTCATTCTCGACAGGCAAGGCCTCAGCGATCCCGCAGCGATCCATGCTTCCGGCCGAACCATCCTGTTGATCCAGGCCTGCATCCATGCCGGGGAGTGCGAAGGCAAAGATGCCGGGCTGATGCTTTTCCGCGACCTGGCCATCTCTGATCCCGGGACAAAATTACTTGACAACGTATCCATCGTCTTTATTCCTATCTTCAATGTGGACGGGCATGAAAGGTTCGGACCTTTCAACCGTATCAACCAGAACGGGCCAAGGGAAATGGGATGGCGCACCACGTCGAACAACTTCAACCTCAACCGTGATTACCTGAAGGCCGATTCCCCTGAAATGCAGGCATGGCTTCGCATGTTCAACAAATGGATGCCCGACTTTTTTATTGACAGTCATACCACCGACGGAGCTGATTACCAGTACGTGCTTACCTACCTGATGGAAATTTTAGGCGACATGGATGAAGGATTGTCCGGCTGGTCAAAAAACAATTTTATCAGCCAGATGCAGTCACACCTGAATTCAAAAGGGTTCCCGGTTTTTCCCTATGTTGAATTCCGCAACTGGCATGATCCCAGGAGCGGACTGATCAGCGAAGTTGCACCACCCATGCTTTCGCAGGGATACACCGCTCTCAGGAACCGCCCGGGGCTGCTCATTGAGACTCATATGCTCAAACCCTACCCTCAAAGGGTGGAGGCGACATACGAATGCATGCTGACAACCATCGAAATCCTGAATAAGGAGTCGGAGAACCTGCATGCATTGATTCGCAAGGCTGATCAGTATGTGAGCAGCGAGGCCTTCATAAAAGCGCCTTTTCCGCTCCAGTTTGCAACCCGCAGGGAGGACAGCACCATGGTTAATTTCCTCGGTGTGGAATACAATGCGGTAAAGAGTGATCTCAGTGGCGGAGATTGGTTTAAATACAGCAACACCCCGGTGGTACTGCATATTCCTTACTTTTCCGTTGCACACCCTGTCATCACTGCAAAGTTGCCCTATGCATACCTCGTCCCGGCAGAGTGGGCCCTGGTAATTGAAAGGTTGAAAATCCATGGGATCAAAGTAACTGAATTGACCCGCGATGCAACCCTCAGGGTGACAACCTGCCGTTTTAAAAACCCGAAATGGCAGCAAAATCCATACGAAGGACGACACCCCATGACCAACATCGAATACGACGAAGTGGAAGAGACCCGGACATTTTCTGCCGGGTCGGCCCTGGTCGAAGTGATGCAGCCGGCGGGGCGGATCATTCCGCAAATCCTTGAGCCCAAAGGCAACGGGTCGTTTGTTTACTGGGGTTTCTTCGATGCCACTTTTGAACAAAAAGAGTACGGTGAGTCGTATGTGATTGAAAAAATGGCCCGCCAGATGATGGCCAATGATCCGAACCTGAAGGAGGAATTTGAACAGAAAAAGGCGACGGATTCAGCCTTTGCAAAAAACCCGGATCTTATTCTCAACTGGTTTTACAACAAATCATTCTATGTCGACAGCCGGAAGGGGATCTACCCGGTCGGGAAAATTTATGATTTGAAAGCAGTCGAATCGCTCAGACAACAATGAACGGTTCACCCTGTTCAATCCTGCCGATGATGGCGGCGGCAGGGTTGCCTGCCTGATGAAGTCGTGCAACCAGTTCGGTCGCCTGACTTTCCGGCAGTGAAATAAGCAATCCCCCCGAGGTTTGGGCATCCGCAAGAATAAATTTCATCAATCCCGGTGTGGATTCGCTCCATTTAACATAATCCTTCACATAATCCAGGTTGTTTTTAGTGCCTCCCGGAATGGTTCCGGCGGCGGCATATTCCCAGGCGGCATCGAGGACCGGAACCATTTCTGCCTTGATTACTGCCCTCACCCCGGCACCGCAAACCATCTCTTTCAAATGTCCCAGCAGGCCAAAACCTGTCACATCGGTACATGCGTTCACCGGGTATTCAATCATGATCTCTGCCGGCACCCTGTTGAGTTCAGCCATGATCCGCATCACCCGGTCAACAGCAACATCATCGGCCAGGCCGCGCTTGATGGCAGTGGTTATGATGCCTGTTCCAAGCGGTTTGGTAAGCACCAGCGCATCCCCTGGTCTGGCAGTGGAGTTGCGAAGGATTTTTGCAGGGTGGACAATGCCGGTCACCACGAGTCCGAATTTGGGTTCACTGTCTTCAATGCTGTGGCCTCCGATCACCTGGATCCCGGCTTCGGCAACCTTGTCGTTCGCCCCCCTGAGGATTTGCTGCAGCACCTCTACCGGCAACTTCCGGTCGGGGAAGCCCACGATGCTGAGTGCAAACAGGGGTTTCCCCCCCATGGCATAGACATCGCTCAGCGCATTGGCGGCTGAGATGGCCCCGTACATGTAAGGGTCATCCACCACCGGTGGGATGAAATCCACCGTTTGAACGATCGCCGTATCTTCATTGATCAGGTACACAGCGGCATCGTCGGAGGTTTCATGGCCAACCAGGATGGCAGGATTGCTTTTACCGGGAATGCCCCGGAGAATCTTTTCAAGGAGTTGCGGCCTGATCTTGCAGGCACAGCCGAGGGCGTGCGTGAACTCAGTGAGGCGGATGGCGGCACCTGATTTTCGATTTTCGATTTTGGATTTTAGATTTTCGTTATGCACTGGTCCTATCCCGGATTCTGTATCCGGGGTTTCAGAATTCCCGGTTGAAAAGTCGTTTTTTATTGTATGATAAGCATTTACAATGATCGGTATTGCCTTGTCAATCTCCTCAGCAGTGGTCATCCTGCCCAGTGAAAAACGGATGGTGCCCATGGCATATTCCATCGGCACGTGCATGGCATACAGAACCCCGGAAATATCTGCCTGGTCGGCATGGCAGGCGGCCCCTGCAGAGGCTGCGATGCCTTTCATCTCTTCGAGCAGCAGCGCAGCTTCAACCCCGGGAAAACCAAGACTCAGGGTGTTCGGAAGCCTCAATTCGGGATGTCCGTTCAGGCGCACTTCAGGAATCCTGCTTCTGATGCCTTCGTGCAGGCGATCACGGAGATCCCTTACGAAAAATGACGAATGACCAGTGACAAATGACAACCCGGCGGATATTGATTGTCGGGCGATTTCAGCAGCTTTTCCCAACCCAACGAGTTCCAATACATTCTCTGTTCCGGCACGAAGGTTTGATTCATGATCGGCACCATGGATCAATTTTTCAAGTTTGACGCCGCGGCGGATATACAAGGCACCAACACCTTTCGGGGCATATAATTTATGGCCGGCGACCGTGAGCAGATCGACCTGCAATTTCTCAACATCAACCTCGATTTTCCCGACCGACTGGGCCGCATCGGTGTGAAACAGGATCCCGTTTGCACGTGCAAATTTCCCGATCGCTTCAATGGGCTGAACCGTACCGGTCTCGTTGTTGGCATGCATCACGGTAATCAGGATGGTCTGGGGCGTTACCGCCTGTTCAACCTGCTGAATGCCGACCATTCCTGATTCATCCACAGGGAGGTAGGTGATGTTGAACCCGTTTTTTTCAAGATAGCGGCAAACCTCGGTCACTGCAGGGTGTTCAATGCCCGTGGTAAGGATGTGGTTTCCTTTTGACCTGTTGGCAAAAGCAGCCCCCTTGATGGCAAAATTGTCAGACTCCGTTCCTCCGCTTGTAAAAATGATCTCGTCGGGATGCGCATTCAAAAGGGAGGCAACCTTGCGGCGGGCCTTTTCCACTGCAAGTTTTGACTGAACCCCATACGCATGCAAACTGGACGGATTCCCGAAATGGGACTCCAGGTAAGGACGGATGGCTTCAATCACCAGGGGATCCAGCGGTGTTGTCGCATTATAATCAAGGTAAATCGGGTCCATTTCATGAACAATTTAGTGCAAATTCAAGGATGCGTGCTGCATCCGTTTTTAAATTCTCCCCCGAAACCGGGATATCATAGATTTTTTTGTTTTTTCTGCGCGACATTGAGAAGAGGTAGGCCTTATCGTAGTAGGATAAGACGATGGCCGCCACCTCATCAAATCTTTTGTTTTCAAGAGCCTCCATCGCTTCCCTGGTTCTTGTTCCTCCAAGGCGTTCACCAATCCGTTTGATTGCCTCTGACAGGAGTTGCATGTCAAAACCGGCATACTCCCCCACCAGCCGCCGGATACGGATCCTGAAATCAAGTTCAATCCTGATCAGCGTGCCGCCACTGAGATGTTCCACCACCGGGTCGGGCAGGGTGACCCGGCCTATCATCCTGCTTTCATCTTCCATCCATACAACACGCGAAAAGTCAAGCTCCGACCACCTGGCATATAAATTATTTTCAAATTGTTCATTTGTAGGCTGAGCGGGTTGGCCCAAAGCCCCGAAAACAGAACCTTTATGACAGGCCAGTCCCTCCAGGTCGACAACCTGTTCGCCCTTCAAAGCTATTTCATGCAACAAGGCTGTTTTTCCACTCCCGGTGTAGCCTCCGAGTACCATCATCTTCACCGGCCTGGCCAGCCCTTCGCGGATTGTCCTCCGGTATGCCTTATAGCCCCCTGTTAACAAACCGACCTCGTATCCTGCATTGCTGAATACCTCAGCCATTTTCTCACTGCGCAAACCACCCCGCCAGCAGTGCAGCAGAATCTTACAGGGCGGGGACACCTTGCGTAGAGATTCAAGGTACCCTCCGGTTTTTGGCACGGCAATTTCAATCCCTTTCCTGATGGCATCTTCCCGACCCGACTGAACATAGAGCGTTCCCACTACGGCACGTTCAGCATCGTCAAACAGCGGAATGCTGAAGGCGCCGGGAATGTGGCCCTGGGCAAACTCTCCGGGCGACCGGACATCAACAACCGGAAGCAGGCTGGCCTGTTTCAGAAAAAGGGTGGGCTCAATCGGCAGGATCATCGTCAGATTTGAAGTATTTGTCAAAATTAGGCTGGTTTTCCCAGCTAAACAAAGTTATTTTGTTACTTTTATCCTTCAAATCTTCTCCTGAAATGCCGGTACGTAAGTGGATAGGACCGATGGTGCTTGTCTCGGTCTTTATTTTTGTCCTCTCCCTCAGGCAACTTTCCGACCCCGACCTTGGTTTTCACCTGAAATACGGAAGATGGATCGTAGCCAACCATTGTGTCCCTGCAACCGACCAGAGTACCTATACCGTATCGCAACACCCTTACATCGATCTGCAATGGCTCTTCCAGGTGATGCTTTACGGTATGTTCACCTTAACCGGATACGCAGGCATCAGCCTTTTCGTCTGTTTACTGAGTCTGCTGCTCTCCTTACTGCTTTTGTTGCGGCAACGGTCGTCGGGGATCCCGCCATCCATCATCATTACCGCGATGTTTGCCACATTCCTGATGATCGAGCCCCGGATCGCCCCTCGACCGGAAATGGTTACTTTTCTTTTTCTGACCGGGATCCTCTTCATTCTCGACCGATACTTTGAAACCCGGAAGAACCTGCTCTGCCTGCTGCCGGTCATCATGCTCCTGTGGTGCAACATGCATGCACTCTTCATCCTGGGAGTGATCGTCATGGGTGTTTATTTTATCAGCATCCTTTACCGCGACAGGAAACCCGACAAGCCGCTGCTGGCCTGGATGATCGTTTCGTGCCTTGTTTGTTTTATCAATCCATACGGAATAAAGGGTTTCGTTTTCCCGGTGGAACTTCTTACCCGGTTCGACCCAAACAACATCTTCAACCAGCATATCCAGGAGTTTATGCCGTTTTTTGCCCAACCACATTTTGTTATGCGCGATTACCTCTTCATGGCCCTGCTTGGAGTCTCCCTTCCGGGGATGTTTCTCTCTTTCAAACGGCGGAGACTCCATGAGATCATGCTCCTGATCCTGTTCGGTTTCCTTGCCGTCGGCTCAATACGCAACATTCCTCTCTTTGTTTTAGTTGCCATCCCAATGATAGGTGACAATGCCGTTCTGCTGACCGGGAAGACCAGGATGGCGCGGAAAGGGCCGGGGCTTGCCCTGTTTGCCCTGATGATCATCCTTCCCCTGGCATTTATTCCGCGGTTGCTCACCAATGCCTTTTACACCGAAAACAACTCTTTTAACAGGACCGGGATGGGAATCAACCGCCAACATCGACCCGTGCAGGCTGCCACTTTTTTACTTGACCACCATTTGAATGGCCGGATCCTCAACAGCATCGGCTTTGGCGGATGGTTATCCTGGGTACTTCCGCAACCGGTTTTCATGGATGGCAGGCTGGAGGTGATGCAGGAGTCGATTTACCGAAAGGTGACGCAAAGCTGGAACGGGGGCCTGGCCGGTCTTATCGGGGAGTACCAGCCTCAGCTGATTGTATACAACTATGCGAACTACTATCCATGGACCAGGCAGTTAAAGGAGATGAACGACTGGCGGCTGATCTATGCCGATGGAACTGCTGCGATTTTTGCATCATCCGGGTATGCCAGGGAGATTCCTGAATTGGATTTGTCAACACTGCCTGCAATTGATATCCGGGGAGTGAAGAGAACCTTTCATGACTGGCTTCAGGGATTCTACCGGCCAACCGATGATGAGGCGGATGTAAGGAATCACCTGGCACTCTTCAGGAGCCAGATGACTTTACCGGGCCAGGGTAATGGGAACACTGCGAAGGCTGCTGGTTTCTTCAATTCTGCAAACCTGAAGTATCATAACGGCGACATCCGCGGTGCAATGGCAGATTATGACACAGCCATCATGCTACAGCCCGGCTATGCGAAAGCGTTTAACAACAGGGGCATCCTCCGCGCCTCGTCTTTAAAGGACTATACCGGCGCCATAGCCGACTTTACCAGGGCTGCCGCCATCAACCCGGGATACGGCGATGCCTACCTTGGCCGGGGAACGGTATATTTTTTCATGAAGGATCTTCCGGCGGCCCGCAGCGACTGGGAAAAGGCCAGGGCACTTGGAAATGCACAGGCAGCCAGGTTACTCGGGCTACATGCCACTCGTTAATAATTCATACCTTTGCCGCTTAATTAAACGCAACCAATGAGCGATTCCATCCACCACGAATGCGGCATCGCCATGATCCGCCTCCTTAAACCGCTCGAATTCTACCTGGCCAGGTATGGAACAGCTTTTTACGGCCTGAACAAGCTGCACCTGCTCATGCAAAAACAGCATAACCGCGGACAGGACGGGGCGGGTATTGCCAGCATTAAATTTGACCTGGATCCCGGGAATAAATTCATCAACCGCATCCGGTCAGTCGCCAATGCCCCTATCCAGGATATTTTCAACAAAGTGACCGTCAACCTGAAAGAGATAGAAGAGCGCCATCCTCACCGGCTCAACGACGTTCAATGGCTGAAACACAAGGTTGACATGCTTGGGGAACTCTACCTCGGCCACCTTCGCTATGGCACTTACGGAAAAAACAGCATTCTCAACATCCATCCGTTTGTCAGGGAAAACAACTGGATGACCAAAAACCTCGTCCTTGCAGGAAATTTCAACCTCACCAACGTGGATGAACTGTTTGAGAAACTGATCGACCTCGGGCAATATCCTGTTGAAACCAGCGATACCATCACCATCCTTGAAAAGATGGGCCATTTCCTCGACGAGGAAAACGAAGAGCTATACCAGAAATTCAAATCCAGGGGTTTTCCAAAACGGGAAATCACTTTCCAGATCGCCAAACACCTCAACGTCCAGAAAATCCTTCGCGCGGCTGCAAAAACATGGGATGGCGGCTATGTCATCGCCGGCATGTTCGGCCACGGCGATGCTTTCGTCATGCGTGATCCTTCAGGCATAAGACCTGCCTATTATTATCATGATGAGGAGATCGTGGTCGTGACTTCAGAACGGCCTGCCATTCAGACTGCATTCAACATAGCCTTCAGTGCCATCCGGGAGATTCAGCCGGGACACGCCCTGATCATTAAAAAGGATGGCAAAGTTGCCGAGAAAGAATTCAGCAAACCCCTTGAAAAGAAACCATGTTCTTTCGAACGGATCTATTTCTCCAGGGGTACCGATCAGGAAATTTACCGTGAACGGAAAAAACTGGGAAAACTCCTTACCCCGGCCATTCTGAAAGCAATTGACCATGACGTCGAACACACTGTATTTTCCTATATCCCGAACACGGCCATCGACGCCTATTACGGCTTGATTGAAGAGATGGAGGTATTCTGTGACAAAATCAAGATCGACCGGATCCTGGATGCAGGGAGCTCCATCAGCCCGGAAAAGCTGAAAACGATCTTTCAATTGAAACCAAGGGCAGAAAAAGTGGCGGTGAAGGATATGAAGCTGCGCACCTTCATCACCAGGGATTCTCAGCGTGATGACCTGGCCGCGCATGTGTACGATGTAACCTATGGCAGCATACAGTCCGGAGTAGATAATCTTGTCGTTCTCGACGATTCCATCGTTCGCGGAACCACCCTGAAGCAAAGCATCCTGCGCATCCTCGACCGGCTGGGACCACGTAAAATAATCATCGTTTCCTCTGCGCCCCAGATCCGTTACCCCGACTGCTACGGCATCGATATGGCCAAAATCACAGATTTTATTGCATTCAAGGCCGCCATCGAATTGCTGAAAGAGACGCACCAAGAGCACATCATCAACGAAGTTTTTGTGAAGTCAAAAGCACAGGAGAAGCTGCCAAAGGAAACGATCGTCAACCATGTTAAGGAGATTTATAACCCATTCAGCGCCGAACGAATTTCGGAGAAAATCTCAGAACTGCTCACCCCTCCCTCCTGCAAAGCAAGTGTCAGGATTATCTATCAGACCATTGCCGACCTGCATGATGCCATTCCAAACCATAAAGGCGATTGGTATTTCACAGGAAACTATCCGACCCCCGGCGGAAATAAAGTGGTGAACAAGGCCTTTATCAATTATATTGAGGGCAGGGATGTGAGGGCGTACTGACGATTTACGATTTACGATTTACGATTGATGATTGACGATTTGAACTATGCCAGGTTCGAAGAGATTTTTTCTGCGAGGAGGCGAAATTCTTCGGGGGTAAAGGAGAGTTTCGGTTTGCGAAAATCCATGTCGTACAGGGTTTTCAAGGGGATCAGGTGAATGTGTGCATGGGGCACCTCCAGTCCGATAACAGTTATACCGATCCGCTTACAGGGAACCACCTTTTCGATGGCCCGGCCAATTGATTTGGCGAAGTTCCACAAACCGGCATGGAGTTCATCTTCCATGTCGAATATGTAGTTGACTTCCCGTTTGGGTATCACCAGCGTATGACCTTCCTGGAGCGGGTTGATATCAAGAAATGCCAGGTAGTTCTCATCTTCGGCAACTTTGTAACAGGGGATTTCTCCGGATACAATGCGTGTGAATATGGATGCCATATTTAGCCTTTTAAGCGTGTTATCTCTACTATTTCAAAAGTGATCTTTCCTGCAGGGACGGTAATTTCGACCGTGTCGCCAATCTTTTTTCCCAGTAATCCCTTCGCTATCGGAGAGCTGACAGAGAGTTTCCCGATTTTTATGCTGGCCTCATTTTCCGGGACAAGCGTATAAACCACACTGGCTCCATTCTGGGAATTCAGGAGCTTTACCGTGGAAAATATCAACACCTTTGTATTGTCCAGCTTCCGCTCGTCAATAAGCCTGGCATTGTTGAGCACCTCCTGCAACTTGGATATTTTCAATTCAAGCATTGACTGGGCCTCCTTGGCGGCGGCATATTCGGCATTCTCCGATAAATCACCCTTATCCCTGGCTTCTGCAATTTGCCTCGAAATCGAAGGCCGTTCAACAGTTGTCAAATGGTGCAGATCTTCCCTGAGTTTGTCCAAACCTTCAGGTGTATAATATTTGATATCCGACATGTCAACGAGTGTATTAAATGTTATAATAAGCCAAAAGACCCTGAGGAAGGGTCCTTTTGCTTAAGAAGAAACGAAGTTAATGAATAATTTATTCCGTACTGTTAAAAGTTAAGTTTAATGCCAACACTATGGGTTCCCTGGAATGGATTGGTTGCCCTGAAGGAATAATCGATCGCCAAACCTGACTGCTTTTCCTTATTAAACGGGACAGACACGGTGAAACCAGCACTGGGACCGGTGAAAACTGTTCCGCGCGAAGAAACGTCACTGTTGAAAATACCTGTCTGGTAGGTATAACCGGCTCTTAATTGCAAATAATATTTCAGGGCGTATTCAACGCCGAGAATAAACTGATCTTTTGTAAATGAATTTGAGTTAAAATTACCGGCAACGGTAATCCTGTGCAGGTCGCCGATAAAGAAATCATACGAACCACCGATCCGCAACGTGGCGGGAAGTTCATAGGTGGCCGAACGCTGTTCAACGGTAAACTCGTCATTGTTGTTATCATGTCCCGGAATAATTCCACGGAAAGACAAACCATCTCCGCTGAAATGCATGGGGGCTCCGACGTTTTTAAGAGCGATGCCAAATTTAATCTGCTCTTTCTCTCCCGTCACATATTGAATACCGGCGTCAATGGCGAGGGCTGTTGCAGTTGCATTTGAAATTGATTCGGTGATCAGTTTCACGGCAAGGCCTCCATAGATGCTGTTTGAAAACGCCTTTGCATAACCCAGGTTGATATTCATGTAACTCGGCTTGAAGGTTCCGGCTCCCTCCGGTAAAGAGGTAGTTGTGACCTGGATTTCGCCGAATGTCATGGACATGACCGCTGCCGTAAGAACACCGCCGTTTTGACCAAGTTTCTGACTGAGGCCGAAAGCCATCAGGTTCACATCAGAACCCTTCAGCCAGTTCGTATAGGAAAAAATGATATCGGTTCCCTTGGTAAATCCCGTTCCGGCGATATTTGTAAACAGGGCTTCAAGACCTTGTGTGCAGGAGGTACCTACCCCGCCCCAGCCCGAACTTCTGGCCCAGGGGTTGATCAGCAATTCCGCGGCACCGGCCTGACCGGAACGGTCCTTGTTCCCAGCTGTCACTTTATCCATGGGCAGAAAGACCATCCCCATCAAGAATATTGCAACTAAGCAGCTATAAATATTTTTCATAATCCTGGAATTTATTGTTGTTGTCATATTATAAATCGTAAATACCATTACAATGAGTTCAAGTCGACAGGCCGTAATATTCCGAACCATTTGATCGTACGCTCACCGAGTCCGTCGGCTTTGACATGTATCAGGTAGACACCACCTGCAATGGGGATTCCTGCAAAGTTTTTCAGATCCCAGTCAACAGAGGTTTTAGCATCGGTATTCAAACCTGAGGTTGATCCTCTGGGTAAGATGATCCCCGATTTATCAACATTAAACTGGCGGATCATGGTACCACTCATGTCAAAGATGGTAACAACACATTGCGGGGGCAGATTTACAATTTTAATTCTGTTATCCAGCTGATTCCGCTCATAATCATCATATGCAAAATATGGATTTGGCACAACATTGATCAGGTCGAGATCGGTGGTGGCAGCCGTCTGGTTATTCAGCGATGTAGAGATGGTGTTGGTATTGAAAACATACATCGGGAAATTACGGTTGATGGTGTCGTTAGAGCCATCTGGCATCGGTGTGGAATAATACCGCTTGTAAGGCTTGCTGATACGGATCTTCGTCGTTACCGTATTGCTGAGCCACTGCTGTCCGTCAACTGCCAGCGGAATGTTCACATACATGGCGCTTCCGAAAGCATAGGCTTTATATACATTGTTTTTCCCAAGTTGAGACAACAAGAATTTACCTCCATCATAGGGGGGGAAGTCAAGTACCGGATCTGGAGAGGCATAGGAGACATGGTTCATGATATACACATAATGCTGTCCTCCGAAAACCGGGGTTGAGGCATCATTGTAAATACGGCTCGTCGGGTTCCACAACATATCCCTCCCATTGTCGGCAACCAGCCAAGAGTTTTCTCCGAACATGATATTCAACCGTTCACCCGTCTCAATGTTAATTGCATACCCTGGGAACCAGCCCATGCCCGTTGCGCTGATGTAGTTTGAGTTATACATCGGGTCGGCGCTCACGATGCCGGTATCGCCATCCACGTTAACCGATGCCGCAAAACGGGCACCGAAAAACTTTGCTCCGCCCTGTGCAAGCTTGGAATCCGGACACATTTCGATGACAGGGCACCTTGTCCAGAACTTCTTCTCAGGCGTGATGACAATGTCGACACTCCCGATCTTGGAAAGGTTGGCATTCTTCTTAGATATTTTAGAAAATGCCGGTCCAACTGCCGATTCTTCAGCGCTGTAACTACTTGCCGTAAGACAATATGGAGCCCATATCCCCGATTGAATATGCTGATAATTCTTATTTGGATCTATGGGTTTACCGGTTTTACCATTACCCATATCCCAGTCATAATACTTGGCGTCGGATCCTTTGTAGGTTCCTGATCGTATCCAGTTCATCGCCGATTCAGGCACATCGTTGTCGGGCACACCTGCCAGCCACCTTTTGGTACTGTCGGCATAAATTTGCGGTGAGGCGTACAGCAATCCATTGCTTAAGGTCACAGAGCTTGTTGTCGCAGAGGTCTTGATGGAGTCGCCTGCATTGGGCACCTGGGCTATCGTTAATGCAATGCCGAGGTCGAGGAAAACCTGCTCATACTGGTAGATGGTAGTCGTATCCGACCGGTATTTAACCCCGGTTGCATTGTTGGTCAACGTCCATTTTCCAAACTGGATTTTCGTTGGATCCGTAAACGGGTTGTTGGTTTTCACGGTAACCATTGAATCAAACCTCACGGTATACTGCCCGTTCACTACATTCAAAGGATCGATTACCTTAACCTGCAAAGGTCCTTTCGAAACAAGGTAGGTTGCAGTATATGCAATGGGATAGTCAGCATCGCCCATTTTGGTTTTTGCCGTATCCAGGGGCGGTTTTGAAAGTATTTCAGCAATGGTCGCTTCAGAAAAATCGGTGATCATCCCGCCATTTCCCTGTCCCTGGATACGTGTGATCACAGGACCTTCGGCATAGGTTGAATTTGTAACCACACCCAGCGGGATATGTGGAATTGCCGTATAGGTTTTGATGTTGCTGCGGCCTCTAAGGTAAGGCTTCTTCTGTCCATCCAGTGATAATGGGTCAGTCTGGACATATTTCTTATATTCATTGTACCCATATGCAACAGCCATGTAATAATATTGTTTGTGGTTGATCAGCCGGTCGTCACCCGTTGCGAACATATCCGACTTGAAAACAAAAGAATGGGAGATTCCTTTATCTGCCCCTGCGGTCATAACCTGCCCCACGTTGCCCCCGATATTCTGATCGTAGCTCCAGTTTACAAGTTTCGTCACGCCGTTCTGTACATCGCATTCGGCCACGATCCTCGCTTTACTTGCATCGTCAAGATCCGCGGCCGAAACGGTAGCATCCTTCAACTGAAAAATCTGGTATCCTTCAAATTTATACAACGAGTCGCTGCTCCTGATGGTGGGATCAACCTCCTGGTAAGTTTCATGATAGTTATTTCCCAGGTCGTTCCACTTGCGGTTCGACAGGTAAACAATCACCTCGTTTGGTAGCTCCTCGATGGAGACATCAGGGGCATTGGGGCCGTTCAAAACGGCAAAGCAGTTATCGAAAAGACTTTGTGCCTTATCATCAACCTCCTGCAACAGCCTCACCGACTCTTCGGGGGTGCCGGAAATTGAGCGTGCCCATGGAATACCTACCGTGATATAGTTACATGCCCCCGGTTCAAGTTTAAATGGTCCTGCCGATTGCATGAACCGCCTGTCCTGCGGGTTGTTTTTTGCGGTAACTTCCGTCCACTCTTTCGCACCGTTGGGTGGCTGTCCCTGGGTTCCCCAATCGCAAATGTCGGTCAGGTTCGGGAACATAAAATCGCAGGGAGGTCCATAACCACCTGCTGAGAAGTGGGCATTGCCCCCGTAAATCATTTTAGAATTATCTTTCCAGATACCACGCAGGAAGAGGTAATATTCTGGCGCATAATTCGGGTCGGTCATATAATCGGGAACACCGGCATTGCTGTTGTTGTGATACACAAACCGCCTCATTCCATATCGTTCGTTGTCGATGATTCCGTCTCCGAAATTAACCCCGTTGATGGCTTCCGACCGCACCATGAACATGGCTGAATCTGTTCCGCCCGATCCGTAACCCATTTTAATAACGGTACCGTTCAAACCAACGATGTCGCAGCTTCCCCTAAATGTGGGGCCCTTTAAACCATTTCCTTTGTAAGACGGGTTGTCATAACCATCAGGATCCATATAGGGTCCCTGGAAAAAGTCAACGCCGATTGCAGGGGGATGTGCGCCATAAGCATAGCTCTGGCCCGTGCCGTCTACAGGGGTCCCGTTGTAGCAATAACCGAGTCCGCGGTTCACATCGCAGCCTACGTAGTCATCGTTTGCATAACCCAGGTCGGGGTCAACCCACTGGCTGAAATAGGTACCGGTAAGTGTATAGGTGGAACGGTTGATGAGTTCGTATGAATAAAAAGTCATGTTGTTGATTTCATCGTTGGTGGCAAAGTCGAAATATTGTGCCCTGATCTCCATGCCGATTGGCTCGCCGGTTGTTTCAGAATGGTAATTTCCTTTATCGTTATAAACACTCCATAACGTTTGATCGCCTTTCAATACCTGGTCAACAAGGATACCCATGGTATCGATTTCCACTCCCTGGCCATTCACCCCCCCGTTTTTAATTTTTGCGCGGGCCATCCGTTCTCCGGGTTTCAGGTTTACCGGGCAAAGTGCGTTTGAAAGGTCGTAATAGGGATAATCACCCTGTTTGGGATCATAATTTCCATCGCCGTTTACATCAAAAAAAGGTGCGAGATAATATGCCTGCCCCAGGGCTTTGTTCCCGTGTGCCGGCCAGTCGATAATCGATTTGGGAATGACATAATTCGGATATTCAGCCTGGTTATCCCACCATGCAACAAATTCCTGCACTTCGATTCGTGAGATAGGAAAAAGTCTGTCATAATCCGAACATGTTTCTGCGCTCACGGCAGCAGTACCATCGATCGTAAGGGGTCCCGGCCAGAAGTCGTTCTTTGTATGCGCCGTGGCACCCGCTGGACCTTGCCCGTAACGATAGGCAGCCAGTTTCAGGTTGTTGTTGATGTCGATGCCCCCGATCCACAGAGAGAAGGAGAACATGGAAGTCTTCTTGGAGCCTTTGGGAATTTCATATTCGGCATTTTCAAGAAACCAACCGTTGCCGTACGAATAGCAAAGCGTTCTTACATTGTTGAGATCAAGATATTTATAACTCGAACCCGAGGCACAGCCTGCTGCTGTTTCTTTTATCGTGCTGGTGCTCTTTGTACCACCCACCTTGTGGACTTCCTCGGCACGAAGTACGCTTGAGAACACCATGCAGCAGAGTGCAATCACTAAAAAGCGAAGGATATTTTTCATAGTTGCATTATTTTTAAACATACCGTAATTTCTTCTCATTATTATTGTCAAACACCTTAGAAATTGAACATAACACCTAACCTGATGGTCCTCGGGGAGCTGTAACGATACGGATTATTCATCTGGATCGCGTATAAATCGGTGAAGGATTGCGGAGAAACCTGCTGGCTGATGGCATTCTGCCATTCAGGAGCAGTAAGGAATCCGTCGTCGGCGGCATCCCCTGTTCCCGGATAAACAGCGGTAACATTCTGGGTATTTAACAAGTTGGCAAATTCAATATAGACGTTGATCGTACCCTGCTTTTTCTTGTTGAGCGCAATGTTGAAATCTTTGTCGAAACGGGCGCTGATGAGAAATTGCCATGGTAAACGGGCTCCGTTGATGCTTCCCTGGATGGGCCCCATTGCACCGTAAGGCAGAATTTTGCTCGTCTGCGTGTAAGGTGTTCCCGATCCACCCGTGAGGGTGATGTTTGCTCCGAGATTCGAAAGGAACTGAACAGGTGCTTTGCCACTCTTGGTGCGGTTGATCACAGGGCCGTTATAGTCCTTCCCGCTTCCCCAACGGTAGTCGAAACTGACGTTGAACTGGTGGCGGCGGTCAAAATCGAGGGGGTTCAGGGTACGAAGGTTGGGCTGATCGGTGCGGATGATCGTGGCGGCTGCATCCGGGGTAGAGCCGGTACCATCGGCAAACTGCAGGGTATAGTTGAAACGCAGACGTGCGTTGCCCGAACGGCGAAGGTCATAGGTAAGGGTGAGCCCCTTGACGGTTCCAAAGTCAATGTTGGTATAGGAATAATAGGTCTTCGGATAAGCCCCTGTCAAACGGTACTGCTGAATCTGGTCGCGCATTTCGCGGTAAAACACGGCTAATTTGAGAGAGGAGGAATTATTGATCTTTTGCTGGAAGCCCAACTCATAGTCGATGGTTTTTTCAGGTTTCAGCGCCGGGTTGTTGATGGTCCCGGAGGCGCCGGTCACCCCGATGTAGTAATAGCTGATCGGCTGGATCTGAACTTCGTTGGAAGAGGGGCGCTGGGTTAAAATGTCATAATGTGCGTAGAACAAAGCGTCGTCACTGATCGGGAACGAGAAAGAGATACGGGGCATCCAGTTGGTCTGCGGGTCATAAACCTGGAATACATTTGCCTGAACTGTCTTGTTCGAAGGATCAACGAGGTAGGGCTGCACGCCATTTCCACGGTCAAGGATACGAACAGGGTCGGTGATCACACTGCCTTCCGAATTATACCATACGTTTCCGTTGCGGTAACCGGTGATGGCAGTGGGGTTGCTCGCATCATCCACATAAACAACATAATTGCTTCCCATTGTTGAAGGGATCGAGACCGGTGTACCATTGAGCTGGGAGACTTCGCCTACGGTCTTGGCAGGATAGAACAGGTAGGGGTCTTTCAAAACAGGCTGGTTGGCATCGAAACGGTCAACGCGAACACCGACGTTGAAGATCAGATCTTTAAAAGCAAATTTATCCTGGATGTACCCGGCAATATAAATTGGCTGATAGGGGCCGATGGTTCTTGTATAGTTTCCATTTGCATCCTTCTGGGTAAAGAAATCATCAAAACTGGGGCTTCCCGAAAGTTTTTTCCCCATGTAATCATATCCGTAATAATTTACAATCGGCGAGCCGTTATTAAGGACTTCATCTGCTGAGAACATATCCATGGAGAGCAATTGCCCGCTTTGGCTGATGTTATGCAGTTGCATGTTCTTGTCGTAATAGTTGATGGAGTTGTGTGCAAAATCATAGGAATACATATCGATCCAGTCCGTTCCATCCACAGGCAGTCCGAGTTTTTTACGCAGGCTGATGTCGAAATTACGCTGCAGGGTGGGGACATAATTGCGGAAATAGTTGATGGTATCCATATAGACGCCATTGCGGTAAATGGGCTGCGGATTGGCCAGGTTGAGGTCGTGCAGCTGTGCATTGGTCAATCCCCGCATGGCATCCCAAAGCAGAACTCCTACGTTGGTATATCCCCGGCTTTTGCGCTGCTGGTATTGCAATCCCAACTGGATTTCATGATTGCCAAAGTCGGCGGCGAATGAGGCATTCACGGCGATCTGGTCACTGGTGTTTTCGGTGTAACCATTGGGGCGGTTTCCAATGGCGGACAAATTGCCGTTCATCCCGCTGTAGGGGGCGGTTGGTTCCATGCCATTCACCAGCCCTTTGCCGGAAATGATTTCATCGATATTCTGGTAATGACCCACCGGGGTGTCAAACAGCCCGTAATACTGCTGGGTCCAGCTGGCTGATTCGGGATTTAAATCGGATCCTTTGAACACGACAATGGTGTCGCGGGTTCCATTCTGAAGGTGTCCCCAGAGTCTGGAAACGGAGTCATAGGCAAGGGTCGGCGTGTAGGCGCGAATGGACTGGGTGGCAAAACTGCCGATGTAACCATATTCAAAATAATTATCCTTATGCTCTGCATCTTCGGTTTTGGCAAAGTACCTGGTAAAGTCGGCGCCGATAGAGTAATAGACGTTTTTCACAAAGTTCTTGCTGTCATTGGCAGTGGGGAAACGTTGTGTGAAGCGGCCGTTAACACGCCAGGTAGATGTGTTGGAGTGAGAGTTGTTCTGCCAGTTCATCATTGAATTGGCAAAACTGAAGTTGCGGTTGTCGCCCCAGGTAAATGTACCCCCGAAAGAGATGTTGATGGTAGGGGTTACCCGGAAATCGAGTTTTCCTGAAATATTGATGTTGGTTCCAGCTGAATTCAGGGTGCTTTTGGTCGTTTGCATCTGGTTTTTCGTCAGAAACTCCGAATTGTAGAAAACGGCATTGTTCTGTCCATACAAACGCAAAGGATTTGCTGTCAAACTGTTCTTTTCGTCATCGGTAACCCGGTATAGCGGAAACGCGGCAGGAGCTCCGTCTTTCTGATAAATAAGGTCACCGGCAATAAAGAAGCCCATGATGGGGGTTTTATAACCATGAACCGTGTCCTTTTTTGAAACCAGGGGGCCGGTAAAGTTCAACCCCAAACGGTTATAACCAAAAGCATCGAGGAATTGCGAAGTCTGAAGGTCAACTCCTCCGGAGAAATCTTTGGAAGGGCCTTTTGTGGTAACGTTGATAATACCACCGGTAGCATCGCCATAGGCAGCAGGGGTGCCGCCAAGGATGACTTCGACCTGTTCAATAGCACTCTGGGGGAGGTTGTTACTGCCGGTAACGCGCATACCGTCAATAAAATAGACTGTACCTGTTGAACGCTGGCCACGCATACTGGTGATGTTGCCGTTTGCATCCGTGGAGACACCACCCACGGTGGTTGCAACAGCAGAGGCAGATTTATTGGCCATTTTTGAAATTTCTTCGGAGGTTACCGTTCCACCAGAGGTTGTCTGGTCCTTGGAGATAAGGGGTACCTTGTAATCCACAACTTCAATTTCGTTGAGGGTTGTTGTGGAAGCTTCCAGTTCAACATTCTGGAAGGTGATCTTGTCGGGTGAAACATAAATGCCCCGGTACATGAAGGGCTTATATCCTACAAAACTGGCCTTGAGGTCAACTTTCCCGGGAGGGATTGGTTTGATGGTAAAGTTTCCATCAAAATCGGAAGTAGATCCGCCAACCTGAACGCCTCCTACCTCGATAACCACATTGGCAAAGGAGATCGGTTCTTTGGTGGCCTTGTCAATAATTTTCCCTTTCAGGGTTCCCGATCCGGTCTGTGAAAATACCAACACGCTTGTTGCCAGTACAAAACCAATAGTAAACAGTAAATTTCTTAACATACCATACAATTTTATGTTAGATTATAATTGCGCTTTAAAAGGGCGTAAATGTAATAATTATTTAAAATCAAACTAAAAATTATTTAGTTCCGGAATCAAATATATAACCATTCTAAATTAGCAGGAAGTCAAATATGTAAACCGTTTTAAAGAATCGGCAAACCCTGTCTCAGGAGAGTTAAAGTCGTTTTTTCAATGCTTGTTCGGGGTCATTCTCCGGGATTCTTTTTTTGTGTTTTTCATGCTTGCCCTGGTCGATTTCGACTGCCGGTTGTTATGTCGCCTGACCGCCTGTTTATATTCCTTTACTGCCTGTTTTTGTTTTTTAGCATGTTCCCGCTCGATTTTTTTCTGGTTCACCCGGGCCTCCTGGGGTGCGAATGCAACCAGCATGGGCAGGATGGCTATAAACAGCGTTATGAATAAAATTCTTTTTCCTGAAACCATAACAGATATTTTGGTACATATAACCCCCGCCCTTACGCCGCCCTGAATCCCTTCAGGGATGGGGTAAAATGATTAATTCACAAATCATTGCACTTTTATCCCATCCTTATTTATACTATTGCAACTATTCGAACGTTAAAATTACGAATTTTGTATCATGGAAGAACGTATCCCGAAATATAATATCAGGTTATGCATGGTGGCAGCCGTCGTGCTGATGGTCGCATTCGCCTGTAAAAAAGAAGAGCAGGCACCCCAGATTCCGTATGTTTACGTAAACTTTGTGCTGAATCCGAATGGCACCCAGTATATCAATCTCAATAGTGTGAACGGATGGGAAACGGTAGTTGGGGGATACAACGGGATCCTGATTTTCCGCAAATCAGTCAATGAATTTGCAGCCTATGAACGAGCCTGCCCGTATGATCCCACAAAAACAGGCGCCCAGATCAGGGTAGACAAGTCGGGGATAACCTGTTATTGCCCTGTGTGCGGTTCAAAGTACATCATGGCCGACGGAACCCCCTATGCCGGACCCTCCCATTTTTCGCTCAAGCAGTATACCACCCTCTACGACGGAGCAATGCTCTATATCTCAAATTAGCAGCCAGCCGTAAAATTTGAAATTGCATTTTGCATTTTGCATTTTGCATTTTGCATTTTGCATTTTAGTACCGGTAGTGCTCCGGCTTATACGGTCCGTCTAAATTCACATTCAGATAATCGGCCTGTTCCTGCGTAAGCTTTGTCAGTTTCACCCCGATTTGTTCCAGGTGCAGCCTGGCAACCTCTTCGTCGAGCCTTTTCGGCAGGCGGTAAACGGCCACTTCATAGTCGTGCTGCCAGAGGTCAAGCTGGGCCAGGGTCTGGTTTGTGAATGAATTCGACATCACGAATGAGGGGTGACCGGTTGCACATCCCAGGTTCACGAGGCGTCCTTCGGCCAGCAGGTAAATGCATTTCCCGTCGGGATAGATGTATTTGTCGACCTGCGGTTTGATGTTCACCACTTTGATGCCCGGCCAGCTGGTCAGCTGTTCCACCTGGATCTCATTGTCAAAATGGCCTATGTTGCAAACGATCGCCTGGTCCTTCATTAAGGAGAGGTCTTTGGCTGTGATCACATCCTTGTTACCCGTTGTGGTGACATAAATGTTGCCTTCGGGCAGGGCATCCTGGAGGGTGCTTACTTCAAAACCTTCCATGGCGGCCTGCAGGGCGCAGATGGGATCAATTTCGGTAACGATCACGCGGGCTCCGTATGAACGCATGGAATGGGCGCATCCCTTGCCAACATCGCCGTAACCCAGCACAACCACTACCTTGCCGGCAATCATCACATCGGTGGCACGCTTGATACCGTCGGCAAGCGACTCCCTGCAACCATAAAGGTTGTCGAATTTCGACTTGGTGACCGAATCATTTACGTTGATTGCCGGAACAAGCAAAGCTCCCTTTTCTTTCATCTGGTAAAGACGGTGCACCCCGGTGGTGGTCTCTTCCGAAACGCCTTTCCATTCGGCAACCGTGCGGGTCCACCTGGTTTTGTCTTCAATATAAATCTCCTGAAGCTGTTTCATGAAAGCCTTTTCATCGGCATTTTCAGGAACAACCTTGAGCAATCCGGGGTTCTTTTCAATTTCGAATCCCTTGTGGATCATCATGGTCGCATCACCGCCATCATCCACGATGAGGTTGGGTCCCTTGCCTCCCGGGAAACTCAGCGCCATGCTGGTACACCACCAGTATTCGTCAAGACTCTCCCCTTTCCAGGCAAAGACTGGAATCCCCATGGCGGCAATGGCTGCAGCCGCGTGATCCTGGGTGGAAAAAATATTGCAACTGGCCCAACGAACATCGGCGCCAAGTTCAATAAGGGTTTCGATCAGCACGGCCGTCTGGATGGTCATGTGCAGCGACCCGCTGATGCGGGCTCCCTTCAAGGGTTTTTCAACTGAATGCTTTTTACGGATCGCCATCAGTCCCGGCATCTCCTTTTCAGCAATTTCAATCTCTTTGCGACCCCATTCGGCCAGGGACATGTCGGCTACCTTATATTTCATATTCGTTGACATTGCAATGTTTTCCATGTTTTCGAAGGTTGTTTGTACGTACTGATAATCGGGCGGCAAAAGTACGGAAAAAACAAATATCAAGATACCGGAATGTCGTATTTTTGCGCCGGAATATAAAAAACCAACACAGGATATATGCCCTTCATCCGGGAAATCAACCCTGTCCGCGGGATCAGGGCAGGAATCTGGCAGATCATCGAAAGTGCAGACGAGTTGCTGGCTGGCATTAAACTGAATGATTCGGAAATAAAAACCTATGGTACTTTTCGCCATGACCTGCGAAAAAAGCAATGGCTGGCTTACCGAGCACTCCTGAAACAGTTACTGGCCCCGTTCACATCAGCCGTTTCCTATGATGTCCATGGCAAACCAACCCTGGATTCACGAACCCACCACATCTCGGTGTCTCATGCAGGCGATTATGCGGTTGCCGTATGCAGTGAAAACACCCCCGTCGGGATCGACATCGAGAAAATAAAAGAACGGGTGGAGCGGGTAAAAGAGAGGTTTCTCCAGGAAAAAGAGCTGGAATCGATCTCAGCGGAAAACCGCCTCGAACAATTATATGTGTTCTGGGGAGGCAAGGAAGCGCTCTTCAAACTGCATGGCAAACCCGACGTGGATTTCAGAAACGATATCTATATTCATCCGTTTGATTACCTTTGCAATACAAATAGCCGCTGCAAAGGTACCCTGACCGCAGATGGTTCGGGGAGAGAATACAACCTTGATTATGAGAAGATAGAGGAGTATATGTTGGTGATGGCTTATTGAATGAAGGGAATGCAGAAAAAAAGAGTTGAATGAGAGATGATATTTTTCAGGCGGTAAAATCGCGTGTACTGGTGCTGGATGGCGCGATGGGTACGATGGTTCAGCGTTACAAACTGGAGGAAGCCGATTTCAGGGGGGAGCGGTTCAAAGATTTTGGTTACAACCTGAAGGGAAACAACGACCTGCTGGTGCTGACCAATCCCCGGGTGATCCGCGAAATCCATGAAGCTTACCTGGAAGCGGGGGCCGACATCATCGAAACAGATACTTTCAATGCAAACCGGATCTCGCTTTTCGACTATCACCTTGAAGACCTGGCCTATGAACTGAACCTGACTGCCGCAAAACTTGCCAGGGAGGCCGCAGACAAGTATACCAGCCTCACCCCGGGCAAACCGCGGTGGGTAGCAGGATCGATAGGCCCGACCAGCAAGACGGCCTCGATGTCGCCCGATGTTCAGAACCCTGCCTACCGTGCAGTGAGTTTTGACAACCTCTACGACGCCTACCGCGAACAGGCCCGCGGGCTGCTCGATGGCGGTGCGGATATCCTGATCGTTGAAACCATTTTTGACACCCTCAACGCAAAAGCCGCACTGATCGCGGTCTTCGACGAAATAAACGACCGGGCACACGAACAGCCAGCATCACGTATTCCGGTCATCGCGAGCGTGACCATCTCCGACAATAGCGGCCGCACCCTCTCGGGGCAGACCCTGGAAGCATTTCTCTTCTCCATCATCCATTTCGACCTGTTTGCCATCGGCATCAATTGTTCCCTTGGAGCCGCGGAGTTGCGCCCCTATATCGAGGAGCTGTCTGCCAAGGCCCCCTTTCCCGTCATCGCATATCCGAATGCCGGGTTGCCCAACCAGTTCGGGGAATACGACCAGTCGCCTGCCGAGATGGCGGGTTACATCGGTGATTTTCTTGACAACGGGTTTGTAAACATGGTAGGGGGTTGCTGCGGCACCACCCCCGAACACATCCGCGGGTTTGCGGAACTCGCAAAAAATGCCCCCGTGCGCCCGGTCCCGGTACGTGCGCATGAACTCCGCCTCAGCGGCCTCGAACCGCTGACAATCTTTAAAGGGAGCAATTTCATCAACATCGGCGAGCGTACCAATGTGAGCGGCTCGCGGAAATTTGCCCGGCTCATCAAGGAGGAAAAATACGAAGAGGCCCTTTCGGTGGCACGCCAGCAGGTTGAAAGCGGCGCCCAGGTGATTGACATCAGCATGGATGAAGCGATGCTGGATGCGGAGAAAGCAATGGTGAACTTCCTCAACATGGTGGCCTCCGATCCCGACGTGGCCAGGGTGCCCATCATGATCGACTCCTCGAAATTTTCGGTGATCCATGCAGGGCTCAAATGCATCCAGGGAAAACCGATCGTCAATTCCATCAGCCTGAAGGAGGGCGAAGATGCCTTCAGGGAGCATGCCCTCCTCCTGCGCAAATTCGGCGCTGCAACAGTGATCATGGCATTTGATGAAGAGGGACAGGCCACCACCCTCAGCCGCCGCATTGCCATCGCATCGCGGGCATACCGGATCCTGACCGAAGAATTGAACTTCCCCCCCGAAGATATTATTTTCGACCCCAACATCCTCACCGTAGCCACCGGGATTGATGAACATTCAAACTATGCCGTCGAATTCCTGAACGCTGTGAAATGGATCAAGGAAAACCTGCCTTATGTGCATGTAAGCGGCGGCATCAGCAACCTTTCTTTTTCGTTCAGGGGCAACGAAACGCTTCGTGAAGCGATGCATTCGGCCTTCCTTTACCACGCGATCAGGGCGGGGCTCGACATGGGGATTGTCAACGCGGGAGCCCTCCCGGTGTATGATGAAATCCCGAAGATGCTCCTGAAACTGGTGGAAGACGTGATCCTCAACCGCCGCAAGGACGGCACCGAACGGCTGCTTGCATATGCCAGCCAGGTAACCGGTTCGGGAAAAAAGGAGGAGACCGAAGCCGAATGGAGGTCGCTCCCGGTTGCGCAGCGGCTGAGCCATTCGCTGATCAAGGGCAATGCCGAATTCATCGACCAGGATATCGACGAAGCCATGCCGCTGTTCGACCTGGCCCTGAAGATCATCGAAGGCCCCCTGATGGACGGCATGAACCAGGTGGGCGACCTGTTTGGCAGCGGCAAGATGTTCCTCCCGCAGGTAGTCAAGAGCGCCCGTGTGATGAAAAAAGCGGTGGCCAGGCTCACCCCGAGGCTCGAAGCCGAAAAGGCCGAACTGAAAGGATCTCCGCGGAACAATGGAAAGATATTGCTGGCCACGGTGAAAGGCGATGTACACGACATCGGCAAGAACATTGTCGGCGTGGTGCTCGCCTGCAACAACTACGAAGTGATCGATCTGGGGGTCATGATCCCTGCCGACAAGATCCTGACCGCGGCGAAAGAACACAACGTCGATGTGATCGGCCTCAGCGGTCTCATCACCCCTTCGCTCGAAGAGATGGTGCATGTTGCCAAAGAGATGGAACGGCTTAAATTCACCATCCCCCTGCTCATCGGGGGGGCCACCACCTCCGACATACACACCGCCGTCAAGATCGAGCCCTACTATTCGCAATGTGTGATTCACGTGAAGGATGCATCCAAGGCGGTCGGGGTTGTTTCGAACCTGCTCTCGGCTGAGGCCAAAAAAGAATTTACCGGCTCCGTGAAAAAGAAATACGAGGGTATCCGCAACAGTTACGACAAAACAGCCGCGTACTCCTATATCCCGCTGGCCGACGCCCGGAAAAACAAACTTAATATCGATTGGCAATCTGCTCAAATCTTCAAACCGCAATTCACCGGGACCAGGGTGTTTTCAGAATATTCCCTGGAGGAGATCGCGCAGTATATCGACTGGACCTTCTTTTTCCACGCCTGGAAAATGAACGGGAAATACCCGGCAATCCTTACCGATCCCGTAAAGGGGGCTGAAGCAACCAAACTGTTCAACGATGCCATGGCGCTTCTGAAGGAGATCACCGGCAAAAAAATGCTGCACGCCTCCGGAACAATCGGGATCTTTCCCTGCAACTCCACCGGCGACGACGTGGAGGTGTATGCCGACGAATCGCGGTCGAAGGTGCTGGCCACCTTCCGTTTCCTCCGGAACCAGCAGTTGAAGGATCCAGGGCAGCCCAACCTCTGCCTGGCCGATTACATCGCCCCCGGGGAATCGGGGATCGTGGATTACATGGGAGGTTTTGCCGTTACCGCCGGGCTGGGCCTTGAAGAATGGGTAACCAGGTATGAGGAGGATTTTGACGACTACCACGCCATCCTGGTCAAGATCCTTGCCGACAGGCTGGCCGAAGCCTTTGCCGAACTGATGCACATGCGGGTGCGCAGGGAGTTCTGGGGATATGCCCGGGAAGAGCAACTTGATGTGTTCGCCATGATCCGCGAAGAGTACCAGGGCATCCGCCCTGCACCCGGCTACCCGGCCTGCCCCGAACATTCTGAAAAACGCACCCTGTTCGACCTTCTTGAAGCTGAAAAAACTACCGAGATCAGGCTTACCGAAAATTATGCCATGCACCCCGGCGCCTCGGTGAGCGGATTCTATTTCTCCCATCCGCTGGCCCAATATTTCAACCTTGGCCGCATCAGCAAAGACCAGCTGGCTGATTATGCAGAACGGAAGGAGATGCCTTTTGAGCAGGCGGAAAAATTACTGAATACTAATCTGAATTTTTAACAATGAAAGTCATAGACCTGATCAATAAATCCGATAAAACCCTCTTTTCTTTCGAACTGCTTCCCCCGCTCAGGGGGCACAACATCAACAGCATCTACCGCACCATCGACCCGTTGCTTGAATACAAGCCCTCGTTCATCAATGTTACCTACCACCAGGAAGAGGTCGTTTACAAAAAGCACGAGAATGGCCTGCTGGAGAAAAAAACCGTGCGGAAACGCCCGGGAACCGTGGCTATTTCTGCGGCCATCAAGTACAAGTACCCCGATGTCGAGGTTGTTCCGCACATCATCTGCGGCGGGTTTACCAAGGAGGAGACGGAATATGCCCTCATCGATTTTCATTACCTGGGCATCGACAACATCCTCGCTTTGCGCGGCGACGCCCCGAAAAACCAGCGGACCTTCGTCCCGGAAAAAAACGGGCACTCTTACGCAAACACGCTGGTGGCACAGATTACCGATATGAACCGGGGCAAATACCTCGACGATGAACTGCAAAACACTTTCAGCACCGATTTCTGTGTCGGGGTGGCCGGTTATCCCGAAAAACACATCGAATCGCCCAACCTTGCCTACGACCTGAAATACCTGAAGGCCAAGGTGGATGCAGGGGCGGAATACATCATCACCCAGATGTTTTTCGACAACCAGAAATATTTTGATTTCGTGGAGGCCTGCCGCAGGGAAGGCATTACCGTTCCGGTGATTCCCGGCCTCAAGCCCATCTGCACCATAAAGGAGATCAATGTGCTGCCCCAGATCTTCAACATCGACATCCCCGACGAACTCGTTAAAAAGGTGATGGCCTGCAAAAACAACGAGGAGGCTTTCAAAGTCGGCATCGAGTGGGGCATCCGGCAGTCGGAGGAGCTGATCAAATTCGGGGTTCCCGTGGTTCACTATTTTTCGGTCGGGGTTTCGGAGAACATCCGCCAGATCGCCAAAGCAGTATTCTAAACAATTTCCCATGAACATCTGCCAATCCCTGCTGAAAGATACCCTGGCGGGCAAAAAAAAATTTGCCGTCCTCATTGATCCCGACAAATATACCGTGGAATCCCTTTCCGGGGTGGTAAAACTTGGAGCTGAAGCCGGCATCGACTATTTCTTCCTGGGAGGAAGTTTGCTGCTACGCGACAACCTGCCGCAACTGATTGCCTGCATCCGTGAAAACACCACCATCCCTGTGGTGCTGTTCCCGGGAAACGACCTTCAGCTGAGCGGCAAAGCCGACGGCATCCTGCTCTTATCGCTGATTTCAGGACGAAATCCCGACATGCTGATCGGCCGGCATGTCATCTCGGCCCCCTACCTGAAAGCCAGCAACCTCGAGATCCTCTCCACCGGCTACATGCTGATCGAAAGCGGTTCCACAACTGCCGTATCTTACATGAGCAACACCACGCCCATCCCTGCGCACAAGGCCGATATCGCGGCCTGCACAGCCATGGCCGGGGAGATGCTGGGGATGAAACTGATCTACCTCGATGCCGGCAGCGGTGCAAAAAACCCCGTTCCCCCGGCGATGATCGCCAAAGTAAAAGGGTCCATCTCCCTTCCGCTGATCGTTGGCGGGGGCATCACCAGCGCCTGGCTGGCAAAAGCCGCTTATGATGCCGGCGCTGACCTCGTAGTGGCAGGCAACGCCATTGAAAACGACCCCGGCCTTATTGCCCGGATCGCTGCAGCCAGGTAAACGGATTGACGGCTCGTAACGCGGCGAATACTATTCCAAATCAAGAATTATTTTTAAATTTTCTTTTAATGCGGAAATAATCTCCAAAGGGGCAATACCCAGTTTTTTAACCATTCTCTTATTGTCAATTGCACGAACCTGATCAACCATAATATCGCATGCCTCGTTTAATCCACCGCACCCTTGCTTTATATGCACTCTTAATATTTCACTCTCTTTTTGGACATTGGCAGTCAACGGGCAGACAATTGAAGATGGATGGTGTTTGTTTAACAAATCTGTTTGTACAACGATTACCGGCCTGGTTTTACCCGGCTCCGTTCCTATGGTTGGATTAAGGTCGGCAATCCAGATTTCATATTGCTTCACCTTCATAACCGATCATTTCAAATTCCCTGAGAATAGTTACCGACTCATCCTTGACCAGTTTGGATTCTTTTTCCAGTTTAGATGCCAATAGTTTCCTTTTCTGAACTTTATTATAAAATTCCAGGGCTTCGTTGATATACCTGTTACGGGATTTGTTGATATGGCTGATGACTTGTTCGGTTTCAGTGAAAACCGAATCATCCAGCTTTAAAGAAAGTGTCTTCATATGATTGCTGCATTTTATATCACAAAGGTATATACTAATTGGGAATACTCAAAATAATTTTTCCTCCATAACTCTTCTGCCCGTTGCCGAGGATCGCATGGTACATCCCTGCGGCCGGGATCGGAGGTCCAGGCTGATCGCGCCGCCGCCACCCGCCACAGTCTCCTGCTGCACCAGCCGGCCCAGCGCATCGAAAATCTGCAAAGTGAATTTTTTTCCGCTGACAAACTCCCCGGGGATGATGATGGTGCACTTGCCGGTGGTGGGGTTGTCATAAATCACCAATTGTTTCTGCGCTGTGGTTTCTGGCTCTTCAACCCCCGTAATTGCAGAGCATTTGGCAACAATAATATCCGTTGAACCATAAGAAGTAAATGATTTTGAACCAAGCGATGTAGCTGTGTTAAAAAGCAAGGTAAAATACAGGTTCCCAACCTTATCCTCACAAATACCAGTGCCATATCCGTGTCCATAATTATAAACGCCAAGGCAAACACCCAGGCTATCGTATGAAGTCAAAAACATATCATCATCAGAAATTGATTGAACCTGAAAATCACCAAAATGAGCAAGTCCACCAAAAATCCCAACAATTGAAACATTCCCAATTTTGTTTGTTGATATATCTAATCCTTCGGCATGCCCGCTTTCTGTTTTTCTGACCCATTGGAGTTTTCCCTGCCTGTTATATTTTACAAAAAACAATTCATGATGGTTTAATTGAGAAGTAAGTGTATCTGTTCCGAAAATAATCGAATTTTTAAAATATCCTGTTTGATAAATGTTACCATGTTTGTCGTGCGCAATATCTGAAACGGATTCTGTTATTTTGGAAATACCTTCCCTGATCCATTTTGCAGTTCCAGCCGAATCAAAGCAACAAATCAGGCTGCTGAAAAATCCTTTATGAGAGATGATTATTGTATCGACTACTATCGAATCATCAACAGCCGTGCAACCGCCAATGATAATATCTGAATCCATGACCTTCAGCCCGGTAATCGAATCTTAGAGTTCAAAGTTGCAGCCCAGGCAACTTTATTCTTAGCCCATTGGCAATTCCCATCAGGATCAAATTTTGCAAAAAACCTCCTTCGGGTATTTCAAAGTTGTCGAAACTGGCTGATGAGGAGGTGGTCCCGCACATATAGATATTTCCTTTATGATCAAATGCGAGTTTATTAATGTTATCATCCCCGGTTCCACCTTCTCTCCTACTCCAGAGGCAATTGCCATCAAGGCTGTATTTTAGCAGAAAAATGTCCAAACCTCCTTTGGCAGTCAGGGTACATGAACCAAAGGTTACATTTCCGGTGAAGCTTCCACCGATGAAAATACTATTAGAAACATTATCATAATAAACTACAATGGTTTCATCCGAATACTCGTTAAAACCTCCAATACGGTGAACCCATAATTCATTTCCTGAGGGATCCTATTTTACCAGAAACAGATCATTGATGCCTTGCCTGATAAGGGTGTCGGATTGGAAGAAACATTCAGTACTCCAAAACATACCAGCAAAATAAAAATTACCTTCATTATCACAACAACCCGCTCCTCCGGTATCTTTATAAATCCCCCCGATTTGATTCGACCAGTAAAATGTCTGGGCATCCGCGGAATGGCTTATGAACATTGCCCGGATTATCAAAATGCAGAGAAGAAAAAGTATTTTTTTCATGATGCTGTAACTGAAAGAAAAATTTTCACCAGGATGCTCTTGCTGCGGCGGAATTACGCCGGTCTTCAGGACGGGGTGGTACAAGTATAATGAAAACAGCTCCTTGTATGATGAAATTCGAAAATTTTAACTAAACCTGACTTTTTCTTATTCGCTATCAACCCCGACTTACAACATTAAAATACTCACATACTGCGCATTACTCATTTCTAATCAGATTTTGTTTCAGGTCTTATTCAGGTTTCATTCAGCTCTCATTCAGCTCTGTTTCAGATCTGTTTCAGCTTTGTTTCACTATCGTTTCAGTTAGGATTCAGTATGGGTTCAGCAGGTATATCCCGCTTCGGGAGCATTACCCTGCAAAAGTCCCCTGACACACTTTTCTAAACCAACAGTAAACCAACGGTAAACCAACAGTAAACCAACAGTAAACCAACAGTAAACCATCAGTAAACCAACAGTAAACCAACAGTAAACCAACAGTAAACCAACAGTAATCCAACAGTAAACCAACAGTAAACCAACAGTAAACCAACAGTAAACCAAATCGCCTCCCCGGGGAGGCGATTTCAGACCCCATCCCCCGGCCCACATCCTGGCAGGACCCCATCCCCCCCGGAGGGGTCTGGATGGAATTACCATAGGCAAAAATGAGAAAATTTGCCCGTTTTACGCCGATTATGTACCTTGCACAACAATTCTGGCCACAACTGTCCCAGACCTTCATTTGTCACTTGTCATTCGTCACTTGTCAATCGTAAATCGTAAATCGTAAATCGTAAATCCAAAATCCCCCCATGCGCACCCCCTCCCGCCTCCTCCTGCTCTTCCTCCTTCTTCCGTTCATCGGATTTGCCCAAACACGCCTCCTTACGGTTGAAGAGGCGACCGGCATGAACCCGAAACTCAATGCCGCATCCCTGGGCCAGCTCCAGTGGCGGTCGGCCGGCCAGTATGTCTATGTGGTCAAAAACTGCCTGGTGGGTGGAACCCCGGGCAAAACAGTACGCGACACGCTCGTGCGGCTTTATGAGCTGAACGTTTTAATGAAAATCGACCACCAGGATACCCTGAAACGGTTCCCGGCTGTCACATTTCTAAATGCCGGCCAGTTTTACTTTACCAGCGCCAACAAGCTTTTCCTGTGCGACATCATGAAGAATTCGGTCACGGTGGAAAATTCATGGCCCGAAAAAACAGAAAACCTGGATATCGACAAGAGCGGAAAACTCGTCGCCTACACCCTGAAGAACAACCTCTATATTTCAAAGGGAGGCAGGGAGACCGCGGTTTCCGATGAAAAAAACCCGGGAATTGTCTACGGGTCAAACAGGGTCCATCGCAATGAATTCGGCATCGATAAGGGAACCTTCTGGTCGCCCGACGGGCAGCAACTGGCATTTTACCGCATGGACGAAACCATGGTGGCCGATTATCCGCTGGTCGACATCACCCCGCGGATTGCGGCGGTCAACCCGACCAAATACCCGATGGCAGGCATGACCAGCCACAAGGTGACGGTGGGGGTGTACGATCGCAGCAGCGGAAAAACAACCTACCTGCAAACCGCATCATCCCCTTCCGTGGATTCAGCCCTGCGCACCGAGTACCTGACCAACATCACCTGGAGCCCCGACGGGAAGTTCATCTACATCGCCACCCTCAACCGCGACCAGAATTTCATGCAGCTGAACAGATACGAGGCGGCTACCGGGAAGTTCATCAGGACCCTTTTCGAAGAACAAAATAAAACCTATGTGGAACCCCTCCAGGGTCCGAAATTCCTGGCGGGCGATCCGGGGAAGTTCATCTGGGAAAGCCGGCGCGACGGTTTCAACCACCTCTATTTGTACGATACCGATGGAAACCTGATCAGGCAGCTCACCAAAGGTCCATGGGAGGTTACCGAACTGCTGAAATCCGACGGTCCCTTGTCTAAAGCCTGGTTCCTTTGCAACAAAGACAACCCCCTCGGCCGCCAGTTGTACCAGGCCGACCTGAAAAACGGGAACCTCACCGGCATCACAAAAATGCCGGGAAGCCATATTGCGAAAATTTCAGAAGATGGAGCCTGCATCCTCGACACTTATTCCAGTACTTCTGTGGCCCGGCAAACCGACCTCCTCGATTCAAAGGGGATCCCCCTGCAAACGCTGCTTGCCAATGACAATCCGCTGAAGGATTTCAACCTTGGAGAAACGACGATCTTCACCCTTAAAAGTGAAGACAACTCCGACCTTTACTGCCGTTTGATCAAACCTGCCGGCTTTGATCCTGCAAAACGGTACCCGGTGATCATTTATGTATACGGCGGCCCTCATTCACAGCTCATTACCGATACCTGGCTCGGGGGCGCCGGGCTGTTTCTGAATTACCTGGCCGACCTCGGCTATGTTGTTTTCACCCTCGATAATCGCGGAACATCTTACCGCGGTCGCGACTTCGAACAGGCCATCTTCCGCAACCTGGGAGTTAAAGAGGTATCAGACCAGATGGCCGGGGTGAATTACCTGAAATCGCTGGCGTTTGTCGATTCCACCCGGATCGGCATCAACGGGTGGAGCTATGGCGGCTTCATGACCATCTCGATGTTCCTGAAACATCCCGGTACTTTTAAAGTGGCCGTTTGCGGCGGACCGGTGATCGACTGGAAATATTACGAGGTGATGTATGGCGAGCGTTACATGGATACTCCCGAAAGCAATCCCGCGGGATATAAAAACGCCTGCCTGCTCAATTATGTAAAAGACCTCAAGGGCAAACTCCTCATCATCCAGGACGACCAGGATGGCACCGTGGTTCCGCAAAATTCATTCTCTTTCCTAAAAAAGTGTGTGGATGAAGGCAAACAGGTTGATTTCTTCATGTACCCGGGTCATGAACACAACGTGCGCGGGAAAGACCGCGTGCACCTGAACCAGAAGATGACGCTTTATTTTCAGGAGAACCTGTAGCGATTTACGATTTACGATTTACGATTTACGATTTACGATTTTAGATTTTAGATTTGGGGTCAGGAAGACTGGGTGCCACATAAATACCCTTTACTCTACCACCTAACTTTATATATATCAGCCACTAACGTGTTTGTCGATGATTTTCCGGTGTTTGTCGGGGTAAAACAGCCACTTGTCGAGTTTCTTTTTATTCAATCCAAATAAGCAGGTACCTTTGCATCACAATAAATTAATTATCAACTATTTATTAAATTATGTCAACCACCCTACGACTGTAACATTTACATTGAGGTTGCGTCTTATGGGCACTAAAACAACAAAGATTAAATTTAAAGCAATGAAAACGATCAATATATTATCAAAGAAAACCCTTTTTGTACTTGCTGTTTTTCTCGGATTTCAATTCGCCACGACTTTCGCAGCAGTAAAATCCAGTGAACCGGTATTATCAAATACACCGGCCGTGATAAACCTCTCAGCCCTGTTCCCGGTGACCCCCATGGTGGCCGATTTCAGCGACGGAGCTCCTTCCACGGATATCAGCCTGGTCAAGCTGGCACCGGTTACCCCGAAAGAAGCCGATTTTGAAGAGGTGACAGGAACCAAAAACACATCATCCATCCAGGACCTGGCCCCGGTTACCCCGGCAGCTGCCGACTTCGAAGACATCGCCTGATCACTGAATTACCCCGCACTCTTGCTGTTGCAAAGCAGCAAGGCTGCCTATTCGGCGTAAAACTCGCGGAGCGCGCCAAAATAGCTGATATTCCATCCTTCCGCAAAATCATCATAATCTTCGTCCGGGATATTGGTATGCAATAATTCCACGGATGTGCCCGTTCCCTTTGCATGGAGCAGGATGGTAACAATCGATTCTTCGGGCTGATCCCCGAAATACCATTGCTGAACCAGCTTTTTCCCCGGTTCAAATGCAATGTTCCTGCCTTCGATGCTGCCATCCCACAGGGAAAATTCCGATCCCGGTTCGGTTGACATCACGGCCGGTTCGCCCGTCCATAGCTGGATGGTGATGGGATTGGTGAGGGCCGTATAAACATCATCGGGTGAAGCCGGGATGTTGTAATATTTCCTGAAGTCTTTCATTTTTCCTGATTTTATAGTTTACTGGCTGGCTGAGGCAGGTGCTGTTGCTGATTGCGCAATTCATACCGGAAGCGTGTTTCAGCCTCCTGGCTTTTATCTGCAATGAAGATGATTGTTTTTCCACCATCAAGCACTACCGGGTATTTATCAACAACCGAACCTGTAAGTAATTTCGATTGAGGGACACTTATACGCTGGTTTGTCAGGTTCATCCTGTTTGACAAAAGATCATTTTTCATGGTTTGGCTGGTTATTAACAGAGGTGAAATTTTTGCATTTATGCAACCAAGATACGCATCATTTGGCCCTTTTGCATTGCCCCGGAAAATTATTTATCAACAATGCGTTTGTGGATTCTTCTACTGTTTTTGAGGATTGACATTTAATAAACCACTAAGGCACTTAGTGCAATTAGAACCACTAAGTTTCTTAGTGATCCTGAGTGTCCTTAGTCTTAGTGGCATCCTTTTCTGAAATAATCCCGAATATTACGATTTCTGCCATAATATCCGCAGAATGAATCACCGGATCAGATAATTTGTATTATTTTTGAACTTCCGATCGGAACTCATGAAACACGAAGCTATAAACCCTGGCGATCTCAAAGGGTTTTCAGAACTCAAACCAAGAAAAAAATGAACCGAATCCTTTCTTTACTTAGCCTGGCATCCCTGTTCTGCTTGTCAGCATATGCCCAGGAGACTGCCCAGTGGCGCGGTCCTGCGCGCGATGGAATTTACAACGAAACCGGGTTGTTGAAAACATGGCCGGAAGCCGGTCCTGCCCTCTTATGGCATTTTGAGGGATTGGGTGAAGGACATGCATCGGCTGCCATTGCCGGCGACCGTGTTTATACAGCCGGGATCCTCGAGGGGATCGGCTACCTTTATTGTTTCGACCTCAACGGGAAAATGGTGTGGAAAGTCCCTTATGGGGAGGAGTGGGTTGAAAGCTGGCCCGGCGTAAGGAGCACGCCCCTTGTGACGAACGGAAAAATATACCAGTTGAGCGGCTTCGGCAAACTGGTATGCCGCAATGCGGATAACGGGGAATTTATCTGGAGCGTGGATGTTCTGAAAGAGTATCACGGCCCGAACATCAAATGGGGCATGACCGAGAACCTGCTGATTGACGGGAATAAACTTTTTTGCACCGTAGGCGCGGCAGAAGCCAATGTTGTCGCACTGAACCCCAATACAGGTGAGCTGATCTGGAAAAGCAGCGGGAAGGGAGAGGCAAGTGCCTACGGATCTCCCGCGCTGATCAAACTCGAAAAAAAACACATCCTTGTGACCCAGACGGCCAATTCGATCCTTGGAATCGATGCCGGAAACGGAACCCTGTTGTGGAGCATTGACCAGCCAAACAAATATTCGGTGCATGCCAATACGCCGCTTTACCATGAAGGTTATCTCTACTGCGTTTCCGGTTATGGAAAGGGCGGGGTCATGATAAAAATTTCCGAAGATGGCAGTTCTGCCAGCGAGGTATGGAGAAACACCAATATTGACAACAAGATGGGGGGCTTCGTGGTGGTGAACGGCAAGATATTCGGGGCGGATGATGAGGGCAAAGCGTGGTACTGCCTCGACTGGAAGACCGGGAGCAACATGTTTGCCGAAAAGATTACCGGGAAGGGAAACATCATTTATGCCGATGGCCTGCTCTACCTGTACGGCGAAAACGGGGAGGTCATGCTGGCTGAACCCCTGGCCGACTCTTTCAAAAAGGTGAGTTCATTCAAGGTTCCCTTCGGGGCCGACCAGCACTGGGCGCACCTTGTGATCGCAAAAGGCCGTCTCTATGTGCGCCACGGGACCTCCCTGATGGTTTACGATATCCGTAAAAATTAATCTTACCCAAGGATGGATATCCCGGTTTTCATCCGCGATTCCAGGTTGTTTGTCAACATTATTATAATGAATAATCCCATGAAAGCCAACTTGTTCCTGACCGCAATCCTCTTCGCTGTTTCTTTTTCAGGTTTTGTCCAGACGACCGCCCAGTGGCGCGGCCCTGAAAGGAGCGGTTTTTATCCCAATGAAACTGTTTTAAAGACCTGGCCGCCCGAAGGACCGGCACTGCTCTGGAAGGCGGAAAACATCGGGAACGGCTATGGCTCCCCAACCGTTACTGCCGACCGGCTCTATATTGCCGGTGAAATTGACACGACCGGGTATCTTTTTGCATTTTCCCTCCAGGGAAAGTTGCTTTGGAAATCGCCATACGGAAAAGAATGGGTTGTCAGTTACCAGGGTGCCCGGTGCGCCCCCACGGTAGCCGGTGAAATGATCTACGTTTGTTCAGGACTGGGAAACCTGGCCTGCCTGGATGCCTCAAACGGTGCAAAAATATGGTCGGTCGACATGTTGAAAGATCTGCACGGACGATTCACTTTGTTCGGCCATGCAGAATCGTCCCTGCTCGACGGCGACAAGGTTTTCCTGGTGCCCGGAGGCAAAGACACAAACGTGGTGGCGATGAACAGGTTTACCGGGAAAATAATCTGGGTCTGCAAAGGTGCAGGTGAAACCCCCGGGTACAACGCACCATACCTGATCAGGTTACCCAGCCGCCATGTGCTGGTGACCTTCACCTCCTATTCCATGCTCGGCATCGATGCGCAAACAGGCGAACTGCTTTGGGTTCATCCCCAGGACAACATCCCCGTGGCAGAGCGCAAACCGGGCAACGGCGACACACACAGCAACACCATCTTTTATGAAAACGGGTTCATCTACTATTTTGCCGGCGACGGCAATGGAGCAGTTAAACTAGAGCTGTCGGCCGATGGTAAAAAAATCAGCCAGGTATGGCGCAACCAGGCCATCGACAACTACATGGGAGGGTTTGTCAAACAGGGGAACTCACTTTATTCCTGTGTTTCAGAAAAGAAACAGCTGAAATGCCTTGATGCGGGCACCGGCCTTGTAACGGATTCGCTGAAATGCGGTGCGGGTTCGATCATTTTAGCCGACAGCATGCTTTTCTACTATAACCAGAAGGGCGAAGCCATGCTGATCAACCCTGGTCACGGGAAAATGTCGCAGACGGGATTGTTCAAAGTGGCAGCCGGGACAAAGGAGCATTTCTCACACCCGGTTATTCACAAGGGTGTGCTCTATATCAGGCATGGCAATGTGTTGATGGCATATGATGTTGGGAAAAAATAGATGGATAAGTGGACAAGGGTCATCCTCCTGATCGTAATCCTGACGGCATCCGGACTTCTGGGATGGTGGTTTTTTCATGATCCTGTTAAAAACATGACCCTTTCGGTTCCGGGAATGGACAACCGGAAAAAAGGGGCGGCGGTAGCTGGCAAGCCGGTGATGATCGGGTCTGAATTCAAATTCTTCAGGACAGCACAGGACATTCCCGGGACCAGGTGGCCGAGGTTCAGGGGTGCTGATTTTGACAACATCAACACAGAACCGGTCAGGCTGATCGACACATGGGGTACAAACGGACCGCAGATCCTGTGGAAAAAAAGCCTCGGCGACGGGCATGCCGCCCCGGCTGTTTACGATGGAAAAATCTACCTGCTCGATTATGACGAAACCGGCAAGTCGGATCAGTTGCGCTGTTTTTTGCTGGCAACCGGCGAGGAACTCTGGCGGCGCGGTTACCAGGTTCACCTGAAACGCAACCACGGGTTGTCGAGGACCATCCCGGCCGTAAATGCGAAGTTTGTGGTGACCATGGGGCCAAAATGCCAGGTAATGTGCGTCAACCGTGCGAATGGCGATTTCCTGTGGGGGCTCGACCTTGAAAAGGAGTACCAGGCCGAAATTCCCTTCTGGTACACCGGACAGTGCCCATTGCTTGACAACGACACCGCCATCATTGCCACCGGCGGGAAGGCGATCCTGGTGGCGGTTGATTGCAACACCGGCAGGAAGCTATGGGAAACGCCCAATCCAAAGGGCTGGAAGATGTCGCACTCCTCGGTGATGCCAATGGTTGTTAAGGGTAAGAAAATGTTTGTTTACTTTGCCATTGGCGGCATTTGCGGGATCTCGGCATCAGGCCCCGACCGGGGAACGGTTTTGTGGGAAACCACGGAGTTTGCACCTTCAGTGGTGGCACCCTCACCGGTGATGATGGACGATGGCAGGATTTTCCTGACTGCCGGGTATGGAGCTGGTTCTGCGCTTTTGCAGGTTGAATCAAGGAACGGCAAATACAATGTGAAGGTGCTGCAGAAGTTCAAACCGCAGGAAGGACTTGCGTCGGAGCAGCAAACACCCGTTTTTTTCAACGGGTTCCTCTATGGCGTCCTGCCAAAGGATGCAGGAAGTTTGCGCAACCAGTTCGTTTGTTGCCCCCCGGGCGATTGTAAAAAAATAGTGATGAGCAGCGGAAAAACAGACCGGTTCGGCCTGGGGCCATACATCGTGGCCGACGGGAAATTCTTCATCCTGAACGATGACGGGGAGATGACCATTGCCAGGGCATCTTCAACAAAATTTACGGTTCTCGGTAAAACCCGGATCATGTATGGCCAGGATTCGTGGGGGCCGGTTGCCATCACCGGTGGCTACCTGCTGATGCGGGACTCAAAACAGATGGTTTGTCTGGATATTAAATCGCATGCACATGAAAAATAAAATCATGCTAATCGGGGCACTGACCCTTTTACTGACCGTCGTCCTGTTTATGGCCTGGGATATGTTTTTCAACAAACCTGCAGAGAAGGCGAATCCCTATGCCTATGACCTGAAGTCGTTCAAGGCGGGCGATACTGCCCTGAACCTCTACACGGAGGTTGAACATTTCAGCCCGAAAATGACAGTCTTGCATGGAATTGCAGTGGATCAAACCGATCGCATCTACCTCTGCGGGGATGATGACGTAGAAATATTTGACCATACCGGGAAGCCTGAAGGTGGTTTCGCCATCCACGGGATGGCCGGGTGCATCCAGGTAGATCCTTCGGGCCGCATTTACCTTGGCATCCGGGATCATGTCGAAATCTTCGACCACTCCGGCAGGCAGCTGGATACATGGAAGAGCATCGGAGATGAATCGGTCATCACCTCCATTGCCTTTTCCGGTAAGGATGTTTTTGTTGCAGATGCTGGCAGCAAGGTGGTTTTACGGGTTGATCCGTCAGGAAATATTCTTAAAAAAATCGGGGAGAAAGACCCGTCGAGAAATATTCCCGGGTTCATCGTCCCGAGTCCCTATTTTGACCTGGCTGCCAGCCGCAACGGGGAGCTCTGGGTTGTGAATCCCGGCCGTCACCGCTTTGAAAAATACAACCCGGAGGGCGATCTTTTATCCACCTGGGGCGTGTCGTCCATGGCCATGGAGGGTTTTTGCGGTTGCTGCAATCCCACTGACTTTGCCATGCTTTCTGACGATTCTTTTGTAACCAGTGAAAAGGCGATCGAACGCATCAAGGTGTACTGGCCCAATGGTGTTTTCAGGGGTGTGGTGGCCGGCCCCGACGCTTTTGTTGAAGGAACCAGGGGGCTGGATCTCGCCATAGATTCAAAGGACCGCATTCTGGTTCTTGATCCGGAAAAAAAACAGATCAGGATTTTTGCACTTAAAACCATAAAGTGAATGAATGAACAAGGTGAAAAGTCTATGCAGAAAAGAAGGGAGTTTATAGAAACACTGGTCAGGGGCGGGATGTTTGTTTCACTGACCGTCCTGGGAGGGGCATTGATCGGGCGGTGGCGTGAAGCGAAGGGTTGCAGGCAAAATTTTGCATGCAGCAATTGCACCGAAACAAACCATTGCCGGTTGCCCGAAGCCGACACCTACCGTCTCGATATAGCCAGGTCGCATGAAGCCATTTCAAAAGATGGAAGAACCGGAAAATAACCCGAAATTCAACCGGCGCAAATTTTTTGCAACCGGCTTGAGAGCCTCCTTCCTGCTAGGCATCGGGGGGGTGGCTGCGCTGGTCGCAAAAAGAAGCATTGCCGGCGGGATGGTGTGGCAGCTTGACCCGGCAAAATGCGTTCAGTGCGGTCGTTGCGCAACCAATTGCGTAATGGCCCCTTCCGCGGTGAAATGTGTGCATGTATATGCCATGTGCGGGTATTGCGATTTGTGCGGCGGATACTTCAAACCCGAAACCAAAACACTTACTACGGCTGCCGAGAACCAGCTATGCCCTGTCAACGCCATCAAGAGGAAGTTCGTGGAGGATCCTTTCTTTGAATACACCATTGAAGAGCCTTTGTGCATAGGTTGCGGAAAATGTGTAAAGGGTTGCGGTTCTTTCGGCAACGGATCGCTGCAGTTGCAGGTGAGGCATAATATCTGCGTCAATTGCAACCACTGCTCGATAGCCCGCAATTGTCCTTCTGATGCTTTCAGCCGTTTACCGGCGAGCCAGCCTTACCTGCTCAGGCAGGTTTCAGTGGAAAACCAGATCACCGCAAAGACGCCGGGACGCTAAAGATATATGATTAGAATAAAAACATATAAGCCTTTGCGGCCTGGCGGTAAAAAAAGGAAACGCCTGGCACTTGTCTTTTTATTGTTTCTGCTCACCACACAGTTTTTGAATGTCTATGGCGTTCAGCGTTTCCCGAAACCCGAATTTGAATCAGGATATTTTCAACCTGAAACCCTGCAGCCGGCTGGCCGTGCCGAAATGCTGGCGATCATGGATGTGTTTTTCCTGGTCCTCTCCCTTGCGATCGTGACCTGGCTGGTGTTGAAGAAACGGTCGCGTACAGGTGTTTTCTGGATGTCTCTTGCCTCCCTGGCCTATTTCGGGTTTTACCGGCAGGGTTGTGTCTGCTCCATCGGCGCCATACAAAACATGACCCTGGCTCTTTTCGACAAATCCTACGTTTTACCGCTTTCGGCAATCGCCTTCTTCATCCTTCCTTTAATCGTTACCCTCTTTTTCGGCCGGACTTTTTGTGCAGGGGTGTGTCCGTTCGGAGCCATGCAGGACCTGGTCTCCTTCAATCCTCAAAAAGCCGGTCCGAAACTCAATACCGTGCTGGGACTGATCCCCTATATTTACCTCGGGCTGGCGGTCCTTTATGCCGCCACAGGAACCGACTTCATCATCTGCCGGTACGATCCGTTTGTCGGAATATTCAGGTTCAACGCATCGTTCGGAATGTTTATTTTTGCCGGGGCCCTGCTGATTTCGGGGATTTTCATTGCCCGTCCCTATTGCCGGTTCCTGTGTCCTTACGGGGTATTGCTGAACTGGGTCAGCCGCTTTTCGTGGAAACACCTCACCATTACCCCAGCCCAATGCATTCAGTGCCGGCTCTGTGAAGACTCCTGCCCCTATGATGCCATTGACATGCCGGTTACAGGAAAAAATCCCGAAATCAGGACGGCAACCCTCAGGAAAATGATCCTGATCTGTCTGCTAATTCCGTTTTTTACGGTCCTTGGAGGGTGGACAGGTTCACAACTTCATGAAACACTGGCAGGAGTAAACGGGAAGGTAAGGCTTTCAAGGGCCTTGCTGCAACCCGCGCAAACCACCGGCCAGCCCGAAAGCATTGAAATCACCGCATTCAAATCGTCCGGGAAACCTGTTTCCCAACTCTATGCGGAAACTTCCCTGCTGCTGAAAAAGTTTTATACCGGGGGCTGGGTCCTGGGCTGTTTTCTCGGGCTTGTATTCGGAATCACCCTTGCCTACCGCATGGTCACAACATACAAAACGGACTATACTCCGAACAAAGGCGCCTGTTTCAGTTGCGCCAGGTGCGTGGATTTTTGCCCGGTTACACTGAACAACAACACCCCGAAATTAACATGACCATACCAGAATCAAATGATAAAACACGCAGGATGGCGCGTGACGGTTCGGGGACGCAATATATTGCGTCCATACGGACAACGGCCATCATATGCGCTGTTTTTGCAATGACCCTGTGTTTGCTGATCATCGTTAATTATATCCAGATCAAACGGGTGGATCCGCTTAATTCACCGGTCATGAAGGTGCTTACCGACCGGATGCATGCCGATCCGGCTGATGCGCAGCTGCGGCAGGAAATACGGGAAATAGATCTCCTGTCGCGCAAAGCCTTTTTTACCAGTCAATGGCAAATCCGCATGGGGGGATACCTGCTGTTCTTCAGTATCCTGGTTGTTTTCGCATGCATGAAAGGCATCGACCTGCTGCGGAAACCGCTCCCCGGTGTCCCCGACGGAGCGAAAGACGATTTCTGGCTTACCCGTAAAATCAACAGAAACTGGTTTGTTTATGCTGCTTTATCTGTCGTGATTTTTTCATTCCTGCTTGTATTGCTCACACATCATGAACTCGGAAAAACCCTTGACGATGCAGTACTGATGCAGAAATCCGCTTCCGGTTCCAGCGCATCAGTCAATGGAAGCGGAAATGAGGGAATGGGTGAATCCAAAAGTGCGGGCATTGTGGAACCAGCGAAGAAAGACTCTGCAGGGAAACAGGACACGACTACCGGCACCCGGGTTGTCAACATGAATGGTTATCCCTCGGCGCAGGAGCTTTCAAAGAACTTCCCCTCCTTCAGGGGGCCCGGGGGGAATGGGATTGCCTCCCAAAAGAATATTCCCACCGTTTGGGATGGGAAAAGCGGGAAAAATATCAAATGGAAAACGGAGATCCCGCTTCCTGGATACAATTCTCCCATCATCTGGAACGACCGGGTTTTCCTGAGCGGTGCCAGTGAGACCCGCCGGGAGGTTTACGGAATCGACCTCAGCACGGGGAAGATCCTCTGGCACAAAGCCGTGGAAAAAATCCCCGGCAGTCCGGCACAGGAACCCAAACCGCTGAAGGAAACCGGTTTTTGCGCCCCGGGTATGACCACCGACGGGCGGCGGGTATACGCTGTTTTTGCCAATGGCGATCTCATTGCCCTTGATTTTGACGGGAACCAGGTGTGGGCGAAAAACCTGGGCATGCCGTTGAATCATTACGGGCACGCCTCCTCCCTCATCATGTATCACGACCTGCTGATCATCCAGTACGACCAGCGCGGCTCGGGAAGCGTGATGGCACTTTCAGGAAAAACCGGGGAGAAGGTGTGGCAAACGAGCCGCAATGTAAAGATCTCATGGTCCTCGCCCGTGATGGTCAATACCGGGAAGAGAGCTGAACTGATCCTGGCAGCAGATCCAATGGTCGCCTCTTACAATCCCGCAGACGGGAAGGAGTTGTGGCATATGGAGTGCATCTCGGGCGAGGTAGGTCCTAGCGTGGCCTATGCTGATGGCGTGGTTTATGC
>CAIKNA010000128.1 GCA_903828645.1 uncultured Bacteroidales bacterium
CGGGGATTATAACATCATCCGGAGCCCGAAAAGTTACAATTCCCAGATCGGGGTTCCGCTGTCGGTATGGAAGATGGCCCCCGGTCACGATCTTGCGATTTTTGAAGCCGGCATCTCCCGCCCGGGTGAGATGGAACATCTCGCATCCATCATCCGCCCGACGATCGGGATATTTACCAACATAGGCCATGCCCATGATGAATATTTCAAAAGCCAGCGGGAGAAAGTCCGGGAGAAACTCAAACTTTTCACAGGAGCCCGTACCCTTGTTTACTGTTCCGACCACCAGCTGATCACCGATTGCCTGCATGCGGATACAGCCTTTGCAAACCTGGAAACCTTCACCTGGAGCCGAACCCATAATGCCGACCTGGAAATTTCGGGGGTTTCAAAGGAGAATGGTAACACCCGCATCCGGGCCCAATACAAAACTGAACCAATCACCATTACCATCCCGTTCACCGACGAAGCCTCCATCGAAAACGCCATTCATTGCCTTGCCACAGAGATTGTCCTTGAAGACCCGTCACGCGTCACCTGTCACGCGTCACGCTACGAATCCCTGTTCCCGATCGCCATGCGACTCGAACTCAGGGAGGCTATCAACCATTGCTCGCTGATCAACGACAGTTACAACTCCGATATCAACTCCCTGAGCATCGCCCTCGATTTCCTTAACCAGCAGAACCAGCAGAAGAAAAAAACGATCATCCTTTCCGACATGCTGCAAACGGGTCGCGACAAGGGTGAATTGTATCTTGAAATCGCATCGATGCTGGCATCGCGAAACATCAGCCGCATCATCGGGATTGGCCGTGATATTGTGAAACAGGCCGATAAATTTTCCATGCAGCGCTCCTTTTTCACTACGACGGATGAATTTCTCCGCCATTTCCCGGTTTCCTCCTTCCAGAATGAGACGATCCTGCTGAAAGGCGCACGGTTGTTCGAGTTTGAAAAAATAAGCCAGGCCCTGCAGATGAAGGCGCATGAAACCGTCATGGAGATCAACCTCGACGCACTGATTCACAACCTGAACCATTTCAGGTCGGGGTTGAACCCCGGGACCAGGATGATGGCGATGGTAAAGGCATTTTCCTATGGCAGCGGCAGTTATGAAATCGCCAACGTGCTGCAGTTTCACAGGGTCGATTACCTTGCGGTGGCTTACGCCGACGAAGGGGTGGAATTGCGCAAGGCAGGGATCCACCTGCCGGTCATGGTGATGAGCCCCGAGGAGCAGAGTCTCGACACCCTCCTCAAATACAACCTTGAACCCGAAATATACAACCTGCACATCCTCCGCTTGCTTGAGGAGGCCATGTTGCGCAACCAGACCTCCACCCAACAGGAGGTTCGCATCCATATCAAGCTTGATACCGGCATGCACCGGCTCGGTTTTGTAGCGGGGGAACTTGAACCCCTGCTCGAACGGCTGAAACAAAACCAGAACCTTCGTGTTCAGTCGGTCTTTTCCCACCTGGCGGCCAGCGAAGACCCGCAGGAGGATCACTTTACCCGCAGGCAGATCGGACTTTTCAGCGAGATGAGCAGCAGGATAACCAGCATGTTGGATTATTCCGTGCTGCGTCATATCCTGAATTCGGCCGGTATCAGCAGGTTTCCCGAAGCCCAGTTCGACATGGTGCGGCTTGGCATCGGGCTTTATGGCGTTGGCAGCACCCCCGAAGAACAATCCAGGCTGAGGAATGTAAGCACCCTGAAATCGGTGATCACCCAGGTCAAGCAGATCCCGGCAGGCGAAACCATCGGGTACAACCGGAAAGGCAAAACAGAAAAAGATACGGTGATCGCCATTGTTCCGGTTGGTTATGCCGACGGTCTGAACCGACGGCTTGGGAATGGCCGCGGGAAGCTTTACATTCACGGAAAAGCGTTTCCCATCATCGGAAATGTTTGCATGGACCTGACAATGATCGACATAACGGAAATGGAGGAG
>CAIKNA010000129.1 GCA_903828645.1 uncultured Bacteroidales bacterium
CCCAACATATCCGGTCTTGGAACCGGCCGGATCGACCGGATCGCGTTCCACCCGACCGATGCCGGCACGATCTATGTTGGAACACCCTCGGGCGGCCTCTGGAAAACGACAAACGGAGGAACATCCTGGACACCGCTCAGCAGCTATATCCCTTCGCTTGGCATATCGGGGATTGTCGTTGATTATTCCGATCCCGCCACACTTTATGTACTCACAGGCGCCGGTGATGATTTTAACTCCCCGGGTGGATTTGTCGCTACATCGGGTTATATGAGGATGTCTGTAGGAGTCCTTGTTTCCCATGACGGTGGAGCCACCTGGCTGCCTACCGGCCAGTTATCGGCAAATGCCTATACCGGGTTCCGTCTCGTGCAGCATCCAGTCAACCCTGAGATACTCCTGGCCGCTACTTCCGACGGTCTCTACCGGACTACCAACAAGGGGGCAACCTGGACCATGGTGGAGCCGGGATGTGTTTGTGATATCGAATTCAAACCTGGCAACCCCTCCATTGTGTACGCTTCGGGAAATGGATCATTCACCTATTCGACCGATGGTGGCATTATCTGGTATGCAAATTCAACCTTTGATCATGCCTTATGCGCTGACGGGCGTGTTGAGATTGCCGTTACCCCTGCCAGCGTAAACAAAGTTTACCTCCTTGCAAGTCCGGCCACAACCGGATCAGCAATTTCAGGCCCGGCTACGACCTATACAAATTTTTGCGGATTCTATGTTTCAACCAACAGCGGTCTCTCGTTCACGCGCGTGACCACCAGCCCTGATGTTTTCGGGGAATCCACAGGAATCGCCGACAGGGATCAGTCCCAATACGATATCGCACTGGCGGTCAAGCCAACCGACAATCAAATTGTCGTTACCGGAGGGATCGTACTGTTCAAATCAATCAACGGGGGAAACTCATTTTCCGATTGCACCCTTAGCAGCGGGTCCGACGACAATTATGTTCATGCCGATTGCCATGCACTGGCATACAATCCCCTGAACAACTACCTTTATTGTGCAACTGACGGTGGTTTTTACAGGAGCACAAACGACGGGGAATCATGGACAGCCATTTACGACGGTATCAGCGTTACCCAGTTTTACCATTTTGATGATTACGACGACAATCCCAACTGTTTGATGGGCGGAAGCCAGGATAACGGGACAAAATACAGGACGACAAACACCTCCAATTTTGCACTGATCAGCGGGGGCGATGGTTTCGATAATGCCATCGACTATACCGACGAAACCAGGGGTTTTTTGTCTGAAAACAGGTCGGTTCTTTACTTTTCTGACTTCACTACTGCGCCGTACTATACTGTGATTGTCAACCCCCATTACTTTGCACAGACAGAGATGAACACGAGTAATCCCGATATTCTTTATATCAGTGCTACATACGTTATGCGGTATGATAATTCTACAGGATATTTAACCACCCCGGCCGGAACCGGATTTCTTGGCCAATGGGTGATCAGAACCTGCCCGAGCAATAGCAACAGGCTATACACGGCAGGGGGTCAACTTGCATTTTCCACACCCGGCGAGATGTTCATGTCGTCTGACGGGGGTTATTCCTATACAACAATCTCCGGCAACCCGGGATTTCCGCAGGGATCGTTTCCGCGTATCTCCGACATATGTGTAAGGCCGAACAGTTCAACGCAGGTTTATATTTGCTTCGGTGGATACACTGACGGGTTGAAAGTGCTCTATTCCGGAGATTCCGGCACATCCTGGAGCAACATCAGTTACGACCTTCCCAACATCCCTTTCTGGAGCCTGGAGGTGGATGGCTCCGGCAACGTTTATGCCGGCGGCGATTTTGGCGTTTATTATCATGCTTCGGGGAGTACAAACTGGGAGCCTTTTTACAACGGGCTTCCCAATGTCCCGGTATCAGATTTGGCCATCAATGAAGCAAACGATCAGCTTTTGGCGGCAACTTTTGGCCGGGGAATATGGAAAAGTTCCCTGAGAACATCCTGCCCGGCTAATGTGACCATCAATGGAAACCTCAGCGGAACCTATTTTTCATCGGCATCCAATTCCATCACCATGAACAGCTCTGTAACCGGGGGCGACGGAACTTCAGTGGTCCTTCGGTCCGGGAACTACGTGACCCTCGCAAACGGATTCCAGGCAAAAGGCGACCCGGGAAGCAAATTCCTGGCAACGCTCGGACCCTGTAATTCGGGAATGCCCCCTTTGGCGGTGGCAGTGCAGCAAACAGGACCTGTCTATCCTGCGGAACTCAGTGAATACAGCATGTCCCTGAGCCGTCATGACGGCACCCTGGAGATTACCACCGGAAACAATGGCCAGAAGCAGGTATTGTTACGGCTGTTCAAAGGGGGTAAAGCCCGGATCATCCTTGCCACCGCCGGCGGGCAGTTCATCCGGGATGTTGCCGATTTTACCGGTCAGAAAGGCAAATTTACGTTTGACCCTGGAAACAGCCTTGCTCCCGGTATGTATTACCTCTACCTGATCGTGGACGGCAGGGTGATGCATCTGCAGGAATTGTCGCTATAATATAGCTTTGTGCTACTCATGAGGCCCCCGGCTTATAAATCATGCCTGAACTGGTGATTCGGTGAATGATTTTTTGTCTTCCACCTTACCCTGATCCTTCTGAAAAGCGAATGCAACCAGACCCATTACCAGCCCGATCCCGAAAAAGCTGTAAAGGAAGAGTGAAACCAGGGTTTCTGCCCGGTATTCTGAGTACCGCACCACGGGTTCATCCCCGTTTACTTTGATGGCAGCCATCTCCTTCCTTGTTTCCTCTTCATATTCTGCATTCACACAACCGTATCTCCTGATGACCTCTTTCTCAAACCCGTCGTAATACCCGGGCGTGGACTGCTGCCAGTAAAGTTCCCCCGGTGTATTGATGAAAACAATGCCTGTGAACACATCCCGGTACCTGAGCAGCCCTCCGGCCGAAGGAGAGCCGGAGCCCAGGTTCAGTCTCGTCGCAATATCCCAGGGATACATATCGAAATTGTCGGCCCCGAAAGGGGAACCCCTGAAGTCGAATCCTGCAGGTTTGCTGCCTTCTTTCTCAAATGCCTCATCCCACAAGCCGCTCGCAGGAGGGTAAACGGCAATCACCCTGGTGTTGATAAGCACATTGGCAGCCCTGTCGCCAAAAGCATCTTTTATGTATTCGAACGTATTGCCCCTGTGCACACCGGGATTCCTGTCGGTAAGGTCGAACGCATGCCTGTAATTCATGATCACAAGGCATTTTTTATGGGTGCTGTCTCCTGGATTCCGGCCATTCATCACCTCAATCACGGTCCGGGCCATCAGGCTGTCGCGGTTCCACACATATTTATGCTGATACGCCAGGTAGTCCTCATGGGTTTTTATGGCATACCAGTCCAGCGGGGCGTCGGTAAAATAATGCCTTACTCTTTTTCCGGGCGGCAGGGTCCGGTTCAGCCTGTAAAGCCGCTCAATGTATTGATAACCGTTGTAGTTGCTCCAGGTCGGGTGAACCGCTTCATTCCGGGTAATATGCAGGATGTGCTCCTTGATCTGGCTCTCTGAAAGGCTGTCGGTGTTCATGAAATCATCCAGGTATTTCTGCATCCCTTTCTGCCCGATCTCGGAGAATACCATCCCCGATTTCCTGATGAAACGGGGATCCTTCACGATATTAAAGATGAAATCGTACTGGGTCATTTCAGGGTGATCCCTTTCGCACAGCACCACCACGTCGTATTTGTCGAAAAGTCCGATGACATAATCGACGGGGGAGCTCTTCTGCTTTTTAAGGTACCTGGCGTAAGGTTTAACCGAATTGATGTTGCGGTATAGGGCCAGCCTGCAGGGGATGCGGTGCATCACCCTGTACTGGGTAAAAGCGAGTCCGCCCGCGGTCAAAGCGGCTGCCACCAGGACAATAAAAGCTGTTTTTGATTTTTTTGACCGGGGATGATATTCGGCTCTCAAACCGGCCATGCGGTCGTACCACATCTGCCGGGTGAAGAGGTACCAGACCAGGCAGAAACAAGCAGAGAGAATAAGAAACAGGATGTCGGTGAAAGTGGGGAGATAGGCCCTTCCTGTTGAGATAAGGGCCAGCATCATCGGCAGTGCAAGTGTTACCCCCCATTTCCCGAAAACTTCGCGCAAAACTATGTTCCGCCTGCTTGCCGGTTCTCCGCATCTGTCGGAAATAAAAACTTTCATGATCATCTTGCCCGGAGTCTGGCTGAACCGGGATAGCAGGATATAGGAATAAACCGCCCCGATGATCACGAAAAGGGTTCCGAAAGATATCCTGAAACGGAGGAGTGCGAGGAATTCGATAATGAGGTTCGTGGTGACGAAGATGATGAATGCGTCGATCCACCCGGCAGCGATCCTTCGCCAGAATCCGGCTTTGGTGTTACTGGCATTGATTTCCATAAAATGCAATTTGGTGATGGTGGTCAGTTATCAGAATGGCCTGGCGGCCGTAAGTCGCACATAATTTAAACGCATGTTTTCCCGGGTTATTGTCACTGCATTCAATGGCTTTCCTGTCGTCAGCATGACAGTGGAAATTTGTTTCCTGGAAATACCGTTTGCACTGACCAGGATCCGCCCAGGAAGCCCGGCCACCACATCCTGTTGATTGCTAAAAGATGCAACTGCGGGCAAAATCGGCTAAAAGTGGTCAACAACAAATGGAATATATCAACATTATTCTGACAAATGTCAATAATTAAAACGGTATTTTACCATAATAACGAGGGTGCATTCCTTCAAAAGGGAGAGAAATGTGACCAAAGGATAGGTTAGCTTTGCCGGGTTCACGAAATCGTTTTCAACAGACAAACCAACCATAAAATAAAACAAATCCCATGAAAACAACCTTCTCCGCCCTTTTGACCCTGATCATGATCGGTTGCACCCTGTTCGCCCATTCAACCGTATTGAGAGTGAACAACACCCCTGCCATCACGGTACCCTATGCCTCCTTCCAGGCGGCGTATGATGTCGCCGTGAACGGAGATACCATCTACCTGGAGGGCTCCGGATACTCATATGGATCATTGACTCTTTATAAAAGCCTTGTAATTATCGGGCCCGGCTATTTCCTCAACCAAAACCCCGAAACGCAGGCTAATATTGCTTCTGCGGGTATTTATTCTTTGAATCTCCGTACCGGAAGCTCCGGGACCAAAATTGCAGGATTGGATATAAGTTCTATCACTAATAATGACCAAACTGTCCTCCAGAATATTGTTTTTATGCGAAACAGAATAAGTAATAGTATGTATAACCCGTATGGTACTAGCCCTTCATCTGCTTACTATTCCAACTTCGTATTTGAACAAAACTTCGTAGACGGTTCATTATCCGGAAGGTTTGAAAACGCGGTTTTCAGAAACAACGTGTTTATAGGGGGTGTTACCATCAATTCACTTAACAACTCCGTCGCTTTTTTCAACAATGTGGTTGGTAATGCCAATATTACCATGGCCCCGCAATGTTCAAATAACATAATATATGGTTCCTGCACCTTTACGAATTGCACCCTGAATAATAATGTATGTTCGGCGACGCAGGTCCCCGCCGGCAATGGCAACCAGCAAAATGTCGACATGAACAATGTTTTTGTTTGTTACAGCAGTTGTACCGGTTACTCCAGCGATGCCCGCTACCAGTTAAAAGCCGGCTCCCCGGCCATCGGCGCGGGCAGCAACAGCGAGGATTGTGGGGTGTTTGGCGGAGTTGATCCCTACGTGCTGTCGGGGATGCCCCCCATCCCGGCCATCTATTATTTCAATTACAATTACAGCAATACAGCCATCAATGTGAATATGAAGGTGAAATCGCATAACTGATTTGTTTCACGCTGTTAAATCAAACCGGTTATGAAAAGAACCTTCAGGAAATCCGCCATGGCGGTACATTTCCATTTTTTCATCGTGATGCTGATGTTCATGTTTGCTTTCGGCGCGAATGGTCAGAACATCTCAAGGGTGGAGTACTTTGTCGATGCCGATCCCGGGTTCGGGGCGGGAACCAATGTTCCGGTCACTCCGTCGGTGAATATCAATAACCTTCAGTTCACCATTGGCCTGAGCACCATATCCGCGGGTTTTCATACCCTTTACGTCAGGGCAATGGATGAGAATAACCGCTGGAGCTTCAGCCAGGTCAAGATGTTCTACAAGGCGGAGATCAATCTGGTCGGATTGTCCAATGTGACCAAGGTTGAGTATTTCATCGATGCAGATCCCGGGTTCGGGGCGGGAACCAATGTTCCGGTCACTCCGTCGGTGAATATCAATAACCTTCAGTTCACCATTGGCCTGAGCACCATATCCGCGGGTTTTCATACCCTTTACGTCAGGGCAAAGGATGAGAATAACCGCTGGAGCCTCAGCCAAGTCAAGATGTTTTACAAAGCCGTGATCAATACTGCCGGATTGCCCGATGTGACAAAGGTTGAGTATTTCATCGATGCCGATCCCGGCTTCGGGATGGGAACCAATGTTCCGGTAACTCCATCCACCAATATAAGCAACCTTCAATTCAGCATCGGGTTAGGCGCCATATCAGCCGGGTTTCACACCCTTTACGTCAGGTCAAAGGATGGGAACAACAACTGGAGTTTATGCCAGGTTAAAAATTTCTACAAGTCATCGATCAATACGGTTGCACTGCCCGATGTCACCAGTGTTGAGTATTTCTTTGATGCCGACCCGGGAGCGGGGATGGGCACCAATGTGCCGGTTACCCCGTCGGTAAATATCAACAATCTCTCTTTGGTCATCGATCTGAGCCCCCTTCCTCCCGGTACACATACGGTCTGGATACGGGCAAAGGACAGTTACGGCAAGTGGTCGATGGTGACCTGGAATACATTTACCCGGGCAAATGCCCCCGTGAGTGTTTCCATTGCGGCATCATCCAACCCGGTTTGCGCCGGGTTACCGGTTACCTTTAACGCTACCCCGGTGAACGGGGGTACGAGCCCTGCCTTTCAGTGGAAAGTCAATGGGGCGAACGCGGGGTCAAACAGCCCGGTCTTTAATTATATTCCAACCGGCAGCGACCTTGTTTCCTGCATTCTTACATCGAGTTTAACCAATGTCAATGGAAATCCCGCCACCTCCAATGTGATAACCATGACGGTAAACCCGGTACCGACACCTGCCATCAATGGCATTACTTCCGTTTGTGCCGGAACATCCGGAGTTACCTATACCACGGAAGCAGGCAAGAGCAGTTACACCTGGCTTGTCTCATCAGGAGGCATCATCACCGGAGGAAACAACACCAATGCCATCACGGTTACCTGGATCACCGGCGGATCAAATACCGTTTCTGTCAATTACCCAGGGGAAAACGGATGTTCATCACCCTCTGCCACCGTTTTGAATGTAACAGTTAATCCGGCACCGGCACCAACCATCACCGGCCTGGCCAACCCTTGCCAGGGTGCTGCCGGGATTATTTATACTACCGAAAGTGGGATGACCGGGTACTCATGGACTATTTCCCCCGGCGGCAGCATCACCAGCCCAACCAATACCAATTCCATCACCGTGACCTGGAATGAAACAGGTGAGCAAACAGTTTCAGTCAATTATACCAGTAATAATGGATGCACGACTCCTTCACCCGGCATTAAAAATGTGACGGTCAGCCCGGTTGTTCCGGTCAGTTTGACCATTGCAGCTTCTGTAAACCCGGTGTGCCAGGGAACGATAGTAACATTTACAGCGACGGCTTCAAACGGGGGGACATCTACCGTTTACCAGTGGAAAGTGAATGGCGCGAACGCGGGAACAAACAGTTCGTCATTTGGTTATGTGCCTGTAAACAATGATCTTGTCACCTGCATCTTCACTTCGGTTCTGGCTTGTTCGACCGGTAATCCGGCAACTTCCA
>CAIKNA010000130.1 GCA_903828645.1 uncultured Bacteroidales bacterium
TAGACAGGGTAGGGGTTTCCATACCTGTTGGCTGACACGAAAAGCAGTTTTTTACCCGGCATGGTCAGTTCTTGATTTCAGTTAAACGCGGCCGGACTTCAGGAATTTTCCAGAAATCGTAATAATTGAACCACTGGAACGGGTATTTGCGCAGGATCTCTTCGAATTTTCTGGCATATATTTCCAGTGCCCCGCGATAATTTTCTTCCCTTTGTTTCAGGTTGGCCGTATAGGCAATGTCGTGCAGCCGGGTGGCATAAAAATGATAATGGCTGCTGGTCTCCTTCACGGCAAACACAAACGAAACCGGTACCCTGAATTTAGCGGCCATGTTTACCGGGCCAATTGGGAATGCAGCCGGTTGGCCCATAAAGTCGAGGATAATGGTCTTGTTTCCTTCGATAAACCGATCGCCATGCATGGCTACGATCTCTTTGTTTGCCAGTGCCTGCCTGATCTCAAGCAGATGAGAAAAATCATCGCGGATCACGATGAAGTTGACATTGCGGTTTGTCATCACCTCCGATAAGTAGCCTTTAATTTGCTGATGTTCTGCGTCGAACAGGATGATGTTGATGCGTTTGTCGAGCCGGTTCAGCAATTGCCCCGCAATTTCCCAGTTTCCAACATGGGCGCTTACAAGCAGCCCGCCATCGTTCATCTGGCGAAGGTACTCTTCCCCTTCGAAATCAAAGGTGAATTTTTGCTGGAATCCGGCAAGCATGGCAACTTTATCAAGCAATATCTGCCCGAACATGAAATAGTTGCGGTATATGCTTAAGAAGGCTTTCAGGCGGTTGTAATGCATTACCCTGTGATAAAAATTAAAAATGGCCATGAAGGCTTTGCCCGATGTGGCCACGAAATAGACAACGACAAAAGAGAGCAGGAAATAGGCGAACCGCAACCCCGGATATTTCAGGGTCCAGACAAATATTTGATATCCCAGAACCCCTCCCCGGGTTTTGCCTTCCCAAGATGACATGCTCGATTAATTTGGATTGATGCGATGGATGATGTAGCTGTAAAAATCCTGCAGCGATTTCACGCCGGCCATCTCTTCGGCCTTCATCTTGAAGCCAAAATTGTTCTCAACGATCACAAACAGGTCCACAAAGTCAAGGCTGTCGATTCCAAGGTCTTTTTTCAGATCGGCGGCAGGGTATATCTGGGATTCTTCAATTTCAATTTCATCGATCAGGAGTTGGTTTATTTTCCTGATAATCTCATCGTTTTGCATCATAGTCTGTCGTTAACCGATGCAAAAATAGGGATTTTATTTCAGAATATTGCTGATTATGCTTTCCGGATGATAAGTGAGGAGTTGGTCCCGCCGAAACCAAATGAATTTGAGAGAAATGCATTGATTTCTCGTGAGGTTGTTTCTGTTGCGATGTTGAGTTTTTCCGAAACATCGTCGGGGTTTTCGAGATTGATGTTTGGCGCTACGAACCCGTGATTCATCATGAGGGTCGAATAGATCACCTCACTGGCGCCTCCCATCCACATTTCGTGTCCGGTCATCGATTTGGTGCTGCTCACCAGCGGTTTTGATGAACCGAAAACGAGGTCGATCGAACTGGCTTCGTTCCGGTCGCCTGCCGGGGTGGAGGTGGCGTGGGCATTGATATAATCTATCTCTTCTGACCTGATCCCGGCATCGCGGATGGCTTTCTCCATGGCGCGAACCGGGCCCTCCACATTTGGCATCGAAATATGTTCGCCATTCGAGGAGAAACCATATCCGATCACCTCACCATAAATCGTTGCGCCGCGTTTCATGGCCGACTCGTAGCTCTCAATGATTACAGTTGCTGCACCACCGCTTGGCACCAGTCCGTCGCGGTCGCGATCGAACGGACGGGATGCTTTTGTCGGTTCCGACTCCCTCACCGAAAAGGCGTTGAGGGCATCAAAACTGGCGGTCGACTCGGGGTTGATCTCCTGGGCTCCTCCGCAGATGATTATATCCTGCAAACCCTGTTTGATCAGCAGGTAACCGATGCCGATCGCATGCGACCCGCTGGCACAGGCCCCGCTGAGGGTGAAATTGACACCCCTGAGTCTGAAAATTACCGACAGGTTCATCGAAACCGTCGAATTCATCGACTGAAAGATATAGCCCGATCCGATCATCATCGTATCCTTTTTTTGCCTGAGGATGTCCACGGATTCCACTACGGAAAGGGCCGAACTGTCGTTGCCGAAAAGGATTCCTACTTCGTTTGCATCCAGGTAGGATTGCTCAATGCCGGCATGTTTAAGGGCTTCGAGTGTGGAAATGTAAGCATATTCCCCCTGGACAGGCAAGCCTATCCTCAACCTGCGATCGAGCACCCCCTTCAGGTGGGGCCTTTCAACCATCCCCGTAAGGGCACTCCTGAACCCCATTGCTTTACGTAATGGATCGAAGACAATCCCCGACCGGCCATGACGCAGGGAATCCTCAACCTCCTGAAGATTCTTTCCGATTACCGAATAAATACCCATACCGGTGATTACAACCCTTGTCATAAATAAAAATCAAAATGCATTATGTGTACAAACCTCCGTTCACATTGATCACGGCACCCGTGATATAGGATGCTTCCGCCGAGGCAAGGAATCCGACAATAGCGGCAACCTCCTCTGGTTTCCCGAATCTCCCCATTGGGATCATGGCTTTCAGCTGGGTTTCATCCAGGTCCTTTGTCATATCGGTTTTGATGAACCCTGGAGCAACGGCGTTGACTGTCACGTTTTTCTTTGCGATTTCCTGTGCCAGTGCCTTGGTAGCACCGATTACCCCCGCTTTTGCAGCCGAATAGTTAACCTGGCCGGGCAATCCCTTCAATCCTGAGAGAGAAACCACATTGATAATCCGTCCCATTTTGTTGATAAGCATATCCTTGATCAGGAAACGCGTAACATAAAGAAAGCTATGGAGGTTGGTATTAAGGACATCGTGCCATTCCTCGTTTTTCATCCACATCACGAGGGCATCCTTGCGGATTCCTGCGTTGTTCACCAGAACCTGTATATAGACCCCTTCATGGGCGGCCAGCCATTGTCCGAGAACCTCTTCGATCTCCTCCTGCGAAGCAACATCGAATTTCAGGATTTCTCCGTCACTGCCTTTCTCCCGCACATACTGCAACGTATTTTCAGCCTCCTGCCGGTTGGTATGGTAATTGATCAGGATGAAAAAACCCATCTCAGCCAGTTTTACGGAAACCGCCCTTCCGATTCCCCGTGATCCACCGGTAACCAGTGCAAACCTCATAGGATTGACGATTTACGAATTACGATTGACGATTGACGGACTGAAATAATTTTTTTCATAAACTATCTTTTTTGGGGATTCGGCTATTTTCTTTATAAATCGTAAATCGTAAATCGTAAATCGTAGATCGTTTATTCGCTCAACGGAAACTTCGGCTTATTCTCAAGTATATAGCTTGCAATCTGCTGTATCTCCTTATACTTCGTCGTGTCTTCAGTGAATTTCGGCACGATCTTGCGAAGGTCTTCGAATTTTTTACGCGAGTAGCCCGATAGCCTGGGTTTGAATTTCATATAATCGATCGCCTGGAGGATCGTGATCATGTGAATTGAAAGGACAATATAGGTGTGGTCGATCACCCGTTTCGTCATCATGGCGGCGTTGGTTCCCATACTCACAATATCCTGGTTATCATTGTTATTGGTGATGCTGTGGATGGACATTGGGAAGCAAAGCGTCTGGTTTTCAGCTACCGTCGACACAGCGGTGAACTGAACCCCCTGCATACCGAGGTTGAATCCCAGTTTTCCAAGGTTGACAAACGGCGGAAGTTTCTGGTTCAGTTTGTCGTTCATCAGGTAGTTGAGCTGGCGTTCGGCAAGCATCGACAGTTTGGTTACGGCGATCTTGAGTTTATCCATCTCAAGGGCGACATAGTCGCCATGGAAATTTCCACCGTGAAACACATTTCCTGCATCACTATCGATAATGGGGTTGTCGTTGGTGGAGTTGACCTCGTTGATCAGCACCTTTTCGGCATACAGGATGGTATCGAGGATCGGCCCGAGAACCTGAGGAACGCAGCGCAGGGAATAGTATTCCTGGACCTTGTGGGTAAACACCTCAACCTGTTCGGTTTTCCCGTTGTAGAGGTGGTCGGCCCGGTGGCGGATCAGCTTGCTGTCCTGCAGAATCGAGCGCATCATGCGCGCCACCTGGTTCTGCCCGTAATGTGATTTCACCTTGTTAAGCCCGTCGGAGAAGTGATCATCATACGACTCGACGATTTCGTTGATCATGGAGGATGCCAGCACTGCCCAGTCGAGCAGGTTTTTCGCATGTACGATGTTGACCATACCAATGCCAGTCATGGCGGAGGTTCCATTGATGAGCGACAGCCCTTCGCGGATGTGCATCCTGATGGGTATCAGCTTTTCAGCCTGGAAAACAGTTTTGGTGTCCTGCAGTTTTCCCTCGTACCATATCTCTCCTTCGCCAATCAGGTTTAAGGCCAGGTGGGCCAGTTGTACCAGGTCGCCGCTGGCGCCCACTCCGCCATGTTCGGGGATATATGGATTTATGTTCCTGTTGATCAGCTCTTTCAGCAATTCGACCACCTCGGTGTGGATGCCCGATTTGGCTTGCATAAAGGTGTTGAGCCTTGCAAGCATGGTAGCCTTGGCATAAATTTCGGGCAATGGAGTGCCGCAACCTGCGCAGTGGCTGCGGATGAGGTTGTACTGGAGTTGAAGTTCGTTGTTTCCGGTGATTTTATATTGAGCCATCGGTCCCAAACCGGTGTTGATCCCATAGATTATTTTTCCTTTGGCAAATTCTTTCAGGAAGAGGTAGTTTGCCTTCACCTTATCCAATGCTTTCGGGTCGAGTTCGATCTTTTCGTCAAGGAAAAGAATCTTGTAGAAATCGTCGGGAGTAAGTTTCTGTATTCCTACGCTTATCATTGTTTCGTCTTGTTTTACCGTATGGATTTTTACATCCGGAAATCAAATTTGCAAAGGTATAATTTATTTTGAAAATTATGTTATCTTTGCACCCCGAAACGAACTACGCATATAGGAATCGTAAATCCAAAATCGTAAATCGTAAATCGTAAATCGTAAATCGTAAATTGAACTGGCCCCATAGCTCAACTGAATAGAGTAGCTGACTACGGATCAGCAGGTTGGGGGTTTGAATCCCTCTGGGGTCACTGAAAATAAGCCACTTACAAGTAAAATTGGGGTGGCTTTTTTAATGTTGAACAGAACGATACCTACCTAACACACTCAATTGAAAACGAACGTTATCATTGAATTTGAATGCTATATGGGATATTATTTGTTTGAAATCGCAAGCCTGACCCATGTTGTACCATCGTAATAATAGAACGCATTATTACCCTGTGGCCCATTGGCAATTACATAGATAAGGATCCCACTCAATAAATTTGAAGTTGGCCGATCGTTAAAATCAATACGCGGTATTAATATCCCTTTATTCGTTGACTTGATATCAAGCATGACATTTCCATCCGGCAGTGATCCATCGTTGTTTATTGCCACTCCATTTGTTGGAATAGGTGTAATAGTGAATGTTGAACCACTTGTTGGCGTGCTCACTACAACATTGCCGGCTAAATCTTTGCCCGTCGGCAAAACAATATTGACCGTTCCGCTTCCATTTGCAACAGTATAAGTATAGGTATAAACAGTACTCGACACTTTTGTCATATTTGTTGCAGACAAGGTATTCGCTCCATTCAATGAAATTTGAGGGCCAGGGCTGTCTGCCATCGGTTCACTGAATGTTGCCGTAATTGTGAGTTCTGCACCTGGATTTACAATACCATCAGGATCAGACAATGTAATTGCTGCAGTTGGCGCGACATTGTCGATTAATGTTTTATGTGCTAATTTGGTATCTATCGAAAACCATACATCACTAGGACCTGTTCCGGTTACACATGCAGATGCATATGGTGAATTTGAAATGGTATCAAAATCGGTCATTCTTTGAAAAGGGAAAGTACCCGTATAATGATAATATCGTAAAGTTGACAAATATCTTCCTGTAACATAAATATCGGTGGGAGATGCTCCGTAAATTTTAGCTGCACCACCTGTATTGGATTGTCCGTACCCAGGGGGATCACACAAATAGGTACATTCGTATTTTGTTCCCCAGGAACCTGTGTTGCTACCGGGCGAACTTTCAGTAAATTTCCATACACGATTTCCATTAGAATTATTATTATTCCCGGCACCATACAAATGCAAAATATTAGCTGAATCACGTATTCCCCAACCGTGGGCAACATCGCAAAAATCAAAACTTTGATACCATGTCCAATTGATTCCATTCCATAGAGTGTGTCCCCAACACGTCACAGAGTATATTTCATTAGGGCCTATGTAAACAAGAGAATATGTATCATGTCCGCCTGATAATGTGGCAGATAATTGCCAGGAAGTACCATCATACCTGTAAATTTTTGTGCCAGCCGCTGTATATACATTATTGGCCTCCCCTACAATGTTTCGCAATACATCACTTCCTAGTGATGGTAACACCTGTTCGACACAGGATGACCCATTGTAATGGTACATTTTTGGAGTATTAGTTGTATAATTATACAGTGTAAAAAAAACATCATTATTTGCAGTTCCAAATACATTGCCAATATTACAGTTATCAGTTAATTCAAAAATTTTATTCCAGCTGCCATTATAAAAATAAAGAGAGGTACCGGAAACTGCCGGAGGCGTAGTTCGGGTAATAAGACTTACATATATCTCTCCTGGCACTTTTGTCCAGATTTCATTAAAGGATGAACCAGCGGGGGCATCTGGCGGCAAGCTTTTAAAAGACCAGGTATATTGTGCTTTATTTGTTAAGCCACAAAGCATAAGGGCTGCTAAAATTGTAGAAATCTTTTTCATAATCGTTAAATTTTGCTTGTTAAGATATATTAATGGTGAGTTACGGAAAGCACATCAATTTTTTCATTCCCATAGCCGGTTGCCAGCGTCTTGCCAAAGACCATATCATTCCTATCCTGCCTATACCAATATATAAAGTCAAGTCCCTGTTTAACAGGTTGAAAACATTTTTAAATGTAAAAATACAATATCAGAACTGACAATGCAACAAAATGTGTTAATATTTTAACAAAAGCATTGCAAATACATCTGAACAAAGATCAGTCAGGAGAAATATTGACAGAGAAATAAGCTGCACATGCATGTAAGGGGGTTGTGGACGAATACCAACAGGGGATGGGGATATTTGCCACCTTCATGAAGCAACTCAAGGAAACCAATCAGAGCATCCTGCACCACGCACTATTCAGACCCAGCACATAACTGTAATAGGTATTGCTCTGTGTGTTACTCCAGTAAAAGCCATCGATGCCTCGATTATACAACATTCCACTACCGTATTCCAGGAACCCTGCTGAATGCATTTGCAAGCCTGAAATCCAGGGACCATTCCAATTGGTCCGGTTCCCTGCTGCTTCCACGTTAGTCCATTCTGAGGAAGCAGGTATTCGCCAGACTATAGTGAGTTCTTATGAAAGGTGATCCTCATGTCAATGAAATACGGTTTTCAAGACAAAATTGGATTAATTCCTGTTGTATGAATTGCACCAATGAAGGATGTGAAAATTATTGAGTGTAATTGTATTGAATCTTGAAATTAGGAATTACTTTTACACTTCGTCTGAAAAAAGGCGTACTTGACTTTACCAATTAAAAATGAATCTAATGACATATTCTGTTTTCAAAATTGTGCAATGGAAAATATCATCCGAAAACTTTGTTTGATATGGATTATTCCAATTTTATCATTCCATTTAAAATCGTTCTTTTAATTTACAGAACCAACACGGTCAATTAAGTTTTAGTCCGATAATATTTTTAAAAGCGCATCTTTGCTATGAACCATAAAAATGACCAGGACAATCAAAGTTGCGATATTTTCAACTTTTTCAACTTTTACATCTACAGTATTTCCTTTCAACTGAAATATGAAGAGTTTTAACAATAAGCATAACTGATTATGATTAAAATCGCCAACGTTGATTATCGAAATTTTCTTCATGTAACACCAACCAGAAATATATGGAAAGCTTTTGTCATACTCATTGTTGGAATTATTTTCACCCTGGGTGCCACATTCTATACAAAATATCTTGTTGAAAAAGGAGCTGATCGTGATTATACATTAATCTGCGGTGATTTAAAAACTAAAATGTTTGACCGGCTGCTGGCACATGCCCAACTTTTACGAAGCGGGTCGGCTTTATTCGCAGTTTCTGATACAATTAATCGTTCGGATTGGAATACGTTTTATGAGCGTTTAAGAATCAGGAAGGATTTACCCGGCATCCAGGGATTTGGCTATGCTGTGATTATCCCGGCAAATAAATTGCAACAGCATATTCAAAACATACGGAAAGAAGGATTTCCGGGGTATACTGTAAAACCGTCCGGTGAACGGAATTTTTATACTTCGATCATTTACCTTGAACCGTTTTCCGGCCGGAACTTGAAGGCTTTTGGCTATGATATGTTCTCAGAACCCATTCGCAGGAAAGCCATGGAACTTGCACGTGATTCAAACATCACGACGCTGTCGGGCAAAGTAATACTGGTGCAGGAAACAGATAAGGATATCCAGGCTGGAACCCTGATGTACGTTCCGGTTTATCGGAATGGTATGCCGGTCAGCACCATTGAGCAACGCAGGGCTGCCATCAGGGGATGGGTTTACAGTCCTTATCGTATGAACGACCTGGTGCAAGGCATATTGGGGCGCTGGGACCTGATGGGACAGGTCAGAATTCAATTGCAAATATATGATGCCACGAGGTCAGTTAATTCATTGTTATATGACAGCCAGGGAAAGGAGACCTTAAACCACACTTACAACATAGGGAAGCCGGTCTCGCTTACAATCGATTTTCACGGAACACGATGGATCATGGATTTTACCCGTTCAGGCGAAGGAAGTTCTCTTTTTCAAGGCAAGGTATTGATGGTATTCATTAGTGGTATGATGATAAGTTTATTGGTATTTTTCTTATCGTTGTCGTTATTTAATACAAAATTCCGTGCATGGCGCATGGCCAATACTTTAACGGCGGAGCTTAAAGAAAGTGAATCGCGTTTCAAAACCCTGCTTCAAACAGCCAGCGAAGGCATCCATGTCCTTGATACCCGTGGATATGTAGTGGAAGTTAACCCTGCATTTTGCAGCATGCTGGGTTATACACGCGAAGAGTTATTGCAGCTCAATGTTTCTGATTGGGATGCACAATGGTCCGGAGAGGAATTGGTAACAAAAATTGGTGATTTGATCTCGTACCCCGCTGTGTTTGAGACACGACATTGCAGAAAAGACGGGACATTCTACGATGTTGAGATCAGTAGTGTCAGTGTCATGCTTGGTGGGAATAACTATCTCTATTCAGCAACCCGAAACATCACCGAGCGTAAGCACCTTGAGGAAGCCTTAAAGCTAAGTGAGTCCAAATTACAGGCGATTCTTGATAATTCCCATGATGCGATTGGTGTTCATGTCAATGGAATCTGGGAATGGTGTAACCCCTCGGCATTACATCTTTTCGGTTATTCGTCCCAGGAGGAATTGATGGGAACTTCGATACTCAAAGTTATTGCCCCCAGCGAACGTATACGTATCAGCGGGTTTGTCCAGGATCGTTTGGAAGGAGGCAACACACCTTTGAAGTATTTGACCCGCGGATTAAAATCAGATGGTACTGAATTCGACATCGATGTAACATTGTCAGCATTTATTCTTGGGAAAATTCATTATGCCCTTGTGATCCTGCGCGATGTTACGGTAGAGTTGCAGGCAGAAAACGACCTGAGGGCCAGCGAGGAAAAATACCGCTCACTTATTAATGAAATTAACGATGGATTTTACATTTCTGACGCAAAAGGGGTAATCACCTTTTCCAATAATATTCTGGCAAAAACACTTGGATTCAACAATGCCGAAGAACTGGTGGGGCATAACATGTTCGAGTTTCTGCCCCCCGGCTCAGAATTGGAATGGCAGAATAAATTTATTAAATCAATTGAAAACCAACAGATTATTGAGTTTTTCGATCCAGCGGTAATGCGAAGTAATGGTCAAATTATTTACCTGGAGTCAAGACCATCCCTTATCATAGAAAAAGGTGTGGTAACGGGAACACGCGGAGTTATTCGCGATATCACCAGCCGAATGCAGATTGAGAAAGCGCTGTTTGAAAGTGAGGAACGTTACCGGGCTTTATTTGATAATACGGGCATATCCATGTTTATCATCGAGGATGATTCGACGATCAGTTTGGCCAATGAAGAGTTTATGCGAAGTATCGGCTATTTGAGGAGCGAAATCGAGGGAGTAAAAAAATGGACGGAATTCATTGACGGGGAAGACCTCGGGCGAATGATTTCACTTCACACGCTGAGGCGTGAAAATCCCGGAACTGCAAAACCGAGTTATGAATTCAGGTTCAGGACGAAATCCGGTGAACTGCGGAATGCCCTGGTCAATGTCCAAATATTACCTGGCACGAAAAAAAGCATTGCCTCTATCGTAGACATCACTGATCGCAAAAAGGCAGAAAGAGCAACCAAAGAAAGTGAAGCAAAGTTCAGGACGCTTTTTGAACGGGCCAACGACAGTATTTTTATCCTGAAGGGAAATGTATTTATTGGTTGTAATCCTAAAACCGAAATCCTTTTCCAATGCGGCAGAGGAGACATTATCGGACATACTGTTCAGGAATTGTCACCATCCGTACAACCAGATGGACACTCCTCCTCCGTGAAAGCAGAAATGAAAATAGATGCCGCACTTAGCGGTGAGCCTCAATTTTTTGAATGGATTCATCTCCGGCCAAACGGAACTGCATTTGAAACAGAAGTCAGTTTGTGCAAAATGGAATTTAATGGCGATACATTTGTACAGGCAATAGTACGTGATATAACCGACCGCAAACATTCGCAGAAGGTATTGCAGGAGAGTGAACTCCGGTACCGGACCCTCGTTGATAATTCACCATCAGGTATCATGGTATTCAATGAAAACGGGATCATCCTCCAGGCTAATAAAACAATTACAAAAACGACGTTGTATTCCAATGAGGAACTGATAGGGAGCAATGTGAAGATGTTCACTTTACCTGAGTATAGCCATTTGGTTGCCGAAAATATTAGCCGGATCCTTAACGGAGAAACTCTGGAGCAAGAGGTTATAAACCGAAGAAAAGACGGGACACTTTGTTCTTTGATATTGAGAGAAACTGCTATTGTTTTACCTAACGGGCAAAGAGGAATTCTTGCGGTTTCAAATGACATCTCAGAACGCAAAAAGACCGAAAAGGCTTTGAGGGAAAGCGAGGCACTTTACCGCCTTTTAGCTGAAAACGCTACGGATGTGATATGGGTGCAGGATTTAGAAACCTGTAATTTTCGATATGTGAGTCCTTCTATAGAGCGGCTGCTTGGTTATTCGGCAGCTGAGTTCATTTCAATTGGTCAGGAAAATATAACCTTCACACAGGATTCGCTGCAGTATCTCTGGTCGGTAATCCCTGGTCGGGTTGAACGATTCCGGAAAGGATACAGTGAATTTTTTACAGATGAGATTGAACAGATCCACAAAACCGGGAGCAAGGTTTGGGTCGAAGTCAGTTCGCACATTGTGATGGACTCTGCCAGCGGCCGGATTGAAGCCATGGGGGTTGCCCGCAACATAACCGGAAGGAAACAATCGGAAAACGAAATCCGGAAACTGAACGAAACCCTTGAAGAACGGGTTATCGAACGGACCAAACAACTCGGAACCGTTAACAATGAACTCACATTTCGTTTGAGTGAATTGGAACAGTTTTCTTATGTTTCCAACCATGATCTTCAGGAGCCTTTGCGCACAATTATTCAATTCACTGAGCTTTTTAGTGAAAAATATGAAGGCAAAGTTGACGAAGAGGGCAAAAAATACATTGAATTTATCAGCAAGTCTGCAGTCAGGATGAAATTGCTGGTAAAGGATTTGCTTGAGTATTCTTTATTGGGTAAGGAGAGTGTAACAACCATCGTCGATTGCAATAAAATTGTCGAAGCAGCCCTGAGTGATCTTGATGATTCCATTAAAGGGAGTCATGCAAGAATAACTGTTCAGCATCTGCCCACCTTCAGTGGTTATGAAACAGAATTGAGACTGCTGTTCCAAAACCTGATAGAAAATGCGATCAAGTACCAAAAGCCGGCAATGATCCCGGAAATAAATATTTCAGCCGAAAGTCATCCAAAGGAATGGCTCTTTTCGGTCAGGGACAATGGCATTGGTATTCATCAGAAACACTATCACAAGATTTTTGTCATCTTCCAGCGGTTGCATAACCGCAATGAATTTGAAGGAACAGGAATTGGCCTGGCACACTGCAAAAAAGTTGTAGAAATGCATGGCGGTAAGATCTGGGTGGAATCCACCCCGGGGGCAACCAGTAATTTTTTGTTTACGATTCCCAAACAATAAACACTTATGAAGAAAAAACTAAACTGTGTTTTGCTTGTGGATGATAATGAATCTGACAATTTCTTTCACAAGCGGGTTATCGAACAATCGGGGATAACCGATTTCATCGCAACTGCATTGAATGGCCAGGAAGCCATCGATTTTCTTACGACTAAATTGGAAATGGGGTTAGGCGATCATTCATTTCCCCGGCCGGCGTTGATCTTCCTTGACATCAACATGCCAATAATGGATGGTTGGGAATTCCTGGAAGAGTATCAAAAGTTGGATGAAATTCAAAAAGGGGAGGTGGTCATTATCATGCTCTCAGCTTCTTTAAATTCTGCTGATATGACAAGAACAGAAGAGACGCTCGGGAGTGGTAGCTTTCTTTTCAAGCCATTGACATCGCAAATGGTCGGTGAGATCATGCAGAAGCACTTTGCAGAATATCTGTAGCAACCTTTTTTAAACTCTTGTTCCACGTTGTTCTTGTTGGCTTTTCAAGCGTGGGCCAGGGGAATGGGGATAAGGATGGACACAATGGAAAATCAGGAAAAATCAAAATTTACCAAACCTTTAAAAATCAAAGAGGCCGCCTCATGACTTATAAGACGGCCTCCTATTTGGTGAAAAAGAAAAACCAGGTTATTGAACAACAACTAGTTTCCGGATCACGGAACCGCCAGTGGCAGTGCGTATCTTCAGGTAATATGGTCCTTTGGATAGATCATTTGTGTTGATTCTGAGTAAATTGTCTCCCTTACTAACCGTCCACTGGTACTCCCTGATCACCTGTCCGGTCTGGTCATACAGTGAAAGTGCAAGGTCGAGGTCGCGGGTTACCGACACATTCAGATTGGCAACGCCGTTAGTTGGCGGATTCGGATAGATCTCACTGATCAGGCTGAAATACCGGGGAAGCTGATCAGTGATTCCGAAACTGATTTGTCCGCTGTTCATGGTAAATGTTGTCGTAGCCGTGGAATTGGCGTTATCGAGTGTGACATGGGCCGGTGTGGTCGCCATGCCTGCCACTTCAGGATAAACGATATAGCTGCCCATTGCCATGTTGCCGAAGGAGTAATGTCCGTTTGTATCAGTCGATGTAACCGCTAAAGGCAGGTTGGACGGATCGAGCAGCAGTACCTCTACATTTTGTGCAGGTGTTCCGCCGGTATTGATCTTTGTTCCCTGGGTAACCGTCCCGCCGATGGAGCCATTCCCCGGAGAGTGTGATCCTGTTTCAATGAGGTGGAAATTGTATGGGTTGTTCGGTTGTCCAAGCCCGATGATATGAGCGTTGCTCCAGTTGATCGCCTCTTCGAAATAGGTCGGAACGAAATCACCATAACGCGACGAAGTTGGCAAAAGCTGTGCCAGCAGGTAATAATGGCCGGGGTAAACCCCGCCAAACCAGTACATTCCCAGGGAATCGCCGAATTCATGCGAATCCACCACGGTCATCACATTTCCTGAATCCACCCGGATTAGGTCGATCCTGCCATGATCCACGAAGGTGTTCCCCATTGTAACAGCGCCGTTCACATCGCAGGTGTAGGTAACAAACACAGTCTGGGTGCTCGACCAGGTGCAGCCTCCTGCAGTTGTCGTGGTAAGGGTGACATTAAAATAGTCGTCATATGAGAAAACATGGTGAGGGTTTTTCTCTGTTGAAAAATTGGCATACCCGGAATGCAGATCCCCGAAGTCCCAGGCATAGGTGGTTGGTTCGGTACTGTTCGTATGACTTTCAAAGTATACGGTCAGGAAGTTCTTGCTATAGGTAAAATAACTCTGGCAATGTGCATTGCCCACCTGGATGGAATCGCATTTCGAAGACTGGCAGCTGTCGCTGTGGATCGACAGACAAACATTATATGTACCTTCCGTAAAGTAAACGTGTGTCGGATTTTGTTCATGCGATACATTGTTTAATCCGGATGCGGGATCGCCAAAATGCCACTCCCAGGAGGTCGGGCTCCCTGTGGAGGTATCGAAGAAATGCCATGTGTAGGGAGCCCCATTGATCGTATCGTGTGAATGTTCGAACCGGGCTTCACAAGGTTCGGGAACCTGGCCAATGTGCATTTCCACGCATTTGGTACTTGTGCAGCCTGTGGAGGTTGCAATGGTAAGGCAAACATGGTAAACACCGGCGGCGGCAAAAGTATGCCATGGATCGCCGGTTGTGCCCGTTGTTCCGTCGCCGAAATTCCAGAGTCTGGAAACGATCTGGCCAGCCGGGGTGCTGATATCCTGGAAATGAATATGCAGGGCATTCAGGCTGTCGGCATATGAAGTGAACCCTGCTTCACAATTGACAGGCGAAGTGTTGCACATGATGAAATTTTCTACTGCCGGTGAATTGGATGTCTGGAATGACTGGACCATGTAAGTACTGTCGCAATTCTTTGTTTTTACGAGAAAAGTGATCTCGACCCCAGTGGGTGCATTGGTAATGGTGCAGTCGTAATGTCCGGTTGAACTGGTGAACCGTTGCGCCCAAAAATAGAACCCGGCAACATTGCTGTCGGCCGTAATGATCACTTCATGGCCCACCACGGGTATGTTCGTGGAGTCCCTGAGCACAGTTCCGCTCACGTGGACCGAAACCTGGGCAAACATCAGAGAAGAAAAACCAAAAATCATCACAAAGAGCAGAAGTAATTTTTTCATAGGGGTTGAGTTTTAATAATTGATTGGGATATATGTGATTTGAGTTTTACTTTCCTGTTGTGATAATTTTAACGTTTCACCCTTATAAGACACAAATTTATATAATTAGTTGCCTTTATTTTCAATTGTTGTTTTTTTTATTCACCATCATCCCAGGAAGGAAAGATGGCTGCAATGATTAGGCTGTCTTTGCCGGTACGGGCCGGTCTGCGGTGTCCAATATTCCGCTACTCAATTGTGTTCGGCTGAGGAAACATTTTGTCTAAAAGATAATCACGGAGTTTTCGGGGTAAAATCTTACCCGCAACCGAAAGCAGTTTCACATCAGATGCAGGAAGAATGAGGAATTTCATCTTCCCTTTGCACTGGTTTAAGATTTTTCTCCCTTCTATCTCCACCGGTATGGTTTTTCGGGGACTTCCTGTTTTCATCCATGCCGGAGATGTCCTGATTTCTTCGTGGAACTGGGGAGTATCCATGTCACCGGGGCATGATACATATACGTTGATTCCCTTGCAAAGCAATTCGCGGCGCAATGCTTCACCGAAGTTAACCAATCCTGCTTTTGTGGCACAATACAAGGTATACCCGGCTGCTCCCATCAACCCAAAACCCGATGATGTGATCAGGATTTTTGAACCTTTTTGTAATAAGGGCAAAAATTGCCAGGCAGAGAGGATTGTTCCATAAAGGTTCGTGTCGAGCTGTTTGCGGATCCCTGAAGTTTCTGTATAATCTGAAAGTAACCGGGGTATCACCATTCCTGCATTCAGAATCAAAAACTGGATTGTTGTTCCTTCGGATTTTAATGTATCGTAAACATTTTTCAGTTGATTTTCATTGGATATATCACAGGAAATGCCTTTTACCGCGATTCCTTTTTCCTTAAGAGCAGCGACAGAATGGTCGATTTTTGACTGGTCTCGTGCCACTATTATCACGTTGAACCCTTGTTTCCCTAATTCTTCAGCAAACACAAAGCCAAGACCGGACGATCCCCCGGTGATTAAAGCTGTTTTTTTCATTTATTGATATGATTACAGGATAATAAGTTTATGCAAAAGTAATAATTATACTGTTGAGTGGTAAAAAGGAGGTTGCTGGATGTAAAATCAACTGCGAAAGGTTTATGAGTGCCTTGCGAGTACCGTGCTACTGCGTTTCATACTCTGAATCGGGCCTTTCATACAATAACTCATGGTTTTGTTGTGTGGATAATGAGCTTTGTCTATCTTGCCGGAAATCTTCCTGTATGAAAAACCTTGTTTTCACGCTCCTGTCGCTTATTTTTAATTTCTCCATTTATGCTCAGATTATCTATGTCAAGCCAGGAGGTACCGGTTTGAAAAACGGATCGAGTTGGGCAAATGCCTTAGACGGCAATAGCCCGGCCGGGGATGGTTATACAAAACTGGCTGACTCGTTGCGTCTGGCGTCTTCAGGGAAACAATTCTGGATTGCTGAAGGAACCTACAAGCCTTGTTCGGATAATGACCGTGAAAAATACTTTTATATTCTACAGAATATCAGTATTTATGGCGGGTTTGCCGGGAATGAAACAAACGTGAACCAGCGGAATTTTCAACTTCACAAATCGTACTTTTCAGGAAATATTGGTTTTGACAGCATTGACACCGACAACAGTTTCCATGTGTTCGCAACGAGTGGCGCAACCTGGTCGCTTTATTCGACATTAGATGGCGCCACCATCATCCAGGGATATGCCGGAAATTCATCCTATTCGGGCAACGACTGGAGAAATTCCGGGGCTGGCGTGTACAACGGCCATAAACTTAACCTGGCAAATGATGAGTTTTTGAATTGTTATGCAGCCAATGCAGGGGGAGCTGTGTATAACGGGAAAACCATCGATATTAAAAACAGTCTGTTTTATAAAAATCACGCTGCGTCCGGCGGGGGGCTGAATATTCCATATTCAGTCAATCCAGCGGTTTTGCAGGCGACTGTTACCTCGTGCACTTTCTCAAACAATTCAGGGATAAATGGTGGCGCAATCTGCAATGGCGGCGTTTCTCAGATTATAAACTGCCTGATTGTGAATAATTCAGCCTCGAATGGCGGCGGTGTGTATTGCGGGGGCGTTATAGACATGAATTATATCAGGACACAAATCATCAATACAACGATCGCAAATAACAGTTCAGACGTACTGTTCAGTTATGGATCCGCAAAAATCTACAACAGCATCATATGGGGGAGTGCCATTCTTACCTGGTACAATCCAACCCTTGACTTTAAATACTCCTGCACCCAAAGTACCAATTCCGGCCCCGGAATGCTGCATGTAAATCCCTATTTTTTAAACCCGACATTATTCTCCGGTACATCTTATGACGGACTCCAGGCCGACTGGCACCTCCGCTGGTGTTCCCCTCTTCTGAACATGGGGGCCGACAGTCTAATCCCGGCAGGCATCACGACGGACATCAATGGGAATCCTCGTATTCAAATGGGTACTGTTGATATGGGAGCATACGAATACGATACTGCCGGAACCAACCCGAATGTGGTCGGGTTTGCAAACAGCCGCATCTATGTTTCCAACAGCAATGTTTATACCGGTGATGGCGCCTCCTGGTCATCTGCCCTGGCAGGCAACGCCGAAAGCTGCATTTACCAGGGACAAAACCTGTTATACGAAGCAATGAAAGATGCTTCAGCAGGCACCGAAATATGGATAAAGGGAGGAACCTATAAAACCAGCCTGTATGTGAACCGCAATCATTCATTTACTGTTGGGCATGGGGTAAAGGTATACGGAGGTTTTGTGGGGAATGAAACTACTGTTGGTCAACGCAATATCCAAATGAACAAGACTGTTTTCAGTGGAAATATTGCCGATACGCTGGTTGATACTGATAACAGTTACCATGTAATGAATATAAACCCTGACGGACTTTCATATGCCGATTCGGCCTTTGTTGACGGGGTGACCATTGAAAAAGGGTATGCAAATGCCCTGGATGGCGCCGGGATTCTGGTAAATGCCAATACAAAGGTCAGGTTTAATAATCTTGAAGTTAAAAACAACACAACGCAGGGCAACGGGGCAGGGGTCAGGATCAATAGCGGTGCCCGGGTTTCAATTGCAAACAGCAGCATTGACCATAATACCGGATGCGGAATGTATAACCAGGGCAAACTTGCACTTAGCAATTGCACGGTCAAACGGAATAATTTCCTCACCGGGGTTTCGGGTATCTATAATGCCGACAGCCTGGTAATGAATGGCTGTAGCATCGACAGCAATTACAACGATTCGCATGCTTCTGCGGGGGGAGGGCTTGTGAATGCCGGCTACTGTAAAATAACTGGCGGCACAGTTAAAGGAAACCGGACCTACCTGCAGGGTGGTGGAATATGGAATAAGTCAGGGTCAGGACTTTTCATTTCCGGATGTAACATCTCTGGCAATGCATCCCCTTCCGGGGGAGGGTTGAGTAACACTGCGGGTACATCATGTACAATTTCCCAGGCAACCATAGCCAATAATACCGACGGCGGCGGGGTGACTAATGCAGGATTATTGAATATGGACAGATGCCTGGTCAGCAACAATAAAACAACCGGAAGCGGTGGAGGCATCTATAATCCCACCATCGTAAAAAACTGCATTGTTGTCAACAATACAAAGATAAACGGAAATAAAACCGGGGGCGGAATCTGGATCGGAACAGGTTGCCAGGGCGTTTTCAACTCGACCATCATGAACAATTCCGGTGAGGGAATATCCTCCGGAACGTATGACGGAATGCTCCATTTGATCCTAAACCCCGACACTTTTCTGATTAAAAACACGATCGTGTACGGAAATGACATACAGATTTCCGGTCATTACAACATCTCCAATTCGTGTATAGCCGGAACCACGACAACCAATACAAACACCTGGAAGAATCCCCATTGTGTCAATCCGACAAGTGGTAAAGGAATTGACTATAATGGTTTGACCGCCAACTGGAACCTGTTGGGGTGTTCTCCTTGTATAAACAAAGGGGGCAATGCATTTCTTACCACCGGTGACACCCTTGATGCCGCCGGAAATCCCCGCCTGCAATTTAACGTGGTTGATATGGGGGCACTCGAATTGCAGACACCTGCATTTGGTGGTGATTGTCCCCCCGGCATTTCGCATAATATCCTGTGGGAAATATTCGAACCCAAACCTGCCAATGTTCAGACTGCAACAGGCGCACCCAGCCAGTCAATCTATCTTCCGGCACTGGAAACAGATTTTTCCGGTGACCTCAGTGCTGTCTCCAGGCTGAGAGGATATCTCATTCCACCACGAAGCGGCTATTATAAATTTTACCTGGCAGCAGACCCTTTTGCATCGTTCTACCTGAGTACCGATTCGACAGAAACTAAAATCAGGATTATCCGCAGCACAGGAAATACCGGTAATTATTCCTGGCCTTCAATTCCCGTTATTACAGACAGTGTAAATTTAATAATTGGCAAGCCTTACTATTTTGAATCATTTTGCACAAACTATCTGAAAATCGGGTGGGTCTTGCCAGGCAGTCCGGCATTGCAGGTCATATCGGCTGGTGATGTACGGCAGGCAAATCCCAAACAAAGTACCGGCGTTCACTGGGAGATTTTTAAAAACAGGACAACCTGCAATTTTAACACATTAAAAACCACCAATGAGATTCCGGATGAAGTTGACAGGTTGGATTCTATCATTACAATTGATCATGTCACTTCGTTAGATCGCTTTTCTTCGCGCATCCGGGGTTACCTGATCCCGCCAGCAACCGGAATCTATTCCTTTTATTTTGCCTGCGATAATGTGGGTCAGTTCTGGCTCAGCCCCGACACCTTATCTGCAAATGCCCAGTTGAAAAGTGAAATTGTGGCAATGCAACCTGATTGGACTCAAAACATCTCAACCCAGGCATTGGTTGCCGGGCAAAAGTACTATTTCGAAATTCTGCATTACGATTCAGTCTATACCGATTTGATCAAACTCGGCTGGAAAATACCCGGCAGCACATTGCCGGTGGTGATTAAAACCCCCTATATCATGAATTGCGGAAGGGATATTGCACCCGGTTCTTTTTCATTATTCGAGCATAAAATACTCGCCTTCTCCAATTGGACCATTCCCATTCACTATTATTTAACACCTTGGAATACAAGCTACAAGAACATAAAATGGACCAGCAGCAATGATGCCATTGCAGCCGTGGATGCAGAGGGGGTGATA
>CAIKNA010000131.1 GCA_903828645.1 uncultured Bacteroidales bacterium
GACGCGTGACAGGTGACAGGTGACAGGTGACAGGTAATGTTATTTGCGCAGGTACTTTTGGATCATGGGGGTGAGTTCTTTCCGGTAGGCAAAATAGACCAGGACGAGGGCGACAATGAATTGTCCGATTTCAATCTGAAATTTCAAATGCGCCGGGGTAAGGGTTTCCGAGATCAGTACCGTTAAAATAAAAATCGCGGGGGTGTAAAATATTTTCCAGGGATTAAGTTTGAAAATATATACTTTCCGGCATTCGAGGTACATCAGCAGTGCCTGTACCAGTTTGATCATGAAGTTCGTCCACACGGCGCCTATCAGCCCGAAGTATTTGATCAGCACAATCCCGGCCAGTATGTCGAAAATAGCACTCAGCAGGAAGACACGGGGCAGTGCGGCCGTTTTCTTGAAGAACATCAGCGGGGCAAGAAACATATAGAACCACACCCTGGTGGCGTACCCGGCAGCCAGGATGGCCAGGAATCCAAATGCCTGGTAATAAATTGGTTTAAAGATCACCAGGGGGATGAGAATGGGCGCCATGATCACAAACAGCGGGATGATCAGGAGAAACAAGGCGGTGATGCCGTTGTAATACCGGTTGATCTCATTGGTGCTTCCCTGCAGATCCTGGTCCTTCCAGATGGAATAAACTTTCGGGTTGATCGTGTTGATCAACCCGGCCATGACAAGGTCGAGGCCAATGACAATTTTCACTGCAATGTCGTATATGCCAACGTATGTCGAATCGCCCATCAGGCGGACGATGAGGAACCTGTCGATATAGGTTACCACCCACGAAAGCAAGGCATAAAGCACAATGGGGGAACTGTAGGTGAGAATTTTCCTGACGTAGGATGAATTCCATGCAAGTCCATATTCGCGGCCAACAAGCGACAGGGAGAAGGAAGCCACAACCACCGCCGGGATCAACCGGCCCAGGATCGGCCCGTAAAGGGTAAACGGGAACAGGTATAGCAGGGTTAGCGATACACCGATGGTTAGCAGAAAATTGGTTATGTTGAGCCAGAAAAAACGCTCCGGCCGCTGCTGGTACATCAGCAGGCTGGAATATGTTTTGAAGACGCTGTTGAAAACCCCAGTGATGATTGTAAAAAGCCCAAACGGAACCAGTTCGATGAAGTCGCTGCTGTTAAAGACAAAGTTGAAAAGCCTGAGTCCGCCCAGGGAGAAGATCATGAAGGTTGCAGCCCCCAGGATTGCAATCCCTATAAAAACAGTTCCAAGGAATTCACGCAACTTTTCCTTATCGTTTTTATAATCAAAGTAGAGCACCGTAACCGTCATGTCCATGCCGTAAGAGGAGATAATCTGGATGAAATACATCAGTGCGATGTACAAGGCATTGATCCCAAATTGCTTAGGTGTCAGGCTGTTTGTAAACCAGGGCAATAAAAGAAATCCGGAGGCATAAGGGAGTGCCCCGACAATGGAGTAAATGACTGAAGATTTAAAAAAGCCACGGGAAATCATACTTAAATTAATCCTAATTTTGCCCAAAAGTATTTAAAAAAGCGACCGGAGAAGAAGATATTATTCAATTCCGGGGATAAAAGAACACTCCAGTTTCTCAGAAATGAAAGAAAAATTCGATTATATCCTGCAGGTGTTCCGCAGCCTCTATCATTTCGGGGAGCTGGTGCCGGATATCACCTATGGCGGCGATCGCCGGGGGCGAATTCATATCCGCCAGGGTGACACCCGCAGCCTGGAAACCAACCAGCATATTGATATCCGGGAAACACAGGTAATCTGGAAACCCTGGCTCGGAGAGAGTATTCCATTCTTCTTCGACTCCTCCGACAGTGACCTTTTCGTGGAAAACGAAGGGAATTGGGACATCCGGTTTGACCTCATCGCATCCTCATTTTTCCTGTTGAGCGGCTGGCAGGAATATTTTTCTGAAACCCTCGACCAGTATGGCCGGTTTCAGTATTCATCAAGCGTACAGTACCGGCTGGGGTTTACCCGGCTTCCGGTGGTCAATTACTATTTCGACATCCTCCGCACGGTGGTGGAGAAAGCCTATGGCTGCAGCCTCGCGCCTGTTTTACAGGAGAAGCAAAACCGCTTTACCGTTTGCCTTACCCACGACATCGACACGTGCGAGACTGCCTGGCTGGAAGGCAGTTTTGCTGCCCTGAAAAAAAAGGATTTTTTCACACCGGTCAGGCTGGTTCTGAAAAAGATATTCAACCGGGATGCATGGTTCAACTTTGCTGAAATTTTAGCGCTGGAACAATCATTCGGCGCCACTTCCACGTTCTTCTTTCTTCCGACCAGGCATAAAAACATGGGCATTAAAAATGCCGACTATGACATCAGACGTCCAAAGTTTAAACCTGTTTTCAAGATGATCCAGGAGCATGGCGGGGAGGTAGGACTGCACGGAAGCATCGGAAGTTCAACCAATCCGGATGCACTCAGGGTCGAATTTTCAACCTTCCCGGAGCCGGTAAAAAGCAACCGGTTCCACTTTTTACTTTACGATTCAAAGGTGACCCTTAAAATACTGGAGGAGACCCGGTTTCAGATCGACAGTTCCATGGGTTTTGCCGAACACTTCGGGTTCCGCAACTCCTTCTGCCTCCCCTTCCGGCCCTATGATATTGCCGGCAACCGTGCGCTGGATTTTTATGAAATCCCGCTGAACCTGATGGACGGCACTCTGCAGAAGTATATGAACCTGTCGCCGGAGCAATCATTTGACGAAGTGTTAAAGCTGCTTCATGAGGTTGAAAAATTCGGGGGGGTCCTCACTGTATTGTGGCACAACACGCATTTTTCAGCCTATAAATACCCGGGCTGGAAGGAACTCTATGAAAAAATTCTTACCCATTGCAAAAAGGAACAGGCAGGGATGCTGGGCTGCTCCGAGGTATTAAAGAAATTTCTGAATGACTGATATCATTTTCCGGACCATAGGGGATGACGACATTCCCGCTGTTAACGCCTTCTACAACAATTATCACCATGCGGGTCGTACAGCGTCTCAATTTCAATGGGAGTTCCAGTATGGCCCCCACGGGAAAGGGATCTACTGCATGGCCATCCATGAGAAAACCGGGCAGATCCTCGGCATCCAGGCAGGAATCCCGATCGTGGTACTGACATCGGCCGGCTACGAACAGCTGACCATAAAATCGGAAGATACCCTGGTCGATGTCGACCTGTGTGCAGCCCTGAAGATCAAATACCTCTTTGGCGAACTCTATGCGTTTTTTGTGGCCCGGTGCCGCGACAAGGATGCCGTTTGCATATGGGGATTCACATGGGCAAAAAAAAGCTTTCTGCGCATCGGTTTTCAGATTCCTTTCGACCTGGGGCAAGGTTTGCTGGTTTTTCATCCGTTTAAAAGTTTTCACATTCTGTCGCAATTAAACGATAAAAACACCTTCCGGGATAAAGCAAAGATTGCCGCACTGGTTGCCGTTTCATGGATTCTGGGCTGCAGAGGCAGGCTGAACCGCTCACAGGCAGGGCTTTCCTCCACCGAAGGAATCCAATCGAATGAGTCGATATTCCTGGGGCTTTTAAACACAAACCCCGGACTTGTATTCATCAAACAGGATGCAGCTTACCTGGACTGGCGGTTAAATAAAAATCCTTATTCCTTAAAATACACGGTTTACAATTTTCATTACAAGGATCAGTTTGCGGGCCAGCTTATCGTGAGTCTCCATCCTAACGGACAGGGATACCTGGAACAAATTCTGATGATTCCAGGGCTTCCTCCGGCAATCCAAAAGAAGATGGTTAAAGCCGGTGTCCAGTATCTTTCCCATGAAGGGGCTGCCCATATCCGGGTCCTGACATTTGACGGAAACCCGGTCGACCGGCAGCAGCTCCCCCTGTTGAAATCGACCGGATTTTTTTACCTGGACAAGGGAATGTCGTTTGTTTTTCTTCCCCTGAACGATCCGCCCGACTTCCCTCCTGGGAATTTTTTACTCTCCAGGTTGTATATGCAGGGTCATAATTAAAAAATGGATCCTCCCAGCTGAATCCTTACTGAACCGAATCTGAAAGGAAGGTGAAAGAAAGTTGAAAGAAAGCTTATACAAAGCTTATACAAAGCTTATACGAAGCTTATACAGAGCTTATACAAAGCTTATACAGAGCTTATACAAACCTGAAACAAACCTGAAACAAACCTGTACCAAAGCTGAAACAAAGCTGAAACAAAATTCGTAAATAATTGAACAATTAGTTGTATATGAGATTTTTATACCCCTATGGACCGGTTTGTTATTCGATCAAAATGGACCCAAATGATATATTACTGATATAATGGCGATCAATCAAATAAAATAATTGCTAATTTTAACCTTTTTTACCCGATACCATGAAAATAGCCTGTTATCTTCCGGAGATAATTTTTACCAACAGCGACTTTGAGCGGGAATTCCCCGATTGGAATGCCTCCAAAATTGAAGAAAAAGTGGGTATCCGTCAACGGCATCTTTCAGCGAAAGGAGAGACCGCGCTGGATATGGCCTTTCAGGCATCCGAAAGGGTCCTTGACGGGGAGGATAAAGGCACAGTTGACTTCATTTTATTGTGCACCCAGAGCCCCGACTATTTTTTACCGACCAGTGCCTGCATTTTACAGGAAAAACTGGGATTGAGCAACAAGACCGGTGCGCTGGATTACAACCTGGGCTGTTCAGGGTTTATTTACGGGTTAGCCCTGGCCAAAGGGTTATTGGCCGCCGGAATTGCCACGCGGATCCTGCTGATCATGTCTGAAACCTATTCCAAGCACCTCCATCCGGCCGACCGGGCCAACCGGAGCATCTTCGGTGATGGCGCAGCTGCAATTCTCCTGGATATAAATGACTTGCCCCATATTGGCTCCTTTGAACTGGGGACCGACGGCTCAGGGAAAAACAACCTGATAGTCGAAGCAGGCGCCATGCGCAAACCTTGCGTATCCGAATCAGTAGCAATTGCAAATGAAGATGGAACCTTTCACTCTCCGAATCATCTGTACATGAACGGGCCGGAGATATTCAACTTTACCATAGAAAGCGTTCCCGGCCTCGTTAGTTCGGTGCTTCAGAAAAACAACCTGTCGCTCGAAGAGATCGATTATGTGATTTTTCACCAGGCCAATAAATACATGCTGGAATACCTGCGCAAAAAGATCAGAATTCCTGCCGAAAAATATTATAACAACATGCTGATGACCGGGAATACGGTTTCGGCCACCATCCCGATCGCCATGGTGGAATCCCTTGAACAGGGCAAAATAAAACCGGGATCGAAATTGTTGCTGGTTGGTTTTGGCGTGGGTTACTCCTGGGGAGCAGTGGTAATTACCTGGTAATAAATAAATTTTAATTCGAAAAGGATGAAAAAAGAAGAATTTCTCCGCCTCCTGAAAGAGGCTTTGGAGTTTCAGGACATTGATCTGCAGACAGCTACGGATCTGAGAAAAATCGAAGCCTATGATTCCATGGCCGTGATGGCGGTCATCGCCTTTGTGGATGAAAATTTTTCAAAAAGGCTTACCGCCAAACAACTGGCTGCAATCAGCACTGTTGGTGATCTGATGGAGCTCATCGGGATGGAAAATTTTTCCGGTTGAAGACCATGATAACTTCCCCATTTTCACTGCAAACCAAAAACATCGTCATCACCGGCGCCTCATCGGGCATCGGAAGATCCGTAGCCATCGAATGCAGCAGGGCCGGTGCAACTGTATTTCTCCTGGCCCGCAACCAGGAACGCCTTGAAGAGACATTCAGCCAGCTCTCCCCCGGTAATCACCGCATGGCAGTGTCTGATCTGAAAGACCTGGCGAACCTGGAAAGTACCGCAGCAGCATTGTTGCCCGGCGGATCGCAGGTATTCGGGATGGTTCATGCCGCAGGTGCTATTTTTACAGCTCCCTTTTCGATGACCCGCCCCAAACATTTTGAATCGCTTTATGCCGTGAATGTAATTGCCGGTTTCGAACTGGCGCGCATCCTTTCCCAGAAAAAATACGTGGACCTGCAGACGGGGGGCTCCTATGTCTTCATCAGCAGTATCAGCGCGCTGCACGGGCAGCAGGGCGCAGTGGCCTATGCTTCCTCCAAGGGAGCCCTCCTTGCCGGGGTTCGTTCCATGGCTCTTGAACTGACCGTGAAAAAAATCCGCGTAAATGCCGTATCCCCCGGCATCGTAAAAACTCCCATGGCCGACACCCTGTTTGATTCTCTCCCCGGCGAAGCAGCAGAGCAATTGCTGAAACAACATCCACTGGGTTTTGGAGATCCGCAGGATGTGGCATTCTCGTGCATCTACCTGATGTCGGAAGCCGGCAGGTGGATTACCGGGCAGAACCTGGTAACCGACGGTGGCTATTCAATCTGAAAAGATCAGAGGATTTTTTCAAGCAAATCAAGGAGTTTTTCCTTCCGTATGGCATACGTAAAATTGTTCAGTGCATGCTGGCGGGCCCTGGAGCCGGTATCCATGGTCAGGGCTTTTCGTACCGCCTGTTCAAGTTCTTCCACCGAACGATGATACACCAGCACGCCGGTTCCGCCCATGGCATCGGGGATGCCGTTGACATTTGATCCGACCGGGATGCATTCGCAAAGCATGGCCTCGCTGAGCGTGTTTGGCATACCCTCTGTAATGGAGGCCTGGACAAACACCTTGGCCCTGTTGTAATTTCTGAAAAGGTCTTCGTCGGTGACATAAAAATAGACCAGTTCAAGATTGGGGATTGAACCGACGTGGTAATTTGCTTCCATCCATGGCAGAAACTGTCGTTTTACCCCTGTCAGGGTGAATTTCAGATCCGGGTTCCGCCGGGCAAGTTCGGTAAACAGATCAAATCCTTTGTTTATAAAATCAAAGGTGCTGCCCATGGAGCCAACGGTGAGCACGCGATCAGGCTCCTTTTCTATGCCAGGATCACGAAAATAGCTGTCTGTATTGATCCCGTTCGGAATGATGGTCATGGGTGTTTGAATGTCGGGGATATAGTACCTGATACCATCTTTTTTCCCGTCAGGGGTGTAATAGTAATTTTCGTGATAAAGCAGGGAGGCGTGGTTCGGCACAACATGGGTGGCATGGCGCAGGGCATACTTCACGACTTTTCCGCGAAACTTTTTCAGATAAACCCCTTTCCTGATTTCAGGATAGCAGATTGCTTCCTGGCCCCCGGCAAAAATAATGACCCTGATATGGAGCAATTTTCCAAAAAAAGCCATCACCGCCGAGTGATAATCTCCAAACCAGGTAATCATGGCATCCATCTTCCGGCCGTGGCGCAAAATATAGAAAGCAAGGGCGACAAGGGCATACAGATTGCCCGCACCCGAAGGTTTTGCTTCAAGGAAATAGGGAATCACCTCGTATTTTTCTGCAAGGAGTTTCTGGTCAAGTGCAAAAAAGGCGATTTTGAGCGGTGTTACATAGAGGATACGCTTTCTTTTCAAATTCACCGCCGCATATAATGTTCAACACAATTTTTCATCCCGGCTTCAAAACTGGTTTTTATATCCCAGTTATAGTCCCGTTTTATCTTTGAAATATCAGCGTAAAGGTCAAAAATTTCGTTTGGCCGGTTATTCCCGGTCGCCCTGACCTCCTTTGTAATCCCTGAATATTGAAAAACCAGGGCAACGATCTCCGCCACGCTTTTTGAGTAACCGCTGCCAAGGTTATAGATGCCATAGGGCTTTCCCATAGATAAAACAAATGCTTCCAGGAGATCATCCAGGTAGATGTAGTCACGCCGGGGAAGCAGGTCCATTACTTCCAGCACCACCTGGGCAGGATCAAAAACTTTGCTGATGATCTCAGGGATGATGAACTGTGGCGACTGGCCGGGCCCGTATGCATTGAACGGCCGGAAAATCGTTACCGGCATTCCATATTGCCGGGCATAGAACTGGCAGGTTGCATCAGCCACCACCTTGCTCTGGCTGTAAGGATTGTAAGATTTAACAGGATGGTCTTCATCCACCGGGAGGTAATCGGGCTGCCCGTAGAGATAGGAACTGACGTAGGTGAGACCGGCACCTGTTTTACGACAGAATTCGAGAACGTTCACTGTTCCCATCATATTCACCTGGTAAAAGCCAAAGGGATGCCGCCAGCTTTCAGGCACAAAGGTCTTTCCTGCCAGATGAAACACATGGTGAATCCCTTTATCCGCATATGGGAGCAGCGCCTGTTCAGAGGTAATGTCACCCTGGGCAACATCGAATTCGATCACCATGAATCCCTTTTCACGCAACAGCCTTACCAGGGCACTCCCGATAAAACCTGCAGAACCGGTAACCAGAATGGCACTCATAAAAGTTTGCCGAGCATTTCAATGTCATCGTTGGCCTTCTCATAATCATCGGGACGTCCAATATCAAGCCAGTAACCGTGATATGGGAAAGTCCTGGCAGGTTGTTTTTGCGCAAGAAGGGTGAGCATGAGGTTATCGAAACCGAAATGGGTGCCCGGGGGAACATACTCAAGTACTGCCCTGTTCATCACATAAACACCCATGCTGACCTCAAACGTGTATTCGGGTTTTTCACGGAAACCCGTAGCCAGATGGGTCAGGGGATCAACCTCAATAACACCGAAATCAATTTTTGTTTTCCGGGTAAAAGTGGAGACCGTCAGTAAGGAATTCCCCTTCAGGTGATAATCGTACAATTCGTGAAATGGAAGATCGGTGAGCAGATCTCCGTTCATCACCAGGAAATGTTCCGGCAATCCCATTATAAGCCTTATCGGCCCAACGGTTCCCAGGGGTTCGTCCTCAAGGGAATAGTTGATTTTCAATCCAAAACGTCTGCCGTCACCAAAAAAAGCCATGATGATTTCTGCGAAATGATTGAGACAGATATAAACCTCGTCCACTCCTTGCTGTTTCAGGCGGGCAATGAGTATTTCCAGAATTGCCTTTTCGCCAACCGGCACGAGCGGTTTCGGTATTACCGTGGTGTACGGTTTTAACCTGGTGCCTTTCCCACCTGCCAGAATTACAGCTTTCATGCTTTTGGTTTAATCGGGGTTGATAATATTTGAGGTTCTTTGAACGATCGCAGTGACAAAATTAAGATTATTTTCTATTTTTGCTATTAATTCATTTTCACCGGTACCATTCATCAATTGCCAATGAAGGAAAACAAACTTACGGGTCAGACATTCTGGGAGGACTACTGGGAAGGAAAACCCGGACAGAAAAGCAAGAAAAAAACCAGTCTTGCGGTCAGGGAACTTTTAAAAACGTTCGATCGTTTTCTTCCGGCAACCAAAGGACTAACCATTCTCGAGGTGGGCGGCGCATATGGTGAGTACCTGCTTTATCTCACCCGCCGCTTTGATTATAAGGCATATTCACTCGATTATTCACACATCGGCAATGAACAGACCCTTGAAACTTTTTCGAAAGCCGGGCTGCCGGTCGAAGTCTTTGAACGCGATCTTTTTTCCGACAACTCAGACCTTCCCCAATTTGACATAGTATATTCACTGGGATTCATTGAACATTTTGACGAGCCGGAGAAGGTAGTTGCCAAACACCTGGACCTTCTCAAGCCCGGAGGGATCCTCCTGCTGGGCGTCCCGAATTATGCAGGAATATACCAGCCTGTGCTGAAACGGCTTGCACCCTCCATCGCGCAGACACACAACATGCAGATCATGAATATTGAAAACTGGAAGATCTTCGAAGAAAAATATTCACTACAGCCTGTTTTCAAAGGATATATCGGAGGATTCGAACCCCTCAACATGAAAAAAATCGAGATCAGAACCCCCTCCAACCGGGTAATTTACTTTTTCACCAGGGTGCTGATGGTCATGTTCTCATTCAGGATGGGGTTTCTGCGTAAATTCAATTCAAAATTCTGGAGTGGATACCTGATCGGGATTTATCGAAAAACAGAATCATGAAATTTGCCTGTGTTTTATTGATTTTTGTGCTTTCCACAACATTTGCTTTTCCGTCAGGACTTCCGGAAGGCAAAGGAAGGAAGAACAAGATTCTGATTGCAGATTCACTGAATAAACTTGCCGAGAATTCCATGAATAACAACCTGGAATTCCAAAAAATTTATGCCAGTGAAGCATTGGCGCTTTCAGGTCAGATCAAGTACATAAAAGGCCAGAATGATGCACTGACAACTTTGTCAAAGTATTATTTAGCCAGCGAGGATTATGTAAAAACACTGGACCTGTACTTTAAAATCATCGACCTCTACGACCATAAAAATGATGATGAAAATCTCATCCTGGCCTATTCACGTGTGACCCAATTTTTTCTGGTGACTACCAAAGATTATGATTTGGCAAAAAAATATATTGACATGATGGAGCGGGTAGCCCAAAAATCTGCAGCTCCCATCACAAAAGGTCTGGTGTTCCTCCACCGGGCAAAGTATTACTATGCCAAAGGAGATTACAACCTGGCCATTCGTTTTCTCTACCTTTCTATCCCCTATTTTCAATCGGGTCACGACAATCTTCGCGAGGGAGATGTGTTTAAAGTGCTTGGAGATGCTTTCTTACAAAAAAAAATGTACGTACAATCTGAATACAATTATCGCCAGGCAGCCTCTTTTTATGCGAAAATTCCAAATCCTACCGAACTCGCCGTTCTGTACACACGTCTCGCACACATATTTAATGTTCTTGATGACAATAAATTAAATTTATATTTCAACCTGTCGGCTTTGCGAATCCGTGAAAAAATCGGACCGTCAAAATTAATCTCATCATCCCTTTTAAATGTCGGGGAAGCCTATTGGCTCCTTGGCAGAAAAGACTCTGCCAGCTACTATCTCCGGAGATCTCTTCAACTGGCCGAACGCATTAAATGCACTGAGCAACTGGAAACAATATATTCCCAACTCTCTGATTTTGCAATATCGGAAAACAGATTTGCCGATGCATTAAAATATTTCCAGGCACGGGTTGTATACCGGACCAAATTGAACCGCGAACGAACCCAATCGAGTATTTTAACGCTGGAGGCCAACCGCACGATCAGGGCAAATGAGGTACAAAACGAACTCCTGAACCAGGAGATTCTGATAACGGACCTTCGGATCAGAAACCTCCGGATCCAGATATTATTTTTTGAAGTCGCATTTTTAATTCTTCTCTTTATCATATTTTTCGTGGATACTCTTGCGCGAAAAAACCGGAAACGCAAAAATGAACTGGCCGAGTTGAACAAGCGGCTCACGCAGGAAATCAATATACGCATAGAGGCGGAAGGAAGGCTTAACAGGAGCCAGGAGCTGCATCAGTTCCTGGCTGAAAACACGGTTGACGTTATTTCCCTGATGGATGCCAGCATGCACCGGCTCTATGTAAGCCCCTCCTGTGTAAAACTATATGGATACAGCGCCGGGGAAATCCTCCGGATGAACAGCATGCTCGATTTGGTCGAACCGTCTTATCAGGTAAGCGTAAACCAGCATCTGCTTGAAATGCTTCGTGCGAAAAAATCAACCCGCTATATCTACAAAGTTCTGCGAAAAGACGGGTCGACCTTTTGGGCTGAAGCCAACATAAATACCATCATAAATCCTGAAACACATGAGGTGACCAACCTGATAACCGTGGTTCGCGACATCTCTGAACGCACCAAACATGAAGAGGAGCTGTCTGAAAATTCCAGGCAAAAAGAGTACCTTCTTCGCGAAATCCACAACCGTGTTAAGAATAATTTTGCCATCCTGGTAAGCCTGATGAACATGCAGCGCAACCAGTCGGACAATCCTGAATTAAGCAGTTCATTAAAAGATCTGCAGCTGCGGGTCCGCACCATGTCACTGGTACATGAACAACTATATCAATCACAGGAAATAAGCACCATCCCTTTCGACAATTACCTTTATCACCTTGCACAGATCATCTCCAGTTCATTTAACAACAACCGTATTCATTTGCAAACCGACATTCATCCCTGCACAGTTGCCATTGAAATGGCATTGCCAATGGGCCTGATCATTAACGAACTCATCACCAATGCCTATAAATATGCCTTCCCGGGCAACCGGACGGGAACCATCCAGATCAGACTTTTTCCGGAAAATGACGACAAATTTTCCATCACCATTTGTGATAACGGGATAGGACTGCCGGCTGATTTCACCATGGAAAATACGCAATCAATGGGATCCCAGATTGTCGGGATACTCGTCGAACAGATTGAGGCAATCCTCGAGGTTTCCAGTGATGGAGGTGCCTGCTTCAGGATTCTGTTTTCAACAGCACAAGAAAAATAACTATGGAAAACCAACAATATAATATCGCCCTGATCGGTGCGGGAACCATTGGAACAGCGCTTGGAAACATCCTGGCTGAAGCGGGTCTGGAAAGCATTCTGTTGCTTTCAATCGAACACCAGGTGGTCGAAAACATCAACCATACCCATATCAACTCCAAATATTTCCCAACCCTGCATCTCCACCCCGGCCTGGTTGCCACCACTGATGAGAGGATGCTTGAACATTGCAAAATCATCTTTCTGGCTATCCCGTCTGTTGTGATGATCGATTACCTGAAAAAAATCCGGCAGCATCTCCCCCCCGATGCCATATTAATCAACCTGGCCAAAGGATTCGGTTTTGGGAACAGGACCATTATCGAATGCCTGGAGGAAGAATTTCCAAACCCCTTGTGTACCATGAAAGGTCCCAGTTTTGCGCGTGAAATCATCAACCGCCTGCCGACCGGTTTCACGCTCGGGTACCAAAACCCCGATCACATCCTGCAAATCAGCAACATTTTTAAAAACACGAATATCCATCTTGATTATTCCGGCGATATCCGCGGTGTGGAGATACTCAGCATCCTTAAAAACATCTATGCAGTTGTACTGGGCATTGTCGACGCCCAATTCAGTTCGCCAAACCTTCGTTTTCTTATCCTGACCAAAGCTTTCAGGGAGATGCGAAAAGTGTTGCTGGCTTTTGGCGGACAGCCCGATACGTTGTTCAATTATTGCGGATATGGAGATTTCACGCTCACAGCCTTGAATGATCTGAGCCGTAATCGCACACTCGGACTGCTCATTGGCAAAGGTTTTTTCACCGAACATGTTTCCCATGAACTTGTACTTGAAGGAAAAACAGCCGCTGACGTCTTTTACCAGGAGTTCTCCAAAACCATGAACGTTGGTGATCATTTCCCGATCATGGCAGAACTGTACCGTATCTTCCACACAAAATACGACATTTCTGTCTTTGTGAAGACCCTGCTTAATTTCCCTGAAGCATAGCCCGCCTGTACACTGTGAATCCGGAAAAAATTCCCGTGCATCAATCCTCAAAATCAAAAATCAAAAATCGTAAATCGTAAATCGTAAATCGTAAATCATTTTCATATCTTTGCAATCATTTTCGGGGCTGACTGGTTTTGACAGCAGGGAAGTGGGATTGTAAGCATGCCGAGTGTTCGTGAGCAGGCCTCGTAAAAAGTCAGTTTACACAGCCATTAACTGGCGACAATTATTCTTACAGACTTGCTGCTTAGTTTTAGAAATTAAGCGCGTCTTGTCTCCCGGAAAACCTTTCTCAACGGTGTTCCGGATGAGGCATCGCAAATGTTGGGATAGTCAGGTTATTGTTCCGATGACCCGGCGAAATAACAGGAACTAAGGATCAGGTAGGTTTGCCACTGACCGGCCGGATTCCGACAATTAACCAGCGGCTAAGCATGTAGAACGCATTTTTGCTACTTGTTTGGACGAGGGTTCGAATCCCTCCAGCTCCACAACTTAATACGATACCGCATTGTAAATTAACCACTTATAATGCGGTATTTTTATTTACTCACGAATTTACACACACTATCGTTAGTCCATGAAGACCATATCCATAAATGCTGCCTCTCAGACATTTATTTTAGTCCAAATGGAGCCACATTATAAGTCATCATTTGATCTTCTTACCTGTGTTTTTTCCTGATAATATCATTCTGAATCCTGGAATTTAACCGAAATTCTAATTGGTTTTTTATCGGTTCTTTCTCACTTTGTGTGGAGAATATAATGAGGATCAGTTTCAGAGAAGTCGGGTTTCCCACTTGGGAAATAATATTTCCGAGTTTGTATGCGATGCCATTTGAAGGTTCTGTAAATTTGATATTCAGATTGTTAGAGAGTGGTATGACTATTCATCTAAAATTATACTGCCATGAATAAAGTTATAAAAAGTTGGATTTTCCCATTAGCCATAATGGGAATGCTTTTAATGATTATAAGCGGTTGCCAGAAGAAAGCTGACAACAGCAATACTCCTCCAACTTGGATAACATCCTCTCATCCGCCCAATATTTGGCATCGAAATGCAAGCCGTCATAAAATTACGATCGTTGACCATGAAAAGAATATTTTAAAATAATTGGTATATTTGTCGCTCGGCCTGTTTTTTTCATGGTAAAATTATCCTTGTGCGATTGTTGGTCTTTGTGCAAGTGCACACAAATACACACAGTTTTTTATAAATAAACGTAAATAATATTCATTTACATTTCATTCTTATATTACTACTGAACATCTATCATTTGATGGATTTAAACACTTAAGAAAATATAAGCATATGGCAAAGATGAGAATCCCTTCTGATCCACAAAATGCGAATGTTGAGGACAGGGTGGATTTTAAAGCATTCATATTCTCACTGTTTCGTATGAAAGGCAACCGGGAAAATACCACCATTTTTGTTCACCTGTAATTTTCCGTAAACTCATGAAAATTACCAGACTCAATTCCCAAAAAATCGTAAATCGTAAATCGTAAATCGTAAATCAAAATATCCCCCATGTTGTTAGGAAAAAAGATTATTGTAGTTCTTCCGGCTTATAATGCAGGGAAAACGATAGCACAAACCATTGCCGAAATTCCATTCGACCTGGTCGATGAGTATGTTGTCGTTGACGATGCAAGTACAGATAACACTATTGAAGTTGCAAGTTCCCTCCATGTTAAAAACCTCATCCGTCATGACAGGAACAAGGGCTATGGAGGCAATCAGAAAACCTGCTACAACACGGCACTTGATCTGGGCGGTGACATTGTGATCATGCTGCATCCCGACTACCAGTACACGCCGAAACTCATCCCTTCAATGGCATACATGATTGCAAGCGGTCTCTACCCGGTAGTGATTGCCTCCCGCATCCTCGGAAAAGGAGCGCTTAAAGGGGGCATGCCCTTGTATAAATACATATCGAACAGGTTCCTCACCTGGGTGCAGAATCTGCTGATCAACCAGAAACTTTCCGAATACCATTCAGGGTATCGCGCCTTTTCACGCGAAGTTCTCGAAAAAGTCAATTATCAGGCCAACTCCGACGACTTTGTTTTCGACAACCAGATGCTGGCACAGATCTTCTATTCCGGGTTTGAGATTGCAGAGATAACCTGTCCCACGAAATACTTCGAAGAAGCCTCTTCCATCAACCTGAAACGCAGCGTAAAATACGGGCTAGGAGTGCTCAAAACATCCCTGGGATATTTCCTGCAGAAAAAAGGAGTGATTTCGCTCCCGATGTACACGTCAAAATAGGCTGGCCATGGCATCCAAAAAGAAGATAACCCTCAAAGATGAAAGTCTGCTGAACTGGAAGATCATCCTCCTGCTGATGCTCTCTTTCATTGCATTCTTCCCGACTTTGAAGAACGACTTTGTAAACTGGGATGACATCGTTTATATCATGAACAATGACATGATCACAACCTTTTCCTGGAACAATCTCGGGAGAATATTTTCAACCTATTTTATGGGGAATTATCACCCGTTTATTATCCTGAGTTTTGCCTTCGATTACCACCTTTTTATTTTGTCCCCACACGGCTACCATTTCCACAACCTATTATTGCATGTTCTTAATTCATTTCTCGTTTATACATTCTTTTTCCATCTGTTGAAAAAAAATGTAAATATTGCCGTCACCATAGCATTGCTTTTTGCCATTCATCCGATGCATGTTGAATCTGTAGCCTGGGTTTCCGAACGAAAAGATGTTTTGTACACAGCCTATTTCTTTCTCTCGTTGATTTCATATTTGCTCTATCTCCGGAAAGGGAAAACATCCTTTTTCCTGCTCACCCTCCTTTTCTTCGTTTTCTCCCTGCTGTCAAAAGCACAGGCCGTCACATTACCACTGGTGTTGTTCCTGGTAGACTACTTTTTATCGAGGAAATTTGAATGGAAGATTGTCCTGGAAAAAATTCCCTTTTTAATATTATCGGTCATTTTTGGCATTGTAGCTGTTTACGCGCAAAAAGCAAACAGTTTTATCAACCCTTCCGGCATACCGTTGTTTGAGAGCCTCTTTTATGCTCCTTACGGGATATGCGTTTACCTTGCAAAATTCCTTTTTCCCTGTTACCAGACAGCATTTTATATCTACCCCCTTACTTTGCAGGGGGCTGTTCCTTTTTACATCTTTTTTTCACCGGTTATTTTTATCGCGCTTGCCCTGGTGATCTGGAAAACCTGGAAAAACGATCAGGATAAATATGTCACCTTTGGCCTGTTATTCTTCCTGACAACCATTTTTCCTGTATTGCAGTTCCTTCCGGTGGGTCCGGCATTGATAGCCGAACGATACACCTACATTCCTTACATCGGTCTGGCTGCAATCATCGCAATTTTTTTCTGGAAAAAACGACCGGCATTGACCGTTCAAGGGAAAAGAATTCTTGATGCTGCTTCAGCATTGCTCATTGTCGTTCTTTTCTTACTTACATGGAACCGCAACCTGGTATGGAAAGACAGTGTCTCGTTATGGACAGACGTGATAGAAAAAAGTCCGCGGTGCATCCCCGCCCGCATCAACAGGGCCTTCATTTATAACGAAAACAAACAATATGAAGAGGCGCTTGGAGACCTCACGGAAGGGGCCAGGCTCGATTCGACAGATTTCACATTTTACAAGAACAAGGGCATCATATACGACCACATCGGCAAGTACGACCTTGCCCTGGCAAATTATTCGAAGGCTCTCAAATACAATAATGAAGAATATAAATGCCACCTCCTCAGGGGAATCCTCTATACAGATAAATTTGCCAGGTACGATTCCGGCATTGCAGATTTTAAAAAATATCTCACCCATTCACCAAATGACCCGGATGCCAACTTCAACCTTGGCGTCGCAAATTATAAAAAAGGAAATTACGACAGCGCAAGGGCATGCTGCCTGAAAGTATTGAAATTAGACCACGATAACGCACAAGCCCAACAACTTATAAAAAATATTGATCTGGTAAAACCATGAAAATATTATCCGTAAAATTTTTACCCCATTTGCTAATCTTCCTGGCTGCATTTTTGTTGTACGGAAACACCCTGACCAACGATTATGCACTGGATGACCTGATTGTCATAAAAGAAAATACATTTACAAAAAAAGGACTCTCCGGGATCAGGGAAATATTCAGCTATGACTCGTTTACCGGCTTTTTCGGAACGGAGAAAAAACTTGTTGCAGGCGGAAGGTACAGGCCGTTGTCCATTGCCTCTTTTGCCATAGAATATGCCCTTGCAGGCGGCCTGAATCCCTTTTTAAGCCACCTCATCAACATCCTGCTGTTTGCTCTTACCGGAAGCCTGATATTCATCATCTTTTCCCGGCTGATAAAATCTCCGCCCGGTAAACCCTGGCATCTTGGCATCCCATTCGTTGCATCCATATTATTCATTGCTCACCCGGTCCATACCGAAGTAGTTGCAAATATCAAAGGCAGGGATGAAATCTTTGCGTTGCTGTTTCCTCTGGCAGCTTTGTGGCTGACATTGCGCTATTTTGAAAAAAAGAAACCTCTCATGCTCCTGCTGGCAAATATTTGCTTCTTTTTTGGTTTGTTGTCAAAGGAAAATGCGATCATGTTTGTGATCATGGTGCCTTTGACAATTTATTTTTTCACAAAGATTCCACTGAAGGATAATCTTAAGGTGGGTGTTTCATTTCTATTTACCGCATTGATCTTTGTCTTTGTACGGTTCCTGGTACTGGGTTACATGAATTCAGGTGAATTGCCGAAAGAATTATTGAACAACCCTTTCCTCGATGCGACGCAAGGTCAGAAATTTGGAACAATCCTCTACACGCTTGGCCTTTATGTCAAATTGCTTTTTTTTCCCCATCCGCTCACTCATGATTATTATCCGTATCACATCCCGCTGGTTTCCATGACCGACTGGAAGGCAGTTCTTTCACTTGGAATCTATCTTTTCATGATCGTTTACGCGGTGTTAAAATTCAAATCGAAAAGCGTTATCTCCTATGGAATTATCTTTTACCTGTCAACCCTGTTCATTGTTTCGAACCTGCTCTTCCCGGTAGGGACCTTCATGAATGAGCGTTTCATCTATATGCCATCCCTGGGATTTGTAATCATACTGGCTTGCCTCATTGTAAACAAACTCCCTTTAATCATCAAAAAAGAGAGTGCCTATAAAAAAACGGCTGTAACGTTATTGATCGTTATCCTGGTGTTATTCTCCCTCCGCACCTATACGCGAAACCGGGTCTGGAAAGACAATTTCACATTGTTTACCACGGATGTGCTGGTTTCTGAAAACAGTGTGAAATGCAATGTTTCCGCCGGAGGAGATTACCAGGAAAAAGCCAGGCTGGAAACTGACCTGTCAAAACAGGCCGAATACTATGAGTTATCCATGAAACACCTGGAAAAAGCCATCCGCATTTATCCCAAAGCCTCCAACGGGCTTCTTTTATACGGAAATGCCCTGGCAATGTATAAGAAAGACTACAAACAGGCGATCGTACAGTATTTGACCGTTCTGGATTTTGACCCTTATAATAAAAATGCTTTTACAAATGCACTGCAGGTAATGGGATCACTGGATAACAGCCATGAATCAGAATATAAAATAAGGATTTTAAAACACCTTAATTCGATAAACCCCGCCAGTTCGGAGGTGAACTACTCGCTTGGAAAAATATACGGGCAATTCAAAGGCAACCTCGATTCTGCATCCTGGTTTCTCGAACGGTCAATTAATCTCGACGCCGGCAATATAGCCGCTTACAAAGATCTGGGGATTGTATACAGCATGAAAGGGGAATACACCAGGGCACTGGATGTTTTTTCAAGAGCGGAGAAACTTGATCCGGCAGACCAGCAGATTCGCCAGAATATCCTGATTACCCGCCAGGCAATGGACCAAAAGAAAATTCATTAATCGCAAACATACCAGTGATCAATTTTTATGAATTTTATAGGCTGTTTTTGATCCATACTGGCATGAGGAAGATGTATCAATAAGTCGCACACCAGCACTTTCATGAAATCACAATCAAAGAAAAAAAAGATACTCGCTGTTTCCATCATTGATAGAAAAACCAGAACCTATGGTTACTTGTGCGTTATCGCGTTCTGTGTCCTTTTGTACGGAAATACACTGACACTTAACTATGCCCTTGATGACCTTGTCGTCATAACGGGGAATCAATTCACGAAAGCTGGATTTAAAGGCATTCCCGACATACTTACAACTGATCTTTTCACTGGTTTTTTCGGGAAAGATAACAGCATGGTCACCGGTGGCAGGTACCGGCCATTGTCTGTCGTCACTTTTGCAATTGAGTACCAGTTTTTCGGGCCTAACCCATTGATAAGTCATCTTATAAACCTCCTGTTACTTATCGTTACCGGGATGCTTATATATGATCTGTTGCGGACTTTGCTTGCTTATAAAGGTTACCCCCCTGATCAAAAATACTGGTATGTTTCCGTTCCCTTAATTGCCACACTTGTTTTTGTAGCACATCCTGTACACACCGAGGTCATTGCCAATATAAAGGGCAGGGACGAGATTTTATCTCTGCTTCTTGCCCTGGCAGCATTGAAATATGTTTTAGCATATCTTTCAAAACCCGCTGCGAAGGAGATGATACTTGCAACTCTTTTTTTCTTCGGGGCCCTTTTGTCGAAAGAGAACGCGATTACATTTCTTGCTGTGATTCCGCTGACAATATGGTTTTTCACTAAATATCCAATCAGGAACACGGTCATCGCACTTATTCCTTTGGCAGCGGGTGCAATACTTTTCCTGCTTATCAGGCAATGGGTTATCGGGCATAATCCTACCGGGAATCTTGAAAACGACCTTATGAACAACCCGTTTGTCAATATGACCCTTCAGGAAAAATATGCTACTATTTTTTACACCCTCGGAATTTACCTCAGGCTCCTGATCTTTCCCCATCCGCTTACATACGATTACTATCCTTACCATATCCCTGTTGTATCAATCGGGGAACTTAAGGCCATTATCCCGCTGGTAATATATTCTTGCCTGGCAATCTATGCTTTCGCTACTTTCAAAAGAAAAAGCATCGCCACCTATTCGATTTTTTACTATTTCTTCACCTTGTCGTAACTATTCACCCCCTACAAGTGTAGGGCATTAATTTCGGAGAGAGAATGCAAAGGATTCAGGTTGTTTTTGATCGAGGTATCTATTACCGATCGCAGGATTGCGAAAGACTGAGCACCGGTAAAAGACTTGAACTGGCCGGATATTTTTTGCTTCACTTTGACATTGCGGATAGCTCGTTCTGAACCATTGTTGTCCGGAGGGACTTGATGATAATACAAGAAAGTGAAGATATGTTGTCGATATTTAACTAAACGATTTTGAAGGCTTATTGCTATTGGATATTTTTTCTTGATAGGTTCTTGCAGTAATTTGTCAAGTCGTTCTTCAAATTGCGTTCTTTGAATTAGTGTTTTATTGTAATCCTGTGGAAGAAGTGTCTTCTTAAAGGTCATGGTTTCAACCAGAAGTTGTTTAAAATCAGTTGCCCATTTCAGTTTGTAACAGTCGCTGATATGATTGAATTCGCGCAGTAAATGAGCCAAACAGATTTGATGGGCAACAGCGGCAACTTTAAAGTAACATCTCCAGCAATCGTGTACAAGGATAGAAAAAGCGAACCCATTGGGAAAATGTTGATAAAGAGTTTGTGCGCCTCTGTTGAGCGAAGCAATGATGAAGGTGAACAGTTTTCCCTGAAGTGTCCAGAACCATCCTTTCTGGCCGTTGATTCTCATTCCGGTCTCATCTCCACCATTAACGTCAGCGGTTTCTGCCCGTTTACGGATGAGTTCATATGCGGGATTGGCTTTTTCTGCAACCCGGTTAGTTACCTTTACCAATGTCCCTTCACTGATGGGAGTATTAAATACATACCTGAACATCTCGGACAATCGGTGAAAGGGAACAAACTGACGGGCACTCATATAGGCTGCAAGGCTTTCAATGTTTTCTCCGTAACTGATACCGGGAGTGACGCCAGGAGGAAAGTCAGCGATCACCGTATTTCCGCATGTGCATGTTCTTTGAAATGCCTGATGCTCGACATAAATCGGCTGTATCACCGGAAGAACAACTTCCTGACGACTTTCAACCAACACTGCATGAACAAGGCTTACATCACGACCACAACAGGTGCAAAATTGAGGAATATGTTCAACAATCTCATCCGGTTTGTCAACCATTTCAAGTGTGGCGCCTTCGTGCCCTGGCTGACCTCCCGGTTTTTTACCACTGGGTTCCCGAAGGCTTCGAGTCTTAGGCATACGGGTGTAATCATGACTGGGAGGAATAGAACTATTGCGACTGTTTTTAGGATTTTCGTATCGGGAAAGGCGTTCTTCAAGAGAAGATATTCTTTCGATAAGAGTCTGAATAATTTCTTTGAGTTGTTGGTTCTCCTTTCGAAGTTCTTCGATTTCTTTGTCACGAGGATCTATCTTCTGAAATGGATTCACAACAACACTTTTATTTGTTGCAAAGTAACATCAGAAATAAGTGAAAACAATAGTAAAATCAGCTATCTTACGAACAAACTATCAACAGAAAACGGTTGATATCCGTTGGATTTAGAATAACAGCAGGACAACAATCCTGAAAATTGTTAATAACCCCTGGATTTAAAAAACAGGGGGTAAATAGTTAC
>CAIKNA010000132.1 GCA_903828645.1 uncultured Bacteroidales bacterium
GCATATCGAGATACGTTCGAGACCAAGGGGTTGAGAAGGAATACACCGTTTTGCATAAGGTGAAACAATTAGCGCTGTTTTAGGATACCCCGCTGCTTGCCGCGGGGTAGTTCATTGGATTTCTGCAATTTTAAAGTAACGAATTTGCGAAAAATCCCAAAAAAAAGGGAAGGGGGGGGGAAGTGCAAAATGCAAAATGCAAAGTCAAAATGCAAAATGCAAAATGCAAAATGAAAAGTCAAAATGCAAAATGCAAAGTTAAAATGAAAGATTTGAGGAGGTTATTGCAGGAAGAGGTCGGCGATGACAAAGCAGGCGAAAATAACGGAGGCCATACCGTTCATTGTTGCAAAAGCAAGATTGACGCGGGATATGTCGGTTGGTTTTACAATGATATGTTCATAACACAGCAGGCCTGCGAAGAGAGCCGCACCGATCCAGTACAGCAGGTGGAAATTGCCGATTATTCCCCCGGCGGCTACCAGGATGAGCGCGAACAGGTGGAAAGAGGAGGAGAGGAGGAGTGCATTCACCCGGCCCAGCCTCGCGGGGAGCGAATTAAGCTTTTCCTTCCGGTCAAACTCAATATCCTGGAGGGCATATAAAATGTCGAAGCCGGCGACCCAAAAAATAACGATGAACGAATAGATAAGGGGAAGCATGTCGAAACGGGCTGTTATTGCCAGGTATGCTCCGATGGGAGCCAGGGCGAGACCCATTCCAAGGAACAGATGCGACAAGTAAGTGAAGCGTTTGGTGAGACTATACCCCAGGACCACGAGCAGGGCGACGGGGGAGAGTAAAAAACATAAGAAATTGAGCAAATAGCTGGTTATGATGAACAGGATGGCATTGATGATCACAAACCACAGGGCTGATTTCGGACTGATAATGTCACTTGGTATTTCACGCAAAGCGGTTCGGGGGTTTTTTTTATCAAATTCCCGGTCAGCATAGCGGTTGAACCCCATTGCAGCATTGCGCGCAAAAAGCACACAAAGTAAAACCAGCACCAGCACGCGGATGCTCAGATCGTGATGACCTGTTTTGACCGCAAGAAAAAAACCAATGAGGGCAAATGGTAAGGAAAATATGGTATGATTGATTTTGACAAGGGAAAAGTAGTCGGCAATCTTCGGGTTTCTAATAACAGCCATTCCGGGTTAATTTGACAGCAAAGTTAGTAAAAAGAGGGGTACCCGTTCTCATTCCGGTTGTAACTATTCCTTCGGAGGTTCGTCCAACTTGTCATTCTGTGGAATTTACGTTAAATTTGTAGCATTATTCCAAAACGATGAGCAGGCAGGTCGAAGCGGTGGTTGGTTATCTGAAACATGCGGTAAGGGCGCAATCGAAGTACCATATTCACTCACCTTTTGTCTTTGGCTTTTACAAGAATGTTTTAAAAGACGAACATGCCTTCACGCAATACAGGGTTGTCAACAGGTTACGCAAGGAACTCGAATCGGGAAGCCGGTTTATCAAGCGGAAGGACCTGGGTGCCCGATGCAAGGATTTTCCATGCGATCAGCGGTTTGTCAGGGTCAGGGATATCGTCCATCATTCATCTGTGAACCGGAAGAATGGTGAATTTCTGTTCCGGTTAATTCATCATTACAAGCCATCGTCCATCCTCGAGCTTGGAACATCGCTGGGTATCAGCACCATGTATTTTGGACTTGCCTCACCCGAATGCCAGATCATCTCCATTGAAGGCTGCATCGATTCGGCCAATTTAGCCCGTGAAAATTTCGAAAAGACCGGGTTGAAGAACATCCATGTCATCACCGGTAATTTTGAAGACAAGCTTGACATTGCCCTGGCGATCATTCCGGTGCCTGATCTTGTTTTTTTTGATGGCAACCATAAAAAGGAACCTACGCTGGCCTATTTTGAACGGTGTCTTCAGCACATTCATCCGGGCACTATTTTTATTTTCGACGACATTCACTGGTCGGCCGGAATGGAGGATGCGTGGAATATCATCCGTCAGCATCCAAAGGTTAAGGTGACCATTGATATTTATCACATGGGCATCGTGTTTTTTAAAGAAGAATTGAGCAAGGAAGATTTTACCATACGTTTTTAATCATCAGATCCATGAACAACGAAGTAATACACCTCGAAAACATCGTTAAAAACTATAAAATCGGGACCATCCTGGTTGAAGCGCTGCGGTCTGTATCCCTGGTGATCAGGAAAAATGAATTTGTCGCTTTGATGGGCCCTTCGGGCTCGGGGAAGTCAACCCTGATGAACATCCTGGGGTGCCTTGATACGCCAACCAGCGGGAATTACCTCCTGAACGGGGAGGATGTGAGCAAGATGGATGACAATGCACTGGCGGAGATCAGGAACCGCCAGATCGGCTTTGTTTTTCAAACGTTTAATTTGCTGCCCAGGTCTACGGCGCTGGAAAACGTGATGCTTCCGCTGATCTATGCCGGGATTGGCAAAGCAAAACGGATGGAACTGGCAAAGTTGACGCTTGAGGAGGTAAAACTGGGCGACCGCATGGAGCACAGGCCCAATGAATTGTCGGGCGGACAGCGTCAGCGGGTTGCCATTGCCCGCGCACTGGTAAACCACCCTGCCATCATCCTGGCCGATGAACCTACAGGGAACCTCGACTCAAAAACATCCGTCGAAATCCTGGGACTCCTGGAGGAGATCCATAAAATGGGGAATACGGTAATCATTGTCACCCACGAAGAGGATATCGCGCAACATGCGCACCGGATCATCCGTTTGATGGATGGCAGGATCAATGTGGACGAGGCCAACAAGAATATCAAAACAATTGCCGATTACCATTTCAATGCAGCGGCACAGTAAATGGTAAACCTGTTTGCTGAAAAAATTATTGACAGATGCATAAAGAGGGAAATTATAAAAAACTTTTTGAGGATTTCAACCAGTTAAACATCATGATCATCGGGGATGTGATGGTTGATTCATACCTGTGGGGCAAGGTTGAGCGCATTTCTCCTGAAGCGCCCATCCCTATTGTTGCCTTGCGCAAACGCGAGAATCGAATGGGCGGGGCTGCCAATGTGGCAATGAACATCAGGGCCATGGGGGCGAACCCAATCCTTTGTTCAGTGATCGGTTCGGACGATAAAGGAGACCAATTCCTGGAGTTGCTGAAGAAGGAGAAGATCACCGATGACGGGATCGTACGCAGCACGCGACGCATCACTACCACGAAATTCAGGATATTCGGAAACTCATATCAGATGCTGCGTGTGGACGAGGAGATGGACAACGACCTCGGCCAGGGGGATTTTCTTACCCTGGTGCGGGTCATCGACCAGATCATGTCGAAGGTGAAAATTGACTGCATCATCTTTCAGGATTACGACAAAGGGGTTATCACCCCGAAACTGATCGGGGAGGTGGTAAAACGGGCCCTGGCGGCTAAAATTCCCGTTACAGTCGATCCTAAAAAGAAAAACTTCAGGGCATACAGGCAGGTAACCCTTTTCAAGCCGAACCTGAAGGAGATGAAAGAGGGGCTGAACCTTGACGAGGACCTTACCGACAACCAGTCGGTTATCGATGCAGCTCAGAAATTGCGCACCATGCTTGATTGCCGGTTTGTACTTACCACGATGTCGGACAAAGGGGTTCTCATCAGCCTGAAAGAGCGTGCTGAAGACAAAAATATCTTCGTTCCAGCTCATATGAGGATGATCTCCGATGTGTCGGGTGCAGGCGATACGGTGATCAGCCTTGCTTCATTGTGCCTTGCAATGAACCGGACTCCCAATGAGATTGCCTATATCTCGAATCTTGCCGGTGGACTTGTGTGCGAAGAGGTAGGCGTTGTACCCATCAACAAGGACAAACTGCTGAAGGAAGTAACGGGCCTGATGTAACCGATGACGACAGATGCCGATGTAATCATTGCCGGTGCCGGCCCCGCCGGTTCGCTTGCTGCTTATGAACTCGCCGGCAGGGGCATTTCCGTGCTGATTCTTGAAAAATCATCCTTTCCGCGGTATAAAGTCTGTGGGGCAGGGTTGACCTATAAAATCCTGCGGGAGATTCCTTTTGATGTTTCGCCTGTTTTTGAAACGCAGATCCATACCATTGTCTTTTCAAGCGGGTTCAGGAAGAGTTTTAAACGAACCTCCCCCGAACCGATGCTGTATTGCACCAACCGCGACAAACTTGATGATTTCCTGCTTCAAAAAGCTGTTAATGCCGGCGCACGGGTTATTCATGGCGCAAAGGTGATGGAGCTGACTCAGGAAAAGGAATTTGTGACAGTCGTCACAAGGGAGAGAACTTTTCATTCAAAACTCGTGATTGGAGCCGACGGTGCTTCAAGTGCCGTGGCACGGTCGGCGGGGTTGCGTGAAAACATATTGCCTGGTCTTGCCTGGGAAGCCGAAGTAAGGGCAGATCCTGCGGTGGTCAAGGCGTTTTCTCAAACGATTTTTCTTGATTGGGGCTCTTTTCCGGGGGGTTACGGCTGGGTTTTTCCAAAAGGCGACCATTTTTCCATCGGGGTTGGCGGCCCGGCAAACCTGTCGAAATGGATGATGCCTTACTATGAAAAGCTGCTTGATTATCTTGCTGAAGGAGCCTGGGATTGCAATGTTGGGCCACAAGAGGAGAAGGGGAGTGCAGGGAGCAAAATGCAAAATGCAAAATGCAAAATAGAGGTGGCCGAAACGATGTCGCTGAAATCGTGGCCCATACCGGTGCGGGTTAAAAGAAGCATGTTTCACAACGGGCGTGTACTTGTTGCCGGCGATGCCGCCGGGCTTACCGATCCGTTAACTGGCGAAGGCATCTATTATGCAGTCCGCAGCGGTATTCTTGCTGCGAGGTCATGTCACGCTTATCTTCAGGCTGAAACAACATCCCTGGAATCGTACACAAAAGCGGTGAATGATGAATTAATGAAGGAGCTGCTGGAGGCAAACCGGATTAAACATCTGTTCAATGCAGTTCCTCTGAAGATTCATTATTTTGTACGCGACAGCGACCGGGCCTGGAAGGCATTTGTGAAAATATTGCGCGGGGAGCGCCTTTACGCTGATGTACCGGCGGGTTTTGGCAAATGGAAGGTGATGTGGGGTGCAGCCTGCCGTGTTTCAAAATGGATTTCGGAGTACAGGGAGTGGCGGAAAGCGGGAAGGTCATGACGTGTCACGCGTTACGTGTCACGAATTCAGCAAGCTTTTAACAATGACCGATATCAGCTTGTTATCTGCCTTTCCTGCAAGTTCTTTTGATGCAGCTCCCATCACCTTCCCCATGTCTTTGACAGACGACGCCCCTGTTTGAGCAACAATCTTTTTGATCACTTCGGTTACATCGGCCTCCGACATTTGCTGTGGCAGGTAGGTTTCAATAACCGAAGCATCATAAATCTCCTTTTGGGCAAGGTCCTGGCGGTTAGCCTGGCTGTAGATTTCAGCGGATTCCCGTCGTTGCTTGACCAGTTTTTGCAGGATCTTCAGTTCCATCTCTTCACCAACTTCACCGGGGGCGCCTTCTTTGGTTTTTTCGATCAGGAGTGCCGCCTTGATGGCTCTCAGGGCTTCAAGTTTTTCAGCATCGCGGGCAAGCATGGCTGCCCTGATGTCGTCATTGATCTTCAGTTCGAGGCTCATCTAATCCACTTTTTTATTAAGAAATTTATTCTCACTTCTGAGTTCCATGGTCTTATCTGAATTTTCAGAAACCGTATAATCAGATACCTGCGACTCGGATGATGGGGTCACATCGCTCAATTCGACATTCCGCCGTTTATAAGCCGGAATGTTTTCGATTTCGTAAAGATTCTGCTCGATAGGCTGATGTGTTTTTAATTTTTCACTCAGCTGGCGCAGTTTTGATACCCTTTCAGAGGCTTTTTTAGACTGGAAATCGTTGACATCAGCTTCTGCAGGCTGCTGGGTGTGACTGATGGTCTGGGGACGGAATATGATCTTTGGCTCGGTCAAAACGGCATCAATGCCCGGCTGAATTTCATCCACCAGTGTTTCTGCCGGTTCCGGCTGTAAATCGGGTTCCGGTTTTTCGAAGGAAAATTCGATGTTGCGTACCTGCTCAATAATCTCAGGCTTGGGTGAATATGGAACAGGTTCAGGCATGACAGGCGCAACGAAAGATTCGGTCCGCGAACTGACAGGTTCCGCAATGTTCGGTTCAGGGACGAAAATGCGTTTTTCGATTTTTATACCTTCCTTATCGTAGAGGTCGTATATTTTCACTGTTTCCGGTTCACTCGGGCCTTTTTGTTTATGGTCTTCGTCAAAACCGGTTGCGATGATTGTTACGCTGATCCTGTCATCGAGGCTCTCCTCAAAACCATTGCCCCAGATGATATCACCGGTCGATTTTGTTTTTTGCTGGATATAATCGGTAATTTCCGTGACCTCGTCCATGGTGATCTCATTCTTCCCGGAGGAGATGTACAGGAGCAGGTTGCCGGCGCCATTGATGTCGTTGTTGTCGAGCAGGGGGGAATTAAGGGCATCTTCAACTGCCACCTGGGCCCGGTTTGGACCACTTGCGACGCCTGTACCCATGATTGCCACCCCGCTGTTTTTCATCACGGTTTTCACATCTTCGAAATCGACATTGATATAGCCTGCCACCGTGATGATCTCGGCTATTCCCTTTGCCGCGGTTGTCAGGACATTGTCGGCCCGGGTAAAGGCTTCAGACAGCGGCATGTCGCCGCAGAGAAGCCGCAGCTTGTCATTGCTGATGATCAGCAGCGCGTCGACGTGCTGTTTGAGCTGGCGGATACCGTCTTCGGCCGACTGGCGGCGCTTGCGTCCTTCAAAAGAGAAGGGAATGGTGACGATTCCCACCGTTAGGATGTCCAGCTCCTTTGAGATCTGTGCGATCACAGGTGCGGCGCCGGTTCCTGTTCCACCGCCAAGGCCTGCAGTGATGAAGAGCATCTTTGTCCCTTTATCGAGCACCGCCCTTATGTCATCGGAATTTTCGAGGGCGGCATTCCGTCCCACCGAAGGTGCGGCACCGGCACCCAGTCCTCCGGTAAGATTTGCTCCCAGCTGAATCCGTGTGGGGACCGGGCTTGATTCCATGGCCTGGGCATCGGTATTGCATATGATAAAATCCACGCCCTTGATTCCCTGCTGGAACATGTGGTTTACGGCATTGCTGCCACCTCCGCCAACACCGATAACTTTAATGATAGAGGACTGGTTTTTAGGTAATTCGAATTTCAACATTTCGGCCATGATCTTGTTTTTTACTGGGTTAAAATTATTAAGAAAGAGTATTGAAAATTGTCTCTTTTCGTTTATTTATCAACGCATGATTGTTAATAGCTTGATTAGTCAACATCTTCATCAAAAATATTCCTGATTTTATCGAGAAAAATTTCAGGGAACCGTTTGGTTGACCTGGCAGGATCCTTGATCTTTTTTTCTTTTCCCTTTTTTTTCTTTTCCGTCGCATCAGGAATCTCCTCCTCCACAACCGGTTCTTCAGGTTTGGTCTTCTCAATCTCTTTCTGGTACCGGCCGATGCCTTCGATAACGAGACCCACCCCGGTTGCAAACATCGGGCTTGCCATGTCGGCAATCACGTCGGTGGAGAGATGTTCGTTCGGATAGCCTATCCGGGTGTCGAGGCCGGTCATAAACTCGGTGAGCTGGGCAATGTGTTTCAGCTGGGCCCCGCCGCCGGTAAGTACAATGCCCCCGATCAGTTTTTTCTCATATCCCGAATTTTTAATCTCGAAATAGATGTGTTCAATGATCTCTTCCATGCGGGCCTGGATGATCGATGCGAGATTTTTAATGCTGATCTCCTTGGGAGTCCTTCCGCGCAGCCCCGGGATCGCAACGATCTCCTCTTCACGGTTTTCACGTGCAAGCGACGAACCAAACTTCACCTTCAGTTCTTCAGCGTGTTTTTTTATGATGGAACAACCCTCCTTGATATCTTCCGTGATGATCTCTCCTCCCAGGGGAATCACCGCGGTGTGGCGGATGATTCCTCCATGGAAAATGGCAATGTCGGATGTTCCGCCGCCTATATCGACCAGGACGACCCCTGCCTCTTTTTCCTCTTCACTGAGCACCGCTTCGGCAGAGGCCATGGGTTCAATGATCAGTTCGACAACTTCCAGCCCGGCTTTGCGCACGCATTTGTAAATGTTTTTTGCAGCAGCTGTCTGCCCGATGATGATATGGAAATTGGCCTCGAGGGAACTTCCGATCATCCCCTTGGGAGTGGTGTTGCCATGTTCGCCGTCAATGCTGAATTCCTGGGGGATCACATCGAGTATCTCCTCCCCGGGATTCATGTTGAGGTTGTACATGCTGTTGCACAGCTTGTCAATGTCCTGCTGGCTTATCTCGGTTTCGCTCTCCTCGCGGATCATGCTTCCCCTGTGCTGCAGACTCTTGATATGCTGTCCGGCAATCCCGACATTCACATATTTTATGTCAACTCCTGATTTGGCTGAAGCCTCTGCCACTGCATCCTTGATGGATTGCACGGTATTGTCGATATTTGCGACCACACCGCGCTTTACCCCAATGGATGGCACCTTGCCATATCCAAGTATATCTATTTTTCCATGTTCGTTTTTCCGGCCAACAATCACCGCGATTTTAGTTGTACCGATGTCGAGTCCGACAATGATGCCTGATTTTTCCATGCTGATTTAAATTTTAGAACAAACCACTTGATTCCTGTACTTTATGTTTATTACATTGTATTTATTCCATCCGATTTTATTGAGACCAAACCTGTAAAAGGCATACAACCGCTTGAATTTATCGTCAAGATCGTCGGCTGTGCCCAGCAGGATCACATGATTCCCGATGCGGGGGATGAGTTCGAATTCACTGTTTTCAGCAACATAGATTTGTGCGATCTGGGCCTTCAGGAACTTGTCATGGGTGATATACATGGTCAGTTTGTAAAGGTTGGTCAGCAACGAATCATAGTATACGGAGTCGGATAATGAAAGGATATTGACCCGGTAATTGGGGTTTTTCATGTACGAATCATTGATGAGACCGTTTGCCACCAGCACCCGCGCCGAAAAATCGGGGTTGACCGGAAGCAGGGCTCCCGATTCGTCGAGGTAAAAACTTTCATATTTCCGGTTGATGATCCGCAGCAATGGTTCACGCTGGCGGATTTCAATGAAAAGCACCCCTTCATTATTTTCATAAACGGAGACTTTTGCCACATATGCCTGTTTCCGGATAGCAGCTTTGATCGAGCCGGTATTGATATAGCCAAGGGGTTTGCCTTTAAGCATCCCGGCTGTTTTCAAGAGGATGGAGTCGACATCTTTTTTTGTAATCAGAACATCGGCAGCGCCATAGTTGATGCGGATATCAACTTCTTTGCATACTTGGCTGTAGTGCTCCGCCTCCACAAATCCAATCATAACTCCCGCCCCGGAAACGAGGAGTACCCATAATACGATCTTTAATATTTTTAAGACTTTATCCATCTAAACCTTCGGGTTTGACAATAATTCGGTAATCGGTTCAATAAACCGGTCAATATCCCCGGCACCCAGTGTAAGTAGTACTTCCGGTTTATGGTCCATGATCACCCGGAGGAGATCATCCTTCTGAACCAGGCGTTTATGTTCCAGGTTCACCCGGTCGAGGAGCATTTGTGACGTTACGCCTGCAATGGGTTTTTCGCGTGCCGGGTAAATGTCGAGCAAAATCAGATCATCGAGCAGTTCAAGACTGCGGGCGAAATCATCGGCAAGGTCGCGGGTGCGTGAAAAGAGATGCGGCTGGAATATCCCGGTGATCTTTCTGGCAGGGTAAAGGTCACGCGCAGCACTGATGCACGCCCTTAGTTCCGCAGGATGATGGGCGTAATCGTCGATGTAAACCAGGTCCGGTCGCCGGATCCGGAATTCAAAGCGCCGCTGCACACCCTCGTA
>CAIKNA010000133.1 GCA_903828645.1 uncultured Bacteroidales bacterium
GCCATCCAGTTTACCAGCCAATCGTTTGTTCCACTGCCTTACAATGATGTGATCACAGGATGGGACTGGAATTTTGGTGATGGAGGAACTGCCACAGGAACCCCGACCCCGACACATACTTATGCAGTTTTCAGTGCAACTGGCTATGATGTAACCCTCACGGTAACTACAAACCGCGGATGTTCCCAGTCAAAAACCATCAATGTGCAGCAAATCGCAGCGCCGCTTGCCGATTTCGAGGTTCTTCCCGGCACATTTTCCTGTGTTACTCCCCAGGCAGTGCAATTCAACAGCACCCTGTCGCAGACCAACGGAGGCGGGCCGATCATCACCTGGAACTGGGATTTTGGCGACCTCTCCGGAAGCACCACCCAGAATCCATCCCACGTTTATGCCACAGCTGGATTTAAGCATGTTCTTTTAACGGTCACCAATACAAACGGATGCAGTGACACTGCATCGCACAATATCTTCATCAATGAATTGCCTGTTGCTGGTTTTGGAAATTCAGTTGCCTGTGAGGGAACACCCATGCAGTTCAGCGATTCTTCAACCACGACTGCAGGAACAACCATTGTTTCGTACCTGTGGAATTTCGGGGACGGGGTAACCTCCCCCCTTGGATCACCGGCTCATACCTATTCACCCTCCGGAATATACCAGGTCACCCTGACCATTGTCAACTCAAATGGCTGCAGTCAGACCATTACCAAACCGGTAACCGTGCACCCGAACCCGGTGGTTGAATTTAACTTCTCAACCACAAGCTGCGTGACGAACCCGGTTAGTTTTCACGACCTGTCATTCATCCCTTCAGGATTTACAGAGTCCATCAACTACTGGATATGGGATTTTGATGACACCTCGCCGCCGGATACTATTTTTGCACCAGCCAACCCGGATGTGATCCATACCTTTTTGGGAGTGTCAACAATTCATAATGTAAAGCTGACGGTGACCTCGGATAACGGTTGTACGGCTTTTATTATCAAAACAGTCACCAGCATTCCTTCTCCGCTTGCAAACTTCAGTATATCAACAATAACATGCGTCGGACAACCGGTGCAATTTACCGACCAGTCGCAAACCGGAGGCGGAGGGAACATTACAACCTGGTTATGGGATTTTGGCGACCCGTTGTCAGGCGCACCCAATACTTCCAACCTGCAAAATCCCACGCACAATTTCAGCGGCCTCGGGCCATTTACCGTAACCCTCACGGTAACAAGTGCCAATGGATGTATAAGCACCCATTCCAGTACGCCATTCAGCATGTATCCATTGCCAATAGCCAGCTTCGACACCACTCAGGCCTGTGCCGGACTACCGACAGTCTTTACCAACACTTCGGTCGCGAATTCTGTAGGCGGGGGATTCCAGTCATATTTATGGAACTTCGGAGATGGCGTAACCTCCACACAGGCAAGCCCATCGCATATTTATCCCGGTTATGGGAATTATGTAGTGACACTTACTGTTGTAAATGACAATGGGTGTTCCAACAGCGTAACAAGGACGATTACGGTCAATCCGAAACCCATCCCGGATTTTACATTCTCAGCGGCAACTTGCATTGGCAATCCTGTTCATTTTTACAACCATTCATACCTGCCCACAGGCGCCACCTCCTTTATTCAATTCTGGAAATGGGATTTCGGCGACGGATCGGCCGCCCAGACCATTCAATTCCCGAATAATCCCGACATAACCTATACTTTCGTTGGAAATGCCTCATCACACCTGGTAACACTGACAGTGACTACTTTTAACGGCTGCATAGATTCGATACAAAAGGTTGTAACCAGCGTTGCTTCGCCCCTGGCAAACTTTTCAGCGCCTACCACCCTGTGCGACCACCAGACCGCCCAGTTTACCGATCTTTCACAACCTACCGGCAGCATTCAGACCTGGAACTGGAATTTTGGCGATGCCGCGTCAGGTTTAGAAAACACATCCAGCCTGCAAAACCCAACGCATCAGTTTACCGCTTCAGGGCCATTCACGGTGACCATGATCGTTACTAACGGAAACGGGTGTTCGCAGACCAAGACATTGTCAATCACTGTCAATGCAAGACCGGCATGTGATTTCACGGCTTCCACGGAATGCCTTGGCAAACTGACTACATTTGCTTTCGATCCGACTCCGGCTCCACCCACGATTACCTCCTATTTTTGGGAATTTGGAGATGGTGTGACGTCAGCCGCAGCCAGCCCGACACATTTGTATGCGAATTCAGGTTTCTACAATGTGAAACTTACAGTTACCAACAATACGTTCTGTGTGAAGGATACGACCAAACAGATCGAAGTACTGGGAAAACCCCTTCCGTTGTTCAGATATGACTCTCCCAATTGTTCAGGCGATTCGGTGCAGTTTCATGATCTTTCGACCACACCGCACGGCACTATTGTGCGGTGGGTATGGGATTTTAACGATGGAACCTTTGCCACGATCCTCTTCCCCGACAACCAGGATATCAAGCATAAATTCCCCAATGGCGGCACGTTCAATGTCAAGTTGACCATCTTCACATCCGACAGCTGTTCCGCTTTCAAAGTTTCACCGGTGCAGATTGGTTTCAGCCCGGTTGCCAACTTTGTTTTTGCACCCGGTGCCTGCGCCCTGACACCTTTCCAGTTTACGGATATGTCTCAGACAAACGGTGGTCCCCAGGTGACAAACTGGCACTGGAATTTCGGAGATCCTGGTTCCGGAGTCAACAATATCTCGACCACTCAGAATCCAACGCATGTTTTTGCAGCCGGGGGAGTTGATACTGTTCGCCTGATTGTAACAAATGCTAACGGGTGTGTTGATTCCATCAAAAAAGTGGTGACTGTGCATGATGCACCAGTGGCAATTTTCTCAGCCGACACTTCATGCATGGGCAGCCCGACACAGTTTACCGACGCATCAACTACAACTCCTGCCGGAACGACTATTCTAGCCTGGGCGTGGGATTTTGGTGATCCGGCCAGTGGGGGCAACAATGTTTCAACGATGCAGAACCCGATTCATACCTTCAACCTACAGGGAACCTATACCGTATTGCTGCATGTAACCAACTCGAACCAGTGTACCAAAGACACCACGATGCAGATCGTGGTGAATCCCAAGCCAACCGCGATGTTCCAGTATGCGGCTTCCTGTGTTAACTCCGCAACCCAGTTTACCGACATGTCGATCGCACCGGGAAGCAGTATCAAAAGCTGGGATTGGGACTTTGGTGACGCGACTCCCCATGCCACGATCCAGAATCCGGCACATACCTACACCATTGCCGGAACCTACATGGTAAAGCTTAAAGTGATCAACCTGGCCAACTGCGAAGATTCAGTAACAATCCCGGTAATATCCCGGCCTGCTCCTGTGGCAGCCTTCATCTCGACTGCCTACTATTGTCCGGCAGGAAAAGTTGATTTCCAGGATCTTTCCACTGCCACAGGTTCGACCATTGCCGATCGCCTGTGGATATTTGAACCGGGTTTCACCTCGAACATCGCAAATCCGTCGCATGTCTTCCCGGTGACTAACATGAAATATCTGGTGACGCTGATTGTAACCGATACATACGGATGCAAGGATACCATTGCCGACAGTGTATTTGTGAAACCGGGTTTCCTCTTTTCCTATACCAATGATACCGTTTGCCAGGGCTACACCACCCATTTTACGCCGGTGAATAAAACACCCGGGGATTCACTCTATTCAGTTACCTGGAATTTCGGGGATCCGGCTTCGGTGCCAAACAACACTTCACAGTTATACAGTCCGACACATACTTTCAGCGGACCGGGTACCTATATCGTTAAGATGAAGGCATACAATACCGATAACTGTGTTGACAGCGTATACCGCGAAGTGACGGTTTACAAGACACCTGAACCGCTGTTTAGTTTTGTATCCAAACTATGCAACGATACGATACATTTTAAAGATTCAACCCTGGTCAAAGGCAGCGGAACGATAGCGAGCTGGAAGTGGAACTTTGGAGACGGAACACCTCCCGTGACCATCACTGCCCCCGGACCGGGCGACATCGCGCATCGTTATGTCAATGCAAACATTTACACGGTTAAACTGATCATGACCAGCACCCATGGTTGCGTTGACAGCGTGACACGAACCGTGCAGCGTTTCCCGTGCATTGCCTCCGGATTTACCAATAAAGACACCTTGTGCGCCAGGAATGAGATCGCCTTTACCGATAATTCACTGCCGGTTACCCTTCTCAACAAATGGCAATGGACCTGGGGAGATGGTTCTCCCGATTTAACCTACACGGTGTATCAGTCGCCGGTCATGCATACTTATGCCGACAGCGGAACCTACCCGGTGAAGCTGAAAATATGGGCTTTGGTCGATGGGACCAGTATCACCGACAGCCTGGTGAGTTTTGTAAAGGTTCACCCGACACCAAACACCTATTTCTCCAACGTTCCGGTTTGTTTGCACCAGATAACTCTCTTCAGGGATACATCCAAAACTTATGGGGTTGGCGTATCGAAATGGAACTGGACCTTTGGCGTGAAGCCGACAGACACTTCAACTTTCAAAAATCCGAAACATACCTATGACACTGCCGGTATCTACAATGTGAAGCTTATTACAACCAACAAATTCGGTTGTAAGGACTCTTTGACCAAGCCGACGCGAATTTACGGTTTGCCTGTAGCACATTACGACAACACCGCTGCCTGTACCGGGGACCCGACCTTCTTTACGGATAAATCGGTCAAATCAGACACGACTCTGGCATTCTGGCGTTGGAACTTTGGAGATCCTACAACAAGCAAGGATAGTTCGAACCTGATGGATCCAAGTTACCGTTATCCCGACACCCTGAATTATTCGGTAAGGATGATTGTAAGAGACCATTTTGGTTGCATCGATACTGTCGATTCTACGGTTAAGGTTCACGTTACGCCTGTAAGCTCTTTCACTGTAATTAACGGATACAACGGCAAACAGGGCCAGGTTAAAATGAACAACTTCTCCACCGGGGCCAGCAGTTACAGCTGGGATTTCGGGAACGGGAAATACTCGAACGAGATGAGCCCGGTTGCGCTCTTTACGGAGGACAATACCTATACCATCAAACTCATTTCGACGAACCAGTACGATTGTGCCGATACCACTTTTTACACGTATGAATTGCTGTTCAAAGGATTGTATGTTCCAAATGCTTTTTCACCATCGGGTACCAATCTTGGGATAAGGTTATTCCAGCCCATTGGTATGAACCTGAAACAATACCATGTTACGGTATTTGATATGTGGGGACACCTGATGTGGGAATCTACCAAACTCGATGACAAGGGCATGCCAACCGAAGGATGGGATGGCACCTTTGAAGGGAACCTGATGCCTCAGGGAAACTATATGTGGAAGATCAGCGCTTTGTTTGTTGACGATTCGCAATGGGAGGGATCTGACGCTGGCGCGGGCAGCTCAACAAAGACAATGGGAACAGTCATATTAATCCGATAACCGCTAACAACTTTCTCAATGAAAAACATTTATATCTTCTCGTTTATTGTGATTCTGAGTTTACTTGGGATTGTTCCGAAAGCGCATAGTCAGGACATGAACTATACCCAGTATTTCAGCACCCCGATCTACTATAATCCTGCCTTCACTGGTATCAACTCCGGAATCAGGGCGCGGTTTCTTTACCGGAACCAGTGGCCCAGCCTGCCAGTTTCGTTTAAATCCTACTATTTTGCTGCCGACTTGGGTGACAGAAATCTCCCGGGTTCCGGCGGGATCGGGATACAGATCAACCAGGATACGCCGGGTGTAGGATTGATCAATAATTTCGGAGCAGCCCTTACAGTTGGTGTCCGGATTCCAATCACCAGTTATATGGTCAGCCAGGTAGGGATCAAGGCCGGCATCATGCAGCGCACTGTAAATTGGAACGACCTCGTGTTTGCCAGCCAGCTGGACCCAAGGTACGGCAATGTATATGCATCAACCTTTATTCCCCCGGACGCCAATAAACGGACAGTACCCGATTTTGGCGTGGGTGGTGTTTTACAATTCCTCAACCCCGGTGGAAATATGAGCGGCAACATTGGTTTGTCGGTAGATCACATCTTTAAACCGGATGTCAGTTTTCTTTCAACAGGTTCATCTCCATACCCGCGCAAGTGGGTTGGACAATTTGATCTGATCATCGCAACCGGCCCGATGGGCTCCTCCATGATGTCGCGCAGCAGCGAGGAACCCTTAAAGGTGAACATCGGAGCAATTTATCAGAACCAGGCAAATCTGAACTCCCTGCAAATCGGGTTGAATTTGCTTAAATACAATATTTACGTAGGAGGCTGGTATAAATCGACGATGACCGGGACTGTTAACAGCGCAATCGCCCTGGTAGCCGGATACAAGTACAATTTTTATGAAGACATGAACCTCAAGTTCATGTACAGTTATGACCTGCAGATTTCCGGAGCCCTTCAGGGCACCGGCGGAGCACATGAAATCAGCCTGATCCTCGAATTTGACAAGCTTTCAATCTTTGGGGGCGGGAGCGGAGGATATATTCCGGGTGGCAGCGGCCGCCGGGGAGGTGGCGGCCCCATGGAATGTCCGACATTCTATTAACAACAAATAAAAAAACCGGTTCGATACAAACCGGTTTTTTTATTTAAGGGCGAAGAGGCATTACAATCGGGGCAGGGCATTTTATTCAACAGCCCTTTAGAGGTTACATATTGGCGATGATCTCCGTGCCGAATTCAGAACATTTGAGTTTTGTCGCCCCCTCCATCAAGCGTTCAAAATCATACGTCACGCGTTTTTTCAGGATAGCTCCTTCAAGGCCTTTCACAATCATGGTTGCAGCCTCAATCCACCCCATGTATTCCAGCATCATTACCCCCGAAAGGATAACAGACCCTGGGTTGACCTGGTCTTTGCCGGCATATTTGGGAGCTGTGCCGTGTGTTGCTTCGAATACGGCATGGCCGGTAACATAGTTGATGTTGGCTCCCGGAGCAATGCCAATTCCTCCCACGATGGCTGCCAGCGCATCCGAGATATAATCGCCGTTGAGGTTCAGTGTTGCAATGACGGAATAGTCGGCAGGACGAGTAAGGATTTGCTGGAGGAAGGCATCTGCAATAACATCCTTGATGATTATTTTACCTTTGGAAAGAGCCTCGCTTTGTGCTGTTTCAGCAGCGATATCCCCATCCCGGGCCTTTATTTTATCAAAAGCCATCCAGGTAAATACCTTATCCCCGAATTCCCTTTCAGCAAGTTCATATCCCCACTGTTTGAATTGTCCTTCGGTGAATTTCATGATATTCCCCTTATGAACCAGAGTAACGGATGGTTTTTTATGGGTGATTGCGTAAAGAATTGCTGCCCTGACCAATCGTTCAGTTCCCTCCTTCGAAACAGGTTTTATCCCGATGGAGGAGGTCTCCGGAAACCGTATTTTAGTAACCGCCATCTCCCCGATCAGGAAATCGAGTACTTTCCTGACCTCAGGGGTTCCCTGCATCCATTCGATCCCGGCGTAAATATCTTCTGTGTTTTCCCGGAAAATGACCATGTCTGTGGTTTCCGGATGCTTGACAGGTGAAGGAACACCCGCAAAGTAGCGCACTGGCCTCAGGCAGGTGTAAAGATCAAGAATCTGGCGCAATGCCACATTGATCGAGCGGATTCCCCCGCCAACAGGAGTTGTGAGTGGTCCTTTGATCGCAACCAGATATTCACGAATAACATCCAATGTTTCTTTTGGCAGCCATTCCCCGGTTTGTTTAAATGCCTTTTCTCCTGCCAGCACCTCACGCCAGACAATTTTTCTCTTTCCGGAATAGGCTTTTTCGACTGCGGCGTCAAGTACCCGGACACTCGCCTTCCAAATGTCGGGACCTATTCCGTCACCTTCAATAAAAGGGATTACGGGATTGTCGGGGACAGTTAGTTTCCCGTTTATTAAGGTTATTTTTTCTCCATTCATAAAGTCAGATTTATATTGTTGTTAGTTCATGAAAAAGCAAAGTTGAAGCAGTGGGCAAACTCTTAATCGTGACACGTAACATGTGACGGATGCAAAATTACAACTATTTTAACTTCTTGATCAATGCTCCCCATTTCTGATCCACCTCGAAGAAATGTTTCAGATAATAGTTCCCAAACAGGAAATGGGCTTTGATGACTTCGATGCCACGTGCAGCCATGCTTGCGAAGAAATTTTCGATCATCCGGGAGGCAATTCCCTTCCCTTGCAGGGATGAAGTGACTACGAGCCCGTCAAGCAGGATGTTGTGATCTTCAATATATCTGAAAGTTATCCCACCAACGATCTTTTCGTTCTGATCGGTCAAAATAAACTGATGGTCGTTATCTGTGATTTCTTTTGGGTAATTCTCCCGGAAAAACAACTGGTATAATTGTCCTATTTCACGGGCCGCAACGGGTTCCCTGAGGATGTACTTCCTGCCAGATTGATCTTCAAATGAAAACCTTACCACAACATGCTCCTGCCGGTTTTCACCCACTTTCAGAAAATCAAATCCCTGTTCTCCCTGCAAACGGGGGAAGACCATCCGGGTGAAGATGGTTTTATCCTCCGGGTCATGCAGATCCGACTGAAGGTCTGAAAGTTCGATCAACTGGATTGCCAGACCTCCGGGTTGTTCAGCCATCCGGGCCAGCAATTTGTCAAATGCAGCCCGGATATCCCCCTTTGCATCAGAAAAATAGGTATGCCGGTAAAGATAGTAACGCACAAGTTCAGCTTCCTGCTGTAATTTGTACAGTTCTAGTAATTCGATACAGGTTTGTTCCCTGGCTGCCGCAGTTGTAAGCGGGTTCATTTTGTACCATTCCTGGTATTGGTCGATCGCACTGAAAAGTGCAACCGGCAAATAATATTGTTTAATGGAAGTACGGAGATAGTGATCAAGATGCGACCGCATTTCCTTTGCATCGAAACATGTCAGCGATTTTGATTTTATGTCAACCTTTAGCTTGCCCAGGAATTTTTCCGCATCTTCCTTCCCAAGCGCTTCAATACACGCATCAAAGATCCAGGTAATTTCAAGTTGATTGCTGCACCATGGATAGATGGATGCAGTTTTGCAATAAAAATCCTGCAACATCGGTTCAATCAGCGAGAGGGTGTTTTTATAGCCAGACCAGCCTGCAAGCGATAAAATCACTGCGCTTTCACGAAAGTCCATTTCGGGAATTGCGACATTGGAGGGGGAGACCGCCCCCGGAACGATCTGGTATCCGCTATGATGCCAGGCTTTAAAAAACACGGCAAACGACTTGATGAAAATCTTTTTCCATGCATGGCCTTTGATAAAACCTGAAGAACGGTGGATCTCCGATAACTCACGGATTTTGTCCCATGCAGTCAATCCTCCGATATATTGTGTTGTGAGTACGCCCAGGTTTGGCCTGCTGCTTCCAAGCATCGGCGCTACCGCAGCTCCATAGGGAAACCCGGCCAGGGAGGCGAGCCAGTAAAAGGTTTCAGGACGTGGCCTGAAATCGGGGTTTTCACTCATCACCATGTGCAGATCGAAGTGTTTTCCATCTTTGGTGTTAATGGATAGCCTGTAATGTTTGAATTCTTTAAAGGCAAGCAGGCGCAGAATCCATATCCCTTTGTCGGAAACATCATCAAGATCAAAATCACGTTCATTAAATGTGAGTATGATGCTCTCTTTGAGAAAAGCAGATGACTTGAAGATTTTCGCTACCCGCTTTTTTTCGGTGTCGGAAATTCCATGTTCAAAAACCAGTTTGGATTTCCATGTGGCAACATTGTTCCGGTTTGATCTTTTCTCAATCTCTTTTTCAAAAACGCCTGCCAGCGAGTAAAAGTACTTTTCGGCCAGTTTTGACAGATAAAGATCCTCTTTATGCAGGATCCATCGTGAAAGTTCAGCCCTCACAGGCACGTAATATTCAAGATGCAGGACGGCAAAATTGTAAAGCATTTCCAGAACATCGCCGAATGCCTGCCTGTGCTTTTTTGAAGCAGGCCAGCTCAGATGAGTCCTGTACCAATAGAGCCGCTGTTTGAGCGCATCAAGCCGGTGTTTCCCAAAGTTGCTGGAGGCGATCTCCCGGATTGATGTTTCATTGAGAAAAGAAAGTCCGGAGCCGATGAAAGAGGGCATGTTTTGAATATCTTCAGGATTTGGCGCTTTCAGCAGGATCAGCCGGTAGGCGAGACAGCGGATCTCTTCATTCGGATGATAGGCCAGGGCCTCCAGCCTGTACCTGATTACAACTGCCAGCCGCGGCTCCGCCTGTATGAGGATTTTTCCAAGCTCATCAGTGGCTTTATAAGCTTCGGTGAAATTCAGAAAATAGGTTCGGAAAATCAGGTAGTTTACCTCGAGAAGTTGCTGATCGCGTATGGATCTTATCACCGGGAAATTCTTTTCATCGAGTCGTTTAAAACCCGGCAGGTATGCGCTTGCCGAAATATCTTTCAGGGGCAGGTCCCATCCCTCCTTTACCGGGCAGAAAGCTATCAAGGCAGGATTCCCGGTCCAGATTTTCGGTTGCCGTGTCAGCAAACCCATATCGAGATTTGTGGAATCAACATGGTATTTTAAATGGCCGATCTGGATCCACTTACCCTGGATCTTCCTGATGAAAAGTTTGCAACCGTTGCGCCGGTTTATCAACCGGTGCCGGTCGTACCAGATATCGGTTTCCAGGATTCCCAGGTCGCGGAAGAACCATTTTGGGATGGAAACTGTAAAATCGCCTGTGTCGATTCGTACGATCGTGCTTTGATAAAGTGATTCAATGATCTCCCTGAAATTTGTCTCGATGGTTTTTCGGTTAAACGAGCCTTTTGGCGTGAGTTCACCTTTTTCTGCGCTGAAATCGCGGTCGAGCAGGGTGAAATTAATCACCCTTTCATATGGGGCTACATCTGTATTGGCGGCCATGACGATCTGGTGGAAATATTCAGCCTTGTTATCACCTTGCAGGGCCTTGAATATGGAGTCGGACTTGTCGGGTGCAATAAGCAGCACATTGTATGGACGGTTGTCACCAACAAGGAAAACATTTTTAATGCCGGGAACTTTGTAGAATTTTTTCTCAATGACCTGGGGGGCGACAGTTTGGCCACGGTTGTTTTTATAGATGTCTTTTACCCGGTCGACAATCTGGTAATACCCATCCCGGCCAATCTTAAAGACATCGCCTGTTGAAAGCCAAAAATCTTTTTCTTCAGAAACCGGGTAGGGGATGATTTCTCCGGGTCCGGCCACTTCGAGGTAACGGCCAATATAATGTCCGCTGAGTTGGAGTTCAGAACCGCCTGCAAGCCTGGTCTGAACGCCCGGCAGCGGAATTCCGACAGTGAAATCCTTGTATTTTCCGGGGGGTGTCATGGTGATTCCGCCTGTGGCTTCGGTCATGCCAAAACCGCTGTTCAGATGGATGCCATAATTGTTAAAGAACCTGAATACCTCCGGATCAAGATAACCGGCGGCCGAGAGGCCCCAGTGCAATCTGAGTCCGACGATATCCCTGACAGCTTTTTCCTTCAGTTCGCGGCTTTCGATATTGCTGATCTTCTCCTGGCATCGCTCAAACAGTTCCTGCCACCTCAAAGGGATACTGATAAAACCGGAAGGATTCATTTTTGGGAATAATGAAAGCAATGTTTCCGATGAGGTGTTGCCGGCAAAAATATAGGTGCCATTCCAGAATATGGCGCCAGTCATTTCCAGGTACCTGCCAAAAGTGTGAAAAAGAGGGAGGTAACAAAGGAATATTTCATCCCCGACCTCAGGGAGGGAGGCTGCCCGGGCAAACCGCTTTGATACAATGTTGTAAACAGAGAATGACACTCCTTTTGGCAGACCTGTACTTCCTGATGTGAACATGGTCGTGGCGACCTGGTTGTTTGAATACAAAGGCAGGCCTCCAAGAATTACATCCGTATCCCAGCGGGATGTTTTTTTACATTCCTCGACCAGGTAGGGAATGTTACGGGTTTTGGGTGTAGCAGCCTGTAAAGAAAATATGGTGAACTTTGTCTCCGCTTTTTCCAGGATTTTCTGCAAAACCATCAGCCGCTCTTCAGAATCGGCCAAAGCGATGTTGATTTGCAATTCATTGAAAATGGGAAGCAATACATCGATCTTGAAATGAGGGCTGAGTGGTGTGTCGTAAATGTTGAACATCAGACAGGCCAGGTCGGTGCAGGCCCCTTCCAGGCAGTTTTCGGTATAAAAGGCAACCGTTGGTGCCGCCCCGGCAGTTTTATAAAACACACTTGCTATTTCACGAAGATGGCGGTAAATCTGCTCGTATGTCCAATCTATGGCAACTGCCGACGACATGTCTTTGAACAGGATATGGCCGGGATGTTCAGCAACCCGTTGCTCCATCATGTCGCGAAGACCGTAGTTGGTATGCTGCAGGATGCGGAAGACAACTTCAGACCATCTTTTCCGGCAGCCATCGGTTTTCAGAGCCTTGAGAAAATACGGTTTTTTTGTAACATCCAGGAAGTTGAACCAGCTGGACCGCTGCAATGTTTCAGCCTGGTTCCCTTCGAAGATGAGCTCTGTTGCCTCAAGGATTTTCAGGGCTGCCTGGTGGTCTGTTTGACCTGCTCGGTCATTGGTGGTCCATTTTTCCAGAAGAGATTCTAATTCCAGCATATGCAAATTGGATTGAAGACAAACTATTCTGACTCAAAGATACGATATGTAAAGTGATTCAACACATCAGGTATTCAACAACCGGTCAATGATCAGCGAAAGCATGACGATCATCATAAAGAGATTGGCTGCGAAAAATATCAGGCGGTAACGCATGGTGGTGACAATGAATAGCTGATAAGCCATGAGGAGCAGCAATGCGCCATTTAAGCCGATGATGGCATACCCCAGTGAGGGGAGATGAAGGATGTTAAAATAAACAAGCATGATCGCGGCCCCTGATGAGGCAATCATCCATCCCATTACCACTGTTTTGATTTGGAATTCATTGAAAAAATCGGTCATTACCGGGAATCCTGCCTGGCGGTATTCGTGGCCGTATTTTAGTGTCAGCAGCCAGAAATGCGGCATCTGCCAGATGAAAAGGAAAAATGCCAGGAAGATGGCTTCAGGGGCAAGAAGCGGTCCGCCCCCGGCTGTCCACCCCATGAAAATCGGGATGGCCCCGGTGAGGGCCCCGGGAACGACTGCAAAGGCTGTTTTTCGTTTCAGATAGGTGTAAATTCCGTTATACCAGATAAGATTGGCGAAGCCAAGGATGAAACAAACCGGAGGAGCATAATAGAGCAGGATCAGCATTCCACCAATGATGAAGATCATGGCGATTCTCAATGCTTCTGCAGTGCTGATGCGGCGTGAAGGTAGCGGGCGTTTCCGTGTACGCCCCATCTGTTCGTCATAGGGCCATTCCTGGTATTGGTTGAACGCGGAGGCACCTGAAGCCAGCATGAAAATACCTGCGACAGGAATAAGTGCAGCGAACGAGAGTTTAACCGGACTCAGCACCAGGGCTGTAAAAGCAGTAAATGCAACAGCCAGTGAAACAGGGAACCTTGTTAATGTAAAAATTACTCGGAAAGTGGATGTTTGCAAAGGCTAAGCGGAGTTTACTTGATACTCTTGAAATAGTCGATGATTTTGTTCATTTCATCGTCGGTAACAATGCCTTTGTAAGGCTTCATAATCCCCTTCTGGTAACCCACGACCACATCTTTATCAGGATCATAAACAGATGATTTGATGTACGCCTCGTCTACCGTAACCGACCGCTCTGTGCCGTTTGTCATGACCTTTTCCGTTTTGCCGAAGAGCCCTTTGAACGAGGCGCTGACAATTTTTGATCCGTCAATGGAATGGCAGCCTGTACAGGCGTTTTTCTTCAGGATAACAAGCCCTTCAGGTTCATTCGATTTTTCGGGTAATGCTTTCAGCCAGGCAGCATATTCGGTTTCGGAAACCACCTTTGTTTTGGTTTCCATATAGGAATGACGCAGTCCGCAATACACCGTACACAGAACATCGAATTCCCCTGCCTGCTGGGCAATGAACCACATGTAATTCTTTTTACCCGGAACAGCATCTTCCTTGATACGGAACGCAGGAATATAGAGGCTGTGAATGACATCCTCGGAGCGAAGATTAAGCTTAACCGCCTTATTTATTGGGACCACCAGTACGGGCGATTGCTTGCCCCCTTCATATTCAAAGGTCCAAACCCACATTTTCCCGATGACGGTAATCTGAATGGCATCTTTTGGGACTTTACGCTCCGGACTGAATGCTACATATCCATAATAAAACATGAGCAACACCAGGATCAGAGGAATGGTGATCCATGTTATTTCAAGGATGTTGTTGTCTTTGATCTGTATGGCATGCGGATGCCTTTTGTGGTTGTAACGGTATACAAAATACAACATCACCGATGTAATTCCAACCAGGAAAAACAGACTGATCCCGAAAATGACCTTAAAGGCCAGATCAACACCTTCAACAAAATTTGAAGCACCCATATAATTGAATTACAAATTACAAATTACGATTTACGATTTACGATTTACGATTTTCAAGATAGTTAACTTGTTAACTGTTTAACCGGAAGTCATTGTGTTTGTCCGATGGTTTACCGGTTCACTTTTTCACCCTGGTTATCTGAACAGGTAATCCGAAAGCGTAAACAAAATTACCAGTACGTAGATGGCCAAAACCATGCCTATGAATACCCGGAAAAGGGATGACTCGAATTTAAGGTGCATGAAGTTTGTCAGCACAAGGTACGCCTTTACCGAGGCAATCACCAGGGCTACCAAAACCGTGAGCGCCGATAAATCGATCCAGGTCACGGTAATTGTCACGAAGGTTAAGGCCAGCAATGTGATCAGAATCCATAAATGAGTTCTGTAGGAAGTTATATGAACAGTTTCGGGATGCATGTTTTCAAATTTACGATTTACGATTTACGATTTACGATTTACGATTTTTCAAATTGCTGACGTGTTTTCCCCTTCAGTTGTTTTCTTTTACTATGTAATCAGGTACAACAGCGGAAACAGGAATATCCAGATCAGGTCGACGAGATGCCAGTAAAGGCCTCCATTCTCAAGCAGAACATACCTGTCTGCATTGATTGTTCCCGACTGTACTTTTACCATAGCAATCGTGAGGATGATGCCCCCGACAACAAGATGGAACATGTGCAGCCCGGTCATGAAGAAATAGAGGCTGAAGAACATCACCTGGCCATGGCTCAGGCTGACCATCAGATCGGAACCAGGATAGAGACCGATGTGAATTTTGTGTCCCCATTCAAAATATTTGTTGACCATGAACACTGCCGCACAGAGAAGGGTGATAAATAACAGAATAACGGCAAGTCTGCGATTGCCTTTTTGCACTGCCGTAATCGACATCGCAACAGTCGCGCTGCTCACCAGGAGCACGACCGTGTTGATTGTTCCGATAAAGGCATTCAGGTGGTGGGCTGCCTGGTGGAATTCGTTTGAATAACTGCTGCGCATAATCGCATAAACCAGAAAAAGCCCTCCAAACAGGAGTATCTCCGTAAAAATAAAGACCCACATACCCAATTTAGCACCAATGTCGTCGCGATGTTCCATGTTTCAATTTACGATTTACGATTTACGATTTACGATTTACGATTTTGCTCGCCAGTCCTTATGTGGCTGGCTGTTATTTATAGTCATAGGGTCCTTCATTCAACCCCATTTCCGGCATTACCTCGAAATTTTCAAGCGGGGGGGGAGAAGGAATCCTCCATTCAAAGGTTGTTCCTCCCCATGGATTATCGGGTGCTTTGGCGCCTTTTTTACTGAAGAGTGTGATCAGCATGATGATAAACCCGATCGCAAGCAGTATCGCTCCAAAGAAAGAAATTTGCTGACCGAGGGTAAACTGGGGAAGGTAATCAAAATACCTGCGGGGCATACCCATGATTCCAATGATGAACTGAGGGAAATAGAGCAGGTTGAACCCTGTGAAAAGGAAGACAAAAGACCAGTTCGCCATTTTAAAGTTATACATCCTCCCGAACATCTTCGGGTACCAGTAATAGACTGCCGCGAAGAAGGCAAACCCGACCCCTCCAAAAACAATATAGTGGAAATGGGCAACAACATAGGCCGTGTCGTGGACATGAATATTGGTAGCCAGGGCTCCAAGAGACAACCCGGTCATGCCGCCGATCATAAACAGGAAGATAAATCCGAGGGCAAACAGGAAAGGTGGTTTTACCGAAATGGAACCTTTGTACATGGTCGCAACCCAGTTGAAAACCTTGATGGCACTGGGCACTGCAACCAGGAAGGTGAGAAGCGAGAATACCCAGCGTGCAGTCGTGCTCATCCCGGAAGTGTACATGTGATGCGCCCACACAAAATAACCCACCAGTGCAATGGCCATGCTGGAAATGGCGATGGCTTTGTAGCCGAAAATTCTCTTTTGCGCGAATACCGGGATGATTTCGGTGATGACACCCATGGCAGGCAAAATCATGATGTATACGGCAGGATGGGAGTATATCCAGAAAAGATGCTGGTAGAGCACCGGGTCACCTCCCAGGGAAGGATCGAAGAAGCCGATGCGAAACCACCGCTCGGCAATAATCATCAGCAGCGTGATCCCGACAATTGGTGTGGCCAGAACCTGGATCCATGCAGTTGCGTAAAGCGACCAGGGAAAGAGTGGCATTTTGAAAAAAGTCATCCCCGGTGCCCGCATGCGATGCATGGTTACGATGAAGTTCAACCCTGTGAGAATGGAGGAGAATCCAAGCACAAAAGCCCCGAAAACAGCCGCAACAACATTGGTGTGGGTTTGAATGCTGTAAGGGGCATAAAACGTCCATCCGGTATCGGGGGGGCCGTTGCCCATGAATTGCGAAGAGAGGGCAATGATGGCTCCCAGCACATAGAGGTAAAAAGAAAACAGGTTCAGTCTTGGAAATGCAACATCTTTGGCGCCAATCATGATCGGCATTGAAAAATTTCCGAATACGGCAGCCAATCCGGGAATGACAACCGTAAAGATCATGATGATGCCGTGAATGGTGAATAGCCCGTTGTAAACCTGCGGACCGTAAAATTGCTGCCCGGGATAGAAGAGCTCGATGCGCATCAAAACACCGAGGAGCCCCCCGACACTGAAAAACACCATCATGGCATACATGTACATCAACCCGATCCGTTTGTGGTCGGTCGATGTAAGCCAGGCCATCAGGCCTTTATATTTGCCGGTATCAACAAGGTAACTAGGCTCAGGTTGATGCCTCTTTTGTTCTGTCATATTATATGTTTTGTTTTTTGGATTTCTTTCCTGATGATCTGACAATTAAAATAATAAACAGTGCGACCGCAAAAAATATGATGATGGTCGCGGTAATCTTCGTTACCTGTAACGTGTATTTCCTTCCCTGGGGGTCGTAACTGAAACAATATTCCAGTACGCGGTTGATGGTAGGTCTCGACTGGCCTTTCTGGGCTTCGATAAGGGCCATTTTTACATCAAAGGGCAGGAAAGATGTTCCATAGAGGTAACGCGTAACCTTGCCTTCGGGACTGAGAACCAGGATGCAGGAGGGATGCATGAAATCATTGCCGGTCCGTGTGAAGTTGTATCCGATGGCATGGGTCAGCATCCGTATGTTTGCACTGTCGCCGGTAAGGTATACCCAATGTTCAGCGTGTGGCTTGCTGTGTGCGCGTAGAAAATTCTTTTTCTTCTCCACGGAGGCCGCAGGGGTGTCGTCATAGTTGAAACTTACCGTAATTACCTGGTAATCTTTGCCAAGTTCCAGCCCGATTTTTTCGATAACATCCGAAACCCCTGAAAGCAACTGGGGGCAAATTCCCGGGCAGTCGTAATACACCAGCGTAAGGATTGTGGGTTTGGTAATTAGTGATTTCAGCTGAACAGGATTGCCCTGTTCATTGTTGAAAGTGATCTTCGCCGGGATAATGGTATCGAGATGTTCAACAATGCCGACCTCCTCTGCCACACCGTCAACCTGTGCTATCACAGCCGGGGATAAAAAAACAGTAAAAACCAACAGAAAAATACCTAAGCCAAAAACTTTGTTTTTCATAATTGTCAAATTGTCAACCGCCACAAACCTCAATCTTCAAATTAATCTGAATTGTCTTCTTTGTAAATTCCTGCAATCATAAGTGAACCTCCCATCAGTGCTGTGTCTTTGAGCAACTCGATCAAGGCCATGTTGGCAGTTGCAGGTTCGAACATGCCGGGGATATGTATCGTACAGATGAAAATAAGCAGCAGAAGGGCCAGAAGGAGGCAGGCAATCTGGATGAATTTTTTCGAAATAATGGCGATGCATGCAGCGACCAGTGCAAGGCCGGTGATGATTACGGTAAAACCGCCACCCGGGATAAATGAACTCACCATCCCAACATAGTAATTGTACATGAAGAAGTGATTCATTCCCATGATGCCGAATGGCAAAGCGAAAAGAATTCTTCCAATTGTTGCCAGATGTTTCATTGATCCTGTTTTTTTTGCCGATTCGTGCATTCCCTTTAGGTTATCCGTTACTTAATCTCTTAATTTTCAATATGGAATAGATGATGTAAAAAATAAATCCCCAGACGATGATAACTGAAAGGGTATAGGTAAGCAGGATCCAGACCGGAGCTTTATCCCTTGTCGACCACATTGCACGGGTTGCGGTGAGGCTGGGCTTGTCGGTGGGTACCCCGATGGCCAGGGTTGCATTTGCCGGAGTTGTTTTCATGATGCTTTTCGGATCATTGACCATGGCAGAAACTTCAACATATCCATCTTTATTGCCGGGGAAGTCGGCGGGAAATTCAAAAAGAGCCTGGCCTTTGGCATTGGTCGTTTTTACATCGCCTACCTGCATTTTGCCAAAGTAGCGTTTAACATACAGCATTATCTCCACACCGGATGCCAGCCCGGCCTGGCCGTCTTTCAGTTGTTCGCTTGCGGTAACAACGATTTTTTTCATCGGTTCGCTGTATTGCATGGACAGGGTTACGATCCTCCCGGTGAATGCAGCTTTAGCAACAGGGTTGGGCTGGATGTATTTCGGGTTGAAGCTGCGCAGGTAAGCGATCACCGACCAGCGGTCGTCCTCAGGCAGAATGTTGCGAAATTCAGGCATTGGTACTTTCCCGGTGGTGATCCGGTAGAAAATTTCACCGTCGGTCTGTTTCTGAGCTTTCTCCTTTGACAGGTCGCCCGGCGGAGGAGTCAGTTTTGCCCAGTTGTCCTTGCCGGGGAGGCCATGACAAGACTGGCAGTTCTTCATATAAAGTTGTTCACCCTGTTTCTGCATATCGGGGGTGAATTTTAACGGGGCGACCACCGCTTTCTGATCATCAGGAACCACCCAGGTTTGAGCAGCGACCCTCGTCCCGAGAGAAAAAAGAAAGATGATTATCAGTGTTTTGTTGAAACGCATAGTTCCTTGATTATTTCTGGGTTAATCAAATTTAATATGTTCAATGCCCTTTTCCCTTGCAGTCTCGTGCAGTGGTATCACGGGAAAAAACTTCGAAATAAGTGTGATGATGATGAGAACGAGGATGAACGGAGCGATCGTAATGAGGGTTTCGATCAGCGTTGGTGAATAATGAACGAAGTTCTGCGGAACATGCTGTATGGGGAGAAACGGATGTTCCTGGGTCGGGATGACGATGATGTACCGCTTAAACCAGGCAGCGATCAGCACTGCAATGGAGATGAGCATGATTGGCAATGGTTTCCGGAAACGGCGGAAAAGCATGAAGAGTATGGGTAAAACCAGCCCGCCAAGCTGGACAACCCAGAACAGCAATGCATCCTTCCCGGCGAAAAGTTCCTGCAGGTGAACGGCGTCGGCACGTTTCATTTTATATCCTGGAACGAGGAATTCATTGATGTTGAAGTAGAGATAAACCAGGGAAACCGTTGCAAGAACTTTTCCCATGTTGTTGAAATGCATGTCGGTAAGATAATCCTGGAGTTTGTAATTCTTGCGGAAGAAGAACATGGCGATGATGACTGCGGCAGAACCGGCTACAAACGCACCTGAAACGAAATAGGGGCCAAAGACCGTACTGTCCCATCCCGCACGCGAAGTGACGGCAAACAGCCATGAAGTGACCGTATGGATCGAAAGTGCGGCAGGGATCAGGAGTATCAGCAAAATGCGGATGGAACGATTTATGATTTTGTTCTGTTCAGGTCTGTCGGTAAAATTGAGGGATAATGATTTGTAAACGGGTTTAAGCCAGGATGGCAAAGAGGCCACTTTACGGTGTATGACCGCCATGTCGGCAATAAGCGGCAGGAACAACAGCAGCAGGCTCAGGACAAAATAGGTTGTGATCACCGTAACATCCCAGAGGATGGGCGACTGGGGCCGGGCATAAATGAAGACATAGGCAAGTCGTTCCGGTCGGCCCATGTCGGAAATAATGATCAGTCCTGCTACTGCTGCGAAAGCCACTGCGATGGTTTCTGCGATCCGGGTTATTGGCGTGAGCCATTTCATGCCGATCAGCCCCAGCACTGCGCTGATGAGCATCCCGATGAGGCTGGCTGCCACAAAGAAAACAAAGTTGGCAAGGTACAATCCCCAGGTGACATAATCACGGATGCCAGCCACACCCAGTCCTGTGCGAAGCTGCATCGAATAGGCATAAAGGCAAACCGCCAGTGAAACAGTCAAAAAGCCCATCCATACCATGAACCCTTTGTTGATCCTGATATGGTGTGTGAGATCGCTTGTGATTTTATCGAAAGTCAGGTTGTTATCATCCATGGTCATCATACTTTTTCAGGTGTTGCATCTTTGGCCTCTTCAAACGGGAAAAGACGGTTCTTTGGGGGAAGGTAGTAGACCCGGGGTTTGGTACCCAGTTCAGGCATCAGCTGGTAACCTCCATTGTCGCGAAGAAGTTTGCTCAATCTGACGGTTTCCTTGGTAGTGCCGTTTGTAACGGCATCTTCGTTCTCATCGCCGAAATAATAGACGCTGTTCGGACAGGCTTCAACACAGTACGGCAATTTACCTTCACGCAGGCGGTCGGCGCTGAAGAGGCATTTTGAGATTGTCCCAAGCTTTTGGGGAACATTCAGTTCCACATTGTATTCCTCTCCCTGGTGATTGGCGGCATCTTTGGGTTCGATCCAGTTGAAAATACGGGCTGAATAGGGGCAGGCAGCCATGCAAAAACGACAACCGATGCAACGGTCGTTTTCGATCAGCACAATGCCGTCCGGGCGTTTGTACGTGGCGTCGACCGGGCATACCGCCACGCAGGGGGGATTGTCGCAATGCTGACAATTTTTGGGCATGTTATAGGGCGCAGTTCCGGGAGTATCCTGCATCTGCAGGGTATTCATGTGGTACTGCTCAGGGCGAAGCTGATGTGCACCCTGGCAGGCATTGATGCATTTGCGTGCATTGCGGCATTTCGAAAGATCTGTTACCATGACCCAGCGCCGGCCGGGAATACCTTCACGGCCAAGAGTTTCGTGGAGTTCTTTCCCGTTTTTTTCAAGCGCTTTGATTTCAAGAGAGTCCACCTGTACCAGTTTGCCATCCTGGGTGAGCAGGACCTTCTGATCGCCTGAAACCTCTTTTTTTGCTTCAAAAATATGTCCGGAATATAGCGCGGCTGCACCTGCGGCAACGCCAACCCCGGCCAGCCCGAGGTTTTTCAGGAAGTCGCGGCGCGAGGAACCTTTCTGATTCTCAGATTCATTGTTTGAATGTGGAGTGTTGCTGTCGTCCATAGAATAATAACTTGTCGGAATTTATATGTACAAATGTAAATAAATAATTAAACCGGAGAAGATAGTATGTTAATTTCTATACGATCTAAATTATTTGTTCCCGTTACCCATCACTCTCCACGCGTCACCCGTCACGTGTCACGCGTCACAGTAAGAATCTCCTCTTGTCGCACATCTCCCTAAAAAGGAAAGATCATCGAAATCTTATAGGCGAAATTATCCCCGGTGTTGTCGAATGAGTAAGGGCCCCACCGGTAAAATGCACCGATGCCTATTGTGTAAATCCTGAGGTTGATCAGGTTGTTGATGAGCAGGCCGGATTCATAATAGCCAAGGTTCATCACTTTCGGTTTCAAAGAAATGTAAGCATAATTGCCGGGGTGGTCAAGCCAGCCGAACCCAATATTCTGAGAGATGGCAAATTCGGGATGGAACCAGGCCTTTCCCTTGAAAAGAAGGTATCCGAAATCATGATACAGGTAAAGGGAGGTGTATTTGCTGGAAAGGAATTCATTGTTTCGCATGGTACCGAAACTGTAAGGGGCGAACAGCGTGACCAGCCGGTAGCTTGAGGGTGCGTAATAGAGGTTGCTTGCCGGAATCGGCTGGTCGACATATCCCCCGTTGAATTGCACGGTCAGTTTCCCAAGATATTTGATGTTAAATGTTTTGCGTATCTTCAAATCAAAACGGTCATAAGAATATTCTCCTCCGAGGAAGTTCTGGATTCCCCGGGTGTATTCGAACCAAACCACAGGGAATTTTGTACCCAGCGAGATTTTATTGTTGACTGTCTGGATGAACTTCTCTCCATACGCCCATTTGAACCCGGCAGTTATCGTTGTGAAATTGAAGGTTCTCATAAGCAGCGTGTCATTTCCTTCAAACGTCGCAAGGTCGTCGGTGGTTGATTTTTTGAAATTATTGGAGATGCCCACATTGAATAAAACATATTTCAATGCCCTGAACCCTGCGGAAAAGTTATAACTCCGGGTCCGGTCGAATTTCTTCAGCATCAGTAACCGGAAGTTTCCGGAAAGAATTGATTCGTAATCAACCGGGAAACTCACGCCACCCGATTCAACCAAATCGTAAAAGCCGGAGGCTGCCAGGGTGACATCATGACGCCGGTTTACCAGGAAACTTACATCTCCGCCGTACTTTGAAGTGGATGCGCCAAATGCGTATTGATAAAATCCCCCGATTTTGAACCATTCCGACAGGTGGTCGTTGGTATGGAGACCTGCACCAAGCACAAGTCCTTCATAGGTATTGTAATTGAGAAAGCGGTTGATGTCGATGTCGACAGGTCCCCATGGAATGCGGCCGGTCATCAGGGTTTGGAGGGTTTTGGCCATCTGGTCGAAATTGTTGGCAGCACCCACGCTGTCGAGTACTTTATATGTCTGGCGGTCTTTCCGGCTCAGGCTGTCAACACGGTACTGGTTCCAGAATGGTTCACTTCGGGAGGTGGCATCCTTGTCGACCTCCACATCCAGGTGGCTGAATTCGCGCCGTACAAGTTCGGGGTTGAGTACAATGTCGCGGATGTAACTCCGGCCACTTCCAACCGCTTTGTACTTTCCAATACGCATGTTGTTGAAAGCCACATCGGTATTGAGTTGGACGGGAAACCACTGCACTCCGTCTACCAATTCATACAACTGGTGAATCCTGATCATGAACCCTCCGTTGTTCGGGTAGGGTTCGGCGGAGACATTCTGAATGGCCCAGTGATGGCTGTTGATGGAAACGATACCTTTCATGCCATCGAAATTGGTTCCTTTCCTTGGCCTGAACGAGATGATGAAGACCGTGTCTTTTCCAACATAGGTGGTGTCTTCAATTTTAAAGAAATATTTGCTGAAACTCCCGCTCCCGATCGGATTGATATAATCCTTCATCATGATGGAGATGAATGGTTTGTAAAAGGAGAATGACTGGATCTGCGTGGCCAGGAAAACAAGGATCGGATCTTTAAAACCCGACATCTTTGTTGCGATCACTTTGTTGTAATTTTTGTCGGGTGCCATGAATTTCCGTTTCGTCACATTCTCCATCAGGAAAAGATATTGATTTTTGATCAGCTTTTCAATCTGGAGGCTGGTTGAATCCTTCATCGAAGTATCAGTTTTCACCGAGTCGGCTTTCATGGAAAATCCGATCTCCAAGCCTCCCTTTGAATTCTGTGGTGCGGTATTGTCGACAAGGGCTGAAAAATCACCTTTAAGGGTTGTGTCATTATCGGCAGTGAAGACGGTTTTATCATAGGCCGTATATGAAAACGTGTTCACCTTCTCGGGGTCGTTGATGTCGCGGTTTTCGATTGCATTGCGGATGATGCGATGGGCGGGGTTAACACCTGGCAGAATTTCCACTTCCTGCAAATCAATCTCCTTCCGGGTCATCTCGATGAGCAGTTCCCTGGTACGTCCGCCTGGTGTAACTGTAATAGGGTCATACCCTACATAACTGAGCCTGATGGTTCTCACCGGTTGAGATGATGTGAGTTTGAATTTGCCGTCGATGTCGGTGGTTCCTCCCGTATTGCTGCTGTTGACGACGATGTTTACAAAGGCAAGCGATTCCCTGGTAGCGGAGTCAATGACCTTTCCGGTTACGGAATAGGTATCCTGGGAAAAGCAGTATGCGGAAATTATAATAAAGACCATGAGGACTGGCAGAATGCGGTGGGTCATGAAGAGATGATTTTTTCCAAAGGTAAGAATTTAAAATAATCGTAACTTTCCGAAATTTATAAAACGATCCTGTGGAACAAACAAATGCATTCCCTTTGATAGCCAAGACCATTTCGGGGCTTGAGGAGGTGCTGGTTAAAGAGCTGGAAAAGCTTGGTGCAACCGATGTGATGAAGCTCAACCGGGCCGTCTCTTTTTCGGCCGATACCGAAATGATGTACCGGGTCAACTATGCATGCCGCACTGCCCTGAGAATTCTGAAACCATTGTTTCACTTTGAAATCCTTGAACAGAAGGATCTTTACGAAAATATATATGAATTTCCCTGGGAAGATTACCTGGATGCAGACCATTCCCTTGCCATTGACGCGGTGATTTCATACACGGTTTTTACAAATTCACAATTTGTCGCCCAGAGAACAAAAGATGCCATTGTTGACAGGTTGCGTGATAAACTTGGTACCAGGCCATCGGTGGATCTTGAAAATCCAGACCTCAAGGTAAATGTGCATCTCTTCAAGGATTCCTGTACTGTGGCTCTTGATTCTTCGGGGCAGTCGCTGCACCGGAGGGGTTATCGCAAGAGCACCGGTCCGGCTCCCATCAATGAAGTTTTGGCAGCGGGTTTGATAAAACTTTCGGAGTGGGATACCCTGACCCCTTTGTTCGACCCGATGTGTGGTGCGGGAACCATCCTGATTGAAGCGGCTATGGTTGCCAGGAAGATGCCGGCAGGTTACTTTCGGGAGGAATGGGGGTTTATGAAATGGCGGGATTTTGATGCGGCATTGTGGGAAAAAGTCAAAACAGATGGCAATGCGCTCATCGCCTCAAACGGGGTGAAGATGCATGGTGCCGACAGGTCGGACCGTGCCATCGATTCTGCCCGCGAAAACCTGAAGTTTACCAGCTTATACGATGATATTACATTGGAGGTCAGGACATTTGAGGATTCACAGCCGCCTTTCGAAAATGGATTCATTATTTCAAATCCACCGTATGATGAGCGATTGCAGATAGAGGATTCACTGGTGTTTTATAAGATGATCGGCGATACCCTGAAAAGGAAATTCGCCGGTTATACTGCCTGGCTTATCTCCTCCGACCTGGAATCAATCAAATTTATCGGGTTGCGCCCGTCGCGCAGGATTCCCGTCTTCAACGGCCCGCTGGAGTGCAGGTTCCTGAAGTTCGACCTGTTTGCGGGAAAAAAAGGATATCCGGCTTCTGCAGATCTGCCCGCGTGATCATCCTGAAGAATTCAATTTTTGTACTTTTGCAGCTTAATGTAAAGTGGCAATATATAAAAGGGGTAAAGGTGGTCATTTTTTCTGCCTGTTGATATAAAAACATAAAAAACATAAAAGCATGTCTCAAATAACCAGAATCGGTATCATGACCTCCGGGGGGGATTCCCCGGGGATGAATGCCGCCATCAGGGCGGTGGTGCGTACTGCAATTTTCAGCGGGCTGGATGTATTCGGCATCTATCGCGGCTACGAGGGGATGATCGACAACCAGATCGAACAGATGTACAGCAACTCTGTTTCGAACATCATCCAGCGTGGCGGGACCATCCTTAAAACCGCGCGAAGCAAGCGGTTTATGGAATACAACGGACGGCTTGAAGCTTACAACAATCTAAAGGAGCATAACATCGATGCCCTTGTGGCGATTGGAGGGAATGGTACTTTTACGGGGGCGTCGGTTTTTGACAGGGAATTTGATTTTCCCATCATCGGCTTGCCTGGTACCATCGACAATGATCTGTATGGAACTGATGCAACCATTGGGTATGATACAGCGGTGAATACGGTTGTAGATGCTGCTGATAAGATCCGCGATACGGCAAATTCCCATGAACGGCTCTTTTTTATCGAGGTGATGGGACGCGATGCCGGGTTTATTGCCCTGCGCAGCGGAATTGCCTGCGGAGCCGAATTTATCCTTGTACCTGAGACCACTACTTACATAGATAACCTGGCTCGCCTGCTGAAACATGACTGGCGCAGAAGCAAAACTTCGGGCATTGTGATTGTGGCTGAGGGTGACGACAGTGGAGGCGCATACGAGGTCGCAAAAAAAGTCAGGGAAAAACTTCCTGAAATGGATGCACGTGTCACCATCCTCGGGCATATCCAGCGCGGAGGCTCCCCAAGCGCATACGACCGAGTGCTTGCAAGCACCCTCGGATACGTGGCAGTGCAAGGCCTTCTGCAGGGACGCCGGGGCGAAATGGCTGGCATCGTAAACAAAGAAGTCGTATTTACACCGTTTGACAAGGCCATCAAACACACAAAGGATATTAACAAGGATTTGCTTGAAATGTCACGAATCCTTGCCCTGTAAAGCATTAAAGCTCCTCCTGATTGGAACGGATCACCCTGTTTGCTGATGTTTTATTGCCACTTCCGGTAGGAGGAACATTCACGTACCGTGTCCCATTCGACCTGAATGAGGAGGTGCAGGCTGGTGTGCGCGTGGTGGTGCAGTTCGGGGCCAGGAAAATTTATACTGCCCTCATCATCCGGGTGCATGAAATTCCTCCTTCAGCACATGTTCCTAAATGTATTCTCTCAATTCTGGATCAGAATCCCATTGTGAATCCAGTGCAAAGTGCTTTCTGGGAATGGCTTGCGGGATATTATCTTTGCCATCCCGGCGAAGTGATGAATGCCGCACTTCCCTCGGCTTTCAAACTTGCCAGTGAATCAAAGATTGCCTTAAACCCGCTCCGCCCCGATGATCTTTCCGGGTTGAACGAAAAGGAACTAATTCTGATTGAAGCCCTCCATCATCGCAAAAGCATTGCCATATCAGAGGTTGCAAAAATCCTGGACCAGCAAAAGACCATCCCGGTCATCAAAACGCTTATCGAAAAGGGGATCATTGTGCCCGAAGAAGAACTGAATGATCCATACAGGCCGAAACGTGAAGCCTTTGTGAGGTTATTGCCCGGGTATGCTGAAGAGGGGGATGCTTTGAGGTTGTTGTTCGACCAGCTTGAAAAGCGGGCTAAAAAACAGCTTGAAGTGGTGATGACTTATGTCGCTCTTTCGAGGTACGGGTTTGGGGAGTTGAAAGAGGTCAGGCGCAAGGAGCTCCTGAAACAATCGAAAGGAAGTGCGGCCCAACTTGATATCCTGGTTGAAAAAGGGATATTCGAAACCTATGAAAAACTCGTCAGCCGGTTCGACACGACAGGGCAGGAGTCGGATACAGAACAAATTGAACTTACAGAAAGTCAGGAAGTTGCCCTTGCAAAGGTCAGGGAGTCGTTTGAGACCAAAGATGTCGTGTTGTTGCATGGCGTTACCTCCAGCGGCAAGACCGAGCTCTATATCAAACTTATCAGGGATGTGATCGACCAGGGAAAACAGGTGCTTTTCATGTTACCTGAAATCGCGCTGACGACGCAAATCATCAGCAGGTTGCGGAAATATTTCGGCGACAGGGTGGGAGTGTATCATTCACGGTTCAATGTCCACGAACGGGTTGAAATATGGAATGCAGTTCTTGAAAATAACTCCAACGGGCAAACCACCGGAAGGCAGTACGACATCATCCTGGGTGCCCGTTCTTCCCTGTTCCTGCCATTTTCGAACCTGGGACTTGTGGTTATTGACGAAGAGCATGATCCTTCCTTCAAGCAAATGGATCCCGCCCCTCGTTACAACGGTCGTGATGCTGCCATTTACCTGTCGCACATCCATGGTTCCAAAACCCTGCTGGGTTCTGCAACGCCTTCGGTTGAAAGTTACTTCAACGCCTTGCAGGGAAAATACGGGCTGGTTGAGCTTTTTGAACGTTTTGGGAACATGGAGATGCCACGGATACAGATTGTCGACGTAAAGGAAGCTTTGCGCCAGGGATTGATGAAAAGCCATTTTTCCGTGGTTTTACTAAAACAGATCGCAATACTGCTTGGCAATGGGGAACAGGCCATCCTGTTTCAGAACCGGCGGGGTTTTTCACTGCGCCTCGAATGTGATGTGTGTCACTGGATGCCAACCTGTAAAAACTGTGACGTCACGCTAGTCTACCATAAGAAAATCAACCAGCTGCGCTGTCATTATTGCGGGTACGTTTCAAGGATTCCGGAGAAGTGTCCGGATTGTCAAAGTGTCAACATTAAAATGAAGGGTTTTGGTACCGAAAAGGTGGAGGAGGAGCTGGGACTGATTTTTCCCAGGGCCCGTATCGCCCGGATGGATCTTGATACCACGCGCACCAAACATTCACTTCAGCAGATCATTGGTGATTTTGAGGCCCGTAAGATCGACATCCTTGTGGGTACCCAGATGGTGACCAAGGGACTCGATTTTGACAACGTGAGCCTGGTCTGCATTCTCAATGCCGACAACATGCTTAGTTATCCCGATTTCCGGGCTTTCGAACGTAGTTTTCAGCTCATGGCACAGGTCAGCGGCCGTTCGGGACGGAAATTCAAGCAGGGCAGCGTAATCATCCAGACATACCATCCGAAACATCCGGTAATCCTTGACGTCGTCAAAAATGACTACCTGGCTATGTTCAAACAACAGCTGGTTGAAAGGCAGAAGTTCAGCTATCCGCCCTATACGAGGCTGGTCCTGCTCAAATTGAAACACAAAGACCCCGATTTGCTGAACAAAGCAGCAGATCACCTGGCAAAATTGTTGCGGAGGGATTTTGGGAAACGGATCCTTGGCCCCGAATTTCCGATGGTTTCGCGGATCATGAACTATTATATCAAGCACATCATGGTCAAGATAGAAAGAGAGGTCTCATCCTCGGCGATGAAGGCAAAACTGGTTGAGGAGATTGGGAGATTTTATCAAAACCCGGCTTTCAGACCGGTAAAAGTGATTATGGATGTCGATCCGCAGTAGTGTCGATCACCAGGAAAAGGTCTTCGTTATCCTTCTTCATCAGGTACCGCTCCCTGGCAAACTTCTCAAGCTGGGTACTGTCGGTCATTAACTGGTTGGTAAGGGTCGAATCCCTCCTGATTTCCTGGAGATAGAACTGTTTTTCGAGGTTAATGCCATCCAGTTTTTCCTGCAAATGGTTGCGCGTCATCAGGTTGTTGCTGTCGAAAAACACCATCCATACCACAAATGCCACCGTTGTAAGGAAGAATTTGTTGGTAAGGATCCGGAAGATCAACCTGAAGACGGACATTTTTGATTTACGATTTACGATTTACGATTTACGATTTCAGACCTGCTCCTTAAGATAGTTGTAGATTTCCACCTGGGACCGGATGAGCGGGCCCCTGGTTTTTTTGTATTTATTTTGTTCATCAGGTCCGATCACCCTGGCTTTGACATTGTCCGACAATTGAATGTCGAGCATTGTCCGTAGTTGTTCCTGGATTCCCCTGTCGTGGATTGGAGTAGCCACCTCGATGCGGTTGTCGAAGTTACGGACCATCCAGTCTGCGGAGGTAATGTAATACTGGTTGTCGCCCCCGTTGCAGAAAACAATGATGCGGGCATGCTCCAGGAAGCGGTCAACAATGCTGATGGCTTCGATGTTGTCGCTCAAACCGGGAATTCCCGGTACCAAAGTGCAGATACCCCGGATGATGAGCTTGATCTTTACGCCGGCCTGGCTGGCTTTGTAAAGCTTCTTCACCATGGTTCCGTCGACGAGGCTGTTCAGTTTGATGATAACCCATGCCTCCCTTCCCGCCGCAGCATGATGCATCTCGTTGATCAGCATCTTGATGTAAAAATTCCGCATGTTCACTGGAGCAACGACCAGCTCTTTGAACTTGTAGGGACGGTAACTCTCTTCGATCAGGTGAAAGGCATTCACCACATCGTTGCAGATCGTTTGATCGGCTGTCAGCAGGCTGACGTCGGAATAAATTTTCGCGGTGGTCTCATTGAAATTTCCGGTGCCGATAAATGCAAAGAAGAAGTTGTTGTTGTTCTCCTTTCTGCGGATTACGATCAGTTTGCTGTGAACCTTGAACCCGGGGATGCTGTGAATGACCTTCACCCCCTCTTCACGCAGCCGTTCGGTCCAGAAAATGTTCGCCTCTTCATCAAACCGCGCCTGCAGTTCCATGAATACCGTCACATACTTGCCATTTCTTGCGGCGTTGATGAGTGCATTGATGACGCCCGAATTTTTGGCAGCCCGGTAAATGGTCATTTTGATGGAGCGTACCTTCGGGTCGATGGAAGCTTCGCGCAGGAGGTCGATGATGTACTGGAACGACTGGTAGGGATAGTGAAGCATGATGTCTTTCTGCCTGATGGAGGTGAGAATGCTCCGGTTCAATGGCAGATCTTTATGCATGAGGGGAATCAGCGGCTCGTACTCAAGTTCCCTGTGCCCGAGATTGGGAAATCCCATGAAATCTTTGAAGTTGTGATACCGCCCGCCACCCCTGATGGGATCGTCCTTGGTGATTTCAAGCCGCCTGGTAATGGTTTTCAATAAATCAGGCGGGATCGATTTGTCATAAACAAACCTCACCGGGATGCCTCGTTTCCGCTGTTTCAGGCTTTCCGTCATCACCTCCAGGAAACTCTTGGAAACATCGGTGTCTATGTCAATTTCGGCATCACGGGTGATTTTTACCGTATAGGCTGAAAAGGTGTCATAACCGAAGATGGAGAAAATTTCTGAAAGACAGTACCTGATGATGTCGTCGAGAAGGATGATGTAACGTTTCTCCCCTTCGGTGGGCAGTATCAGGAATCTCGAGATGGTTTTTGTGGGCAGTTCTATCAGCGCATAATCATCCTTGAGCGCTTTGTCGTTTCGGCCAATAATAACTGCGAGGTAGATTGATTTATCACGAAGGGAGGATATGTCCTGCAAACTGCTGACCATGATGGGGAACAACCCGCCGCGAACCTGCTCCCTGAAATATTTGCGAACAAATATCCCCTGCGATTCAGAAAGCTGTGTCTCGTTCACTATGAAGATGTTATGAACGGTCAGTTCACTCAGTATCTTTTCATAAACCTGCATGAACTCGCGCTCCTGCGTCTGGACCAGCGCACCGATTTCCTTAAGCGCTTTCTTGGGATTTACGGGGGCATCGTAATGAATGCGCTCCACCTTGAGCATGCGGTTCAGTGTTGCTACCCGTACCCGGAAAAATTCGTCGCGGTTGTTGGAGAAAATTCCAAGGAATTTCAATCGTTCCAGGAGGGGATTGCGTTCGTCTGCCGCCTCCTGCAATACCCGGCCGTTAAAGTAGAGCCAGTTCAGGTCGCGGTTCAGGATAGGTACTTTCTGTCTGGCCGCCATTTATTTCAACAATTTCGGATAGAGAATGAACTCCTGCACAGCCTCTTTTGAGGGGATCTCCTCCCACTTATCCGTGTTGAATGACAGGCATACCACGCATGAAGTAGGCATGCTTTCGATTCCGGGATGTAAAAACAGGTTTGCCAGGTTCGTGATCGTCGGATTATGGCCGAAGATCATCAGTGAGTTGAGGTCGTTGGGTGTGCCGTAGATGATGTCAAGGATCCGGTCGTAGTAACCGTCGTATATTTTCCGGTCGGTCTTTATCTTATTTAAAGGGTAGTTCAAACCCGCCGCCACGATCTTTGCAGTTTCATAAGCCCGGATTGCCGGGCTCGAAATCATCAGGTCGACGGAGATTCCTTTTTTCAGCAGGGAATCCACGATCAGCCTGGTCTTGTTGATCCCTTTGGGAATCAACGGACGGTCGGAGTCCGGCACACCCGGTTCTTCCCAGGAGGATTTGGCATGGCGCATCAGAAACAGGGTCTTCATAGCTTACATTGCTTTCATTATTTTTAGTAAGCAAACAGCGGGAATTCAGCCATCATTTCGTTGACTTTTTTGCCCACTGTCAGGATTTTAGATTCGTTTTCTATGTCGCTGATCACGTCATCGATCAGGTTTACGATGCTGGCCATATGTTTTTCTTTCAATCCGCGGGTGGTAATGGCCGGTGTCCCCACACGGAGCCCCGATGTTTGGAAGGGGGAGCGGCTGTCGAACGGAACCATGTTCTTATTCACGGTAATGTCGGCCTTTACAAGAATATTTTCAACCTGTTTTCCTGTGATGTTTGGGAATTTGCTCCGCAGGTCGATGAGCATGAGGTGGTTGTCTGTTCCGCCTGAAATCACATGATATCCTTTGTCCATGAAGGCTTTTGCCATGGCGTTGGCATTTTTCTTCACCTGGAGGACATAGTCCATGTATTCGTCAGAAAGAGCTTCAAAGAAGGATACCGCCTTGGCAGCAATCACATGTTCCAGGGGCCCGCCCTGGATTCCAGGGAAAACAGCCGAATCAAGCAATTGCGACATCATCCTGATCTCACCCTTTGGGGTAGTGAGTTTCCACGGGTTTTCGAAATCCTTGCCCATGAGGATCATGCCACCGCGCGGACCACGCAGCGTTTTATGGGTTGTTGTGGTTACAATATGGCAATGCGGCATGGGGTCGTTGAGAAGTCCGCGTGCAATCAGCCCGGCGGGGTGGGCGATGTCGGCGAGAAGCAAAGCGCCGATTTTGTCGGCAATGCTGCGCATCCGTTTGTAATCCCAATCGCGGGAGTATGCAGAAGCACCGGCAATAATCAGTTTGGGTTTCATGGAGAGCGCCTTCTCTTCCATTTTATCATAATCGATCATCCCGGTCTCCTGCTCAACCTGGTAAGCGATGGCTTTATAGAGGATGCCCGATGAATTCACCGGCGAACCGTGCGAAAGGTGACCGCCATGAGAAAGATCAAGACCCATGAAGGTATCGCCGGGTTTCAGGCAGGCCATCAGCACAGCCATGTTGGCCTGGGCGCCCGAATGGGGCTGTACGTTCACCCAATCGGCATTGAACAACTCTTTTGCCCGGTCAATTGCTAATTGCTCGGAGATGTCAACATTCTGGCAACCGCCGTAATATCTCTTGCCGGGATATCCCTCGGCATATTTGTTCGTCAGACATGATCCCATGGCTTTTAACACCTGGTCGCTGACAAAATTTTCTGATGCGATCAGCTCCAGTCCGCTGGTTTGCCGATGCAATTCATCCTTAATGACCTTGAAAATCGCACTATCTTTTTTCATAACAGGTTGAAATTTTAGAGAATAAATATCGTTGAAATTAATGAAGGTCGTTTGGAGGAACAAAAGTAAAATTATTTCAGATAAAATCTTGATATTTGCTTAGAAAAGTGAAAACGCAAATTGTTAAATGCAAAATTCAAAGCCAAAGTCCACACGGGTTACCAATGTTCTGATTTTTCTCTTCCTGTTGATGCAGACACCTGTTTTTTCCCAGTTATCTGCCGGGTTGGATGATACCATCAATCCCGGGGTTCCGGTGAACCTCTCTGCAAAATTCGGATTGCTTGCCAATGGGGTGTCCATCCTGGATAATGGCGTTGAAGGACCATTTGATATCGGGTTCCCCTTTACCTTTTACGGTAAAAAATTCACCGGGTTTTCCATCGGAGAGAATGGCTGGATCAGTTTTACCCACAACCCGTACTGGGGAACGACCCGCAACATCCGTCTTCCGAGTATGGACAATAAAAGCCCGAAGAATTGTATTCTCGGGGCCATGGAGGATTATAACCCGATTCCTGCCGGGAGTCCCTATATTTATTATCAGACGATCGGGCAGTCTCCGCACAGGAAACTTGTGGTCATGTGGTGCCAGTGTCCGATGTATAGTTGCCTGGCCCTTTCCGTTACATTTCAAATCGTCCTGATTGAAGGTGATACCATTGAAACCCATATTTTCAACAAACCGGTGTGTGCCGACTGGGATAACAAGTGTACCATCGGGATCCAGGATGAGAGCGGTAGCAGGTGCGACACGCTTCCAAATAAAAACAGGAACTCCACTTCGTTCAGTGTCAGCAAGGAAGGCTGGCGGTACGTTCCGACATCATCCGATACCTATGCTGTAACCCAGATTCCGTATCACATGGAACCGATTACCCCGGGGGATAAAATATCTTTCAGGTGGTACCAGGGATCAGATTTTTTGTCTGATCAGCAAACCCTTTTGGTTGCTCCTTCTCAGACAACAACCTATCGTGCCGTTTGCACTTTGTGCAGCGGAGAAGAGTTCTCGGATGAAATGACAGTGTTCGTTGTTCCATATATTCCCAGTGCCTTTACGCCTAACGGAGACGGGCTTAACGACATTTTCCGGATCCTTGGGCTGCCGGCTGAGAACATCACGGAATTCAACTTACAGATATTTAACCGGTGGGGGCAGATGGTGTTTTCCTCAAAAGATATCCTTGAAGGATGGGATGGAAAACTGAACGGAGAGGTTTGCCCTGAGGGTGAATATGTTTGGGTGATATTCTATGAGGACAATAAAAAGACAAAAACCAGCAACAAGGGGCTGATCACACTTCTTCGCTGAGATTCAAGTTCAAACCGGTATGAAAACTAAGTGGCTTCCGTTTTTCATCGCATGTATTTTCACCTCCTTTTGTTGTGCACAGAGTGCTGATTTTACTGTCCCGGATACGGCTTGCCAGGGGAAGCCCGTGAATATTACCAATGTTCAGCCTCCCTCAGCAATTTCTTACAAATGGAGTTTTTGCAGCGGGAATGCAGCTACTGAACCTGATGGTGACAATATCGGCAACCCCAACCAGCTCCTGAATGGTCCCAGTTATATCACCCTTGTCCAGGATGGCCCGGATTATTATACTTTTACGACCAGTGCCACAAATTCCAAAATTGTACGCTGTTTTTTCGGGAGTTCCCTTACCCAGTTCCCTTTGACGATCACCGATCTTGGAAACTTTGGGTATGCATCGGGCCAGATGAGAGGCATCCAGGTCAAAAAAGACAATGGCGTGTGGTATGGGTTTGTCGCCAATGGAAATACCCTGTTGAGATTGGTTTTCGGCGCCTCACTCTCCCTTACTCCGTCGGCACAGGTTGTATCTTTAAATAGTCTTTATGCCACAGGCTTGGCAATAACAAAGGAGGGGACAGACTGGATTGGCTTTTTTACGGAAGAAGGAGGAAACAAACTTGTCCGCCTTGATTTCGGACCAAGCCTGGGCAATAACCCTCTGGTTACGGATCTTGGAAACATTGGCCAGCTTGTAGGCCCCACCTGTATTGTCCTTGAAAAGGAAAACAGCAACTGGTATGCCTTCATCTGCAACATCGCCAACAACACCCTGACACGCATTGAATTCGGAACCTCCCTGGTGAACCCGCTTCCGGGTGGGACAAACTTTGCCAATGTCAGCGGGTTATACCTGAATGCCGGCATAACGCTGATCAATGACTGCGGAGGAGTAACCGGTTTTGTAACAAACATGAGAATCCAGTCCAATTTTTGTATCGTCCACCTGGTTTTTAAAGCCGGCCTGGGGGGACCAATAACGGGGTATCATATCCCAAACAAGGGGGTTTTGAATCAACCCTACGGGATTTCAGAAGTTGTAAGACAGGGAGACACCCTGTATGCTTTTGTGGCAAACTTTGGCAGTTCTTCCATTACACGAATGTATTTCCCATCATGCACAGCGGCATCCCGGCCTTTTGATACCGGTCCCAATCCTCTTCCGGTCGCCTATGCTGATACCGGGAGCTACAACATCCAGTTGACCGTCGATGACGCGTCGTCGGTTCAATCGTCAAAGTGCAGGAAAATAGTGATCATTCCCAAACCGGTCATATCCCTTGGAAAAGACCGGGTTTTCTGCCAGGGACAAAATGCCCTGCTGGATGCGGGTGCCGGCTATAGCCTTTACAGCTGGTCCACCGGTGCCGCAACCCGGACCATCACCGTCGATACTACCGGGACCTATTGGGCCAGGGTGACCAATTCAGGGAATTGCGATGCCGCGGATACCGTCAAAGTGACCGTTAAGAAATCTGCAGAGGCACTCGTTGATACAACGATTTGCCAGGGCTTGTCCTACCTGGCCCAGCAAGCCCTGCAGACCCAAAACGGGATATACCGCGATACCCTGAAGATGGTGAGTGGCTGCGACAGCATTGTGACCACCAACCTTAAGTTTGAAGAGTGCCCTTTGCTGATCTGGTTTCCGAATGCCTTTACGCCAAACGGAGATGGGGTGAATGATTTCTTCAAACCACAGGGGGAGCATATTACCAAATACTTACTGCAAATCTATGATCGGTGGGGAACCAAGGTCTTTGAATCGGTCAATATCAACCAGGGTTGGGATGGGACTATGAATGGAAGGGTTGCCGGCACTGATGTCTATACTTACGATGCTACCTTTGAGACCTTGCAATACCCCGGAGTCTCCCATCGTGAAACGGGAACTTTCACCCTGGCAAGATGATTTTCTTTGGTTTGCTGAACCTTATTTTTTATATTTACGGTTCACTTAATCTCTTCAGATTTTCAGAATCCTACTCCCATGAAACGCCGCTTGTTGTTTATTTGTATTTGTTGTTTTACGATCCCACTGGAAAGCACTTTTACCCAAAACAGTTTGATCCTCCCGGATGCATCGTCGCACCTCCCGTTTTTATCGCCACGACCTTCGCAATCCTCCACACAGATACCTGATCCCACCTCCCCCCGCGACATGCAGCCCGACCGCATGTCGTGGTGGCGCAATGCGCGTTTCGGCATGTTCATCCACTGGGGCCTTTATGCCGTTCCTGCCGGAGAATGGAATGGCAAAACCGGGTATGGCGAATGGATCAGGAATTCAGCTGAAATCCCCCTTGAAGTTTACGATCAGTTTCGTTCCAGGTTCAATCCGGTGCAGTTTGATGCCGACGGCTGGGTGAAGATGGCACATGATGCCGGGATGAAGTACATCGTGATCACCTCCAAGCACCACGACGGTTTCTGCATGTTCGATACGAAACAAACGGATTTCAATATCATGACCACGCCTTTTAAACGTGACCCCATGAAGGAACTTGCCGCTGCATGTAAAAAATATGGATTGAAATTTTGCTTCTATCATTCCATCATGGACTGGCACCATCCCGACTACCTGCCACGCCGAGAATGGGAAAAAGACCGTGGCGCGAAAGGGGCTGACTTTGACCGGTATGTTGCCTATATGAAGGCACAGTTGAAGGAGTTGCTGACAAATTATGGAGATATCGGTGTTTTATGGTTTGACGGAGAGTGGGAAAATACCTGGAATGATAAATATGGGAAAGAGATTTACCAGTATGTCAGGAGTCTTCAGCCGGATATTCTCATCAACAACCGGGTTGGGGCAGGCAGGCTCGACATGGAAGGGCTCACCAAAGAAGGCGCATTCGGCGGTGATTTCGGAACCCCTGAACAACAGATCCCTGCAACCGGACTTCCCGGGGTTGATTGGGAAACCTGCATGACCATGAATGAACACTGGGGTTACAACAGGGCAGATAAGAATTTCAAAACGGCCGGAGAGATGATCCGGATGCTCACCGACATTGCCTCGAAAGGGGGTAATTACCTGTTAAATGTCGGGCCTGATGCCAATGGCCTGTTTCCACCTGAGAGTGTCGACCGCCTCGCGGCAATCGGGCAGTGGATGCAGGTTAACGGTGCAGCCATTTACGGAACGAAGGCAAGCCCGTTCAGAGATTTGTCATGGGGTCGTTGTACACAGAAAATGACCGCTGCAGGATCGGTCCTGTACCTGCATATATTCGATTGGCCAAACAATGGGCAACTGGAACTTCCGGGGGTGCTGAACACACCCGAAGAGGCATTCTTACTGGCCGATCCCGGGAAGACGAAACTGAAAATCCTTCGGAAAGGCGATGCACTGGTAATTTATCTTCCATTAAAGGCCCCTGATTCAGTCAACAGCGTGGTTGCCTTGTATCTGCATGGTAAACCTGACCTTACCGACCCGCCTGAATTTAAAACAGACTTCAATACTTTTGTCGATTCCCTGCAGGTCGTCCTGGCAAGTGAGCGCGATAATGTTGAAATCCGTTATGAAACCGGTAAGTCTGAACCGTTAAACAGCTCCCGGTTATATCTGTATCCGGTCACAATCAAAGCAACAACTACCCTGAATGCCAGGTGTTTTCGCGGGGGAAAACCCGTAAGCGGGACCATTACCAGGGAATTTGTAAAAGTAACCCCATTCCAGGCGCTCAGCCCGCACCAGGGAACGGCATTCAATACAGGAGTCCGTTTTGAATATTATGAAGGCACCTGGGACAGCCTGCCCGATTTTCGCACCTTAAAGCCCGTGAAGGAGGGTGTCGTCGCCGACTTCCTCCTAACTCCCCGTGGCCAGGATGATCTTTTCAGTTTTAAGTATGAAGGATATGTGCTGATCCCCCAATCAAGCGTTTATGTTTTTTATACCGGGTCTGACGATGGCAGCCGCCTGTGGATTGATGATCATCAGGTGGTGAATAACGACGGTCTTCACGGGCTGGCCGAAAAATCAGGATCCATGGCCCTTGCCAAAGGCTACCACAAGATCAGGGTTGCATTTTTTGAACGGACCGGCAACGAAAACCTTGTCGTTTACGTCAGAAGCCAGTACCTGCCAAAACAAAAATTACCCAGAGAGTGGCTGTACCATTGAGAATTACGATTTACGATTTACGATTTACGATTTACGATTTACGATTTACGATTTACGATTTGATAAACCTACTTAAAACTTAACACTTAACACTTTCCATGACTCCCCTCCCAGCCATCCTCCTTGTTGCTGACTCCGGGAAAAACCTGGTTTACCTGGGCAATGTCATCGGTAACCTGAAGAATGTAACGGTGATACAGGCGTCCTCCGGGAAAGAAGCCCTGGTAAAATCACGCGGGATTGAACTTGCACTCGCAGTGATCGATGTTGATGCGTCGGGTATGGAAGGGTATGAACTGGCAAAAAAAATAAACAGGGCAGGTTCTTCGCGGCAGGTGCCAGTTGTTTTTCTTGTCGGGGAACCCCTGGAACGAACGTTCCTGCGGGAATGTGGTTCCATGATGTTCGATTGTCTCATTAAACCGGTCGATGAAGTGGTTCTTGCAATCAAAATCAACCTGTATGTGAATCTTTTCATCGAAAAACAAGTACTTCAGCGGAAGGCAGCGAGGCTTGGGAGGAGAACAGCTGCATTGAAACGAGAGCGGGGAGATGGTTTGCCAGGCGACATTACCCAACGCACTGCGCTGGAGGAATCACTCAGAACACACCAGATTGAACTGGTAATGCAGAACGAGGAGCTGATGGCTGCAAGGACTAAAGCGCTTAATGCTGCCGAAAAATACACCGAACTCTACGACTTTGCACCTTCAGGCTATTTTACACTTTCTGCTGAAAAGGCAATCCAGGAACTTAATCACAGCGGTGCAAGGATTCTTGGGCTGGAGCGTTCGTATTTGATTGGCAGCCATTTCGATTTCTTTGTTTCAAAAGAGACACAACCAGTCTTCACCATTTTTTTTCAGAATGTTTTTACCAGGAACGAAAAGCAGGTATGTGAAGTCATGCTTCAAACGGTCGGTCACAAGGTAAAATATGTGCACCTGGAAGGAGTGGTTTCGGGAAATGGCAGGCAGTGCCTGATCAATGTAGTGGATATCACAGATCGCAAATTAGCCGAGGAGGCTATCAGTGTGAGCGAAGAGAAATATAAGACAATGTTGAATGCCTCTCCTGACGGGATCGTATTGATCGACCCGAAAAAAAACATTGTCGAGGTTTCCGAAGTCGGAGTCGAATTGTTTGGTCTCGATAACAGGGATGACCTGGTCGGAAAGAATTTCCTGAGGTTTGTGTCGCCGGACGAAAAAAACAGGATCAGGATCTTGATCAGGAAAACGCTGCATGACAAGCTTGTGCAAAATGTTGAGATAAAAATCAAAAAGAAAAATAACCTCTTATTTTTAAGTGAGATCAGTTCCATATTGATACACAGCCCAAACGGGGAGCCAAAATTCTTTATGATCATTGTGCGCGATATATCGCAACGGAAGAAGATGGAGGCGCAACAAATCCATGCCGACCGCATGGCCAACCTTGGAGAAATGGCCTCAGGCATTGCTCATGAAATCAACCAGCCATTAAACATCATTTCCATGGTGACGGATAAGATATTATTCGAGGCTGCCCGGGCTGATGCTATAAGCATGGAGTTTCTCGAAAAGAAAACAGAGAAAATTTTCGAGAACATTTCCAGGATGAGAAACATCATTGATCACATCAGGGCTTTTTCAAGAAGCCATGATGACTACCTCTCGACAACCTTCAGCATCAATTCAAGCATTGCCAATGCCATCTCAATGGTATCTGAACAATTCAAGCATCTTGGCATTGTTTTGGATTTTCAACCCGGTGAAAATCTTCCTCAGATTTTCGGCAATACCTATAAATTTGAGCAGGTTATCCTTAATTTATTGAGCAATGCCAGGGATGCGGTAATCGAAAAGAAAAGCAAACATCCGGCACCTTATGCCATGGAAGTGGCAATCACCTCTTTTATTGAGAATCAGTGCATCCTGGTGGAAGTTTCTGATAATGGCACCGGGATCAACCATGCCGATTTCAATATAATCATGCTCCCTTTTTATACAACCAAGGCGGAGGGGAAAGGAACCGGGCTTGGACTCTCCATTTGTTACCAGATCATCAAAGAAATGGGAGGAAACATTGAAATAATGAGCGACGGAATGAACGGAACTAAAATTAAACTAGTTTTGAATGTCCAAAACAAAAAGTAATCAATGGCCGGACAGGATAAAATAAAAATCCTCATCCTGGATGATGAGAAACAATTCACCGAAGAGTTGATCGGCTTTTTCCAGGGTTCAGAGTATGATGCATATGAGGCAAATTCAGAAACTGAAGGAAAGCTGATTTTACAGAATCATGAAATTGATCTCATGATTCTCGATGTAAGGTTGCCGGGTGTGAACGGCCTTGACATTTTGAAAGAGGTGAAAGCCCATTACCCTGTTATGGAGGTCATAATCATTTCTGCGCATGGAGATATGGATACGGTGATCAAGGCCATGCGTCTCGGTGCATTCGATTACCTGAGGAAGCCATTCAGGTACGTCGACATCCAGATTGCGATCGAACGTACCCAGAAATACCTCCAGATGCAGCGGAGGCTGAAACGGATCGAGGAGAGGAATTCCCTGATTTCAAAATCCCTCGAAGAAAAAATAGATCGTCAGTTTATCGGGATCAGTGCGCAAATCAAGGAAGTGTTTGAACTTGCCATGACAGCTGCAGATTACCCCGATTCCAATGTGCTGATTACCGGAGAAAGCGGTACAGGTAAAGAGAATATCGCAAGAATCATCCATTATGCCAGCAAACGGAAGGACAATGCGTTTTTTACTGTCAACAGCAGTGCCATTACAGAATCATTGTTGGAAAGCGAATTTTTCGGCCACAAAAAAGGTTCTTTTACCGGAGCCGTTAATGATAAACTGGGTTTTTTTGAAGTTTGCAACGGAGGTACCCTTTTTCTTGATGAAATTGCAGACATGCCACTCACCCTCCAGTCGAAAATTCTGCGTGCGGCAGAAGAAAAGGTGATCACCCGGGTGGGGGATACAAGACAGATCAGGACTGATTTCAGGATTATTTCAGCTTCAAATCATAATATCAGAAAGCAGGTGGAAAAGAAAAAATTCAGGCTTGACCTGCTTCACCGCCTGAATACGTTGCACATACACATCCCCCCGCTCAGGGAAAGGCCCGAAGACATCAAGCCGCTGCTGACCTATTTCATAGACTTTTATGCAACGAAATTCAACAAACCAAAACTCCATGTTTCAAGGGAAGTCATTGATGGACTCCAGAATTATGATTTCCCGGGAAATGTGCGGGAACTCAGGAATATGACCGAAAGGGCGATCATTCTTTGCAAAGGCAACCTGCTGGGAATAAATAACTTCCCTGTACAACAACAAACAATTTCCTTGACTGAATCAGAGATGGAGTCAGTCGATCTGAAAATGAATGAAATCTACCTGATACGAAAAGCCCTTGACCGGTCAGGGAATAATCAGCAGGCAGCGGCTGATGCACTTGGAATCCATCGCGATGCACTCAGCCGGAAAATGAAAAAGTACGGCATCAGAATTGACAGGAGTGAATTATAATACTTTTTTCCCCGACCCGATCTTAAAACATCCAGGATGAGAAATGGCTTACGGCACAATTTATACCTGTACCTCTTATTGGTAATCCCATTTACAGGTTGCGATGTTGCAAGACAGGCGCAACAGGTGTCGAACCTTGCAAGCTGCGAATTTCGCATCGTGTCGGTCGGGCATATCAATCTGGCCGGCGTCGCATTTGACCGGATCACTTCAATCAGCGATCTGGGAATGGGAGATGTGGCCCTTATCCTGGCCGGGTTCACCAGCCCCACTTTCCCGCTTTCACTTCAACTGAACCTGGAAGGCCGCAATCCGAATGCAAGGGAAGCAGGCCTCAACCGTCTTGAATGGATACTTTTTATTGATGATATTCAGATGACTTCAGGCATCCTGGATCAACCTTTGATCATACCGCCCCTGGGTACCGCAAATATCCCTGTAGAGGTCGGGCTTGACTTGAAACAGGTGCTTTCGGGAAAATCTGCCACTGCCATGCTCAATTTCTGCATGAACCTGGCTGGAGTGGGTAACACTCCGACCCGTTTTAAAATTAAGCTGAAACCCACCGTGATCATTGCCGGTACCGCCATCACCTACCCGGGATTCATTACCGTCAAAACCGACTACACCTCAAAATAACCAACCTGTCAGCTGTCACGTCTCATAAATATTATTATTCACCTGTGATCGTGGCTTCAATAATATAATCCAGTTCAGGGAATTTTTTTTTCCAATATGCGTTCCCATATATCATCACGGAATCCTGGTGGTTTGCAGGTTCAAATCCATATCCTGCAAAAAGGGATTCAATCACTCCGAATCCGGATATAATTTTTGCTACCGGGGTAAATCCGCGAAGCCCGTTATAATCAATGGTGTCGAGTTTGTAATTGTCCTTCAGGTTGATAAATAATTGGGTTGTCCTGCTGGCTATTCCATCGCGCGCATACGAGATGGTTCCTTTCAGATTTCCTGTTTTCACAGGTTCATCGGCAACCGGACGCTTGTCCCAGAAAAAATTGACCTCTTTATCATTCCCGATTCCAAATTGAACCACGTAGCCTGTTTGAACCCTGAACAATGCATTCTGGTTGTAATAACCGGTCATAAGCAATTGATACAGCCTGTCGGCACCTGAAGGGGACCATTCACGGTTGACTTCAAGGGTGAAGTCTCCCCTAGTTGTTTTAAAGAGTGCATGAAAAGCAGGCGGCGCATGTGCCATCAGGGTTGACTGGTCGGGAATAACCTGGGCCCTGGCCGATAAAAACAACAGGAAAATTGCAAACAGAGGTAACGTATTTTTCATACTATCACGATAATGAAACCCCCTTTCCCTCCATAAGTGCACGAAGAGGAAAGGGGGTGTGTGCCGGGGAAGTAAAATTACTGTTTTCCCGAAAAAGTGATCAGTGGATTACAACTACTTTTTTTACAACGGAGGTTTCCCTGGTTGTAATCCTTAGAAAATATAAGCCCGAGGGAATGTCAGAAAGATCCATATGGACCGGGCTTATGCAATTGGTCATGGCAACCTTTTTGATGCAGCCGCCCTGGTCGTTCAGCAAATCAATGGTGATGCCTGACGCGGGATATTCACTGCCAAATATGATATTCAGGTGATCGGAAGCAGGATTCGGGTAGATATTGAACATGAATCCGGAAGACTTTGCCTGATCGCCGATGCCATAAAACTGGCTGCCGTTGGGTAACTTGTTGGTGGCAAAAGACTTATTGATCTGGTCGGTTAACAGTCGCAGTTTAGCAACTGAACTCAGCGGGGTGCGACCGGCATAATCCCTTGCCCAGGAGAAAGCAATATCAACATCCTGCGCATCGCCGGGTTTGAAGGTGATCGGTCCGGTAATGCCCAGGCCCCTACGGTCGCTTGGATTATTTTTGGCAGTTTCTTCAGTCCAGTTCACAGGTCCGTTCGGGGGGGCGCATCCCACACCCCAGTTCAGTGTATCAGATTCGCCGGGAAACATAAAACGGCAGGCCGGTCCGTAACCTCCGGCAATTGGAGAACCATTCCCCCCGTACCACATCGGCGAGCCATCTCTCCATTTTCCGCATAACAATTTATAATAATCTATCGCATATGCCGGATCTGTCATGTAATACGGAACTCCCGAATTGGTATTATTAAAATAGACGAAACCCTGCATTCCAAAACGTTCATTGTCAACAATTGAATCGCCGAAATTTAAACCGTTCACACTAAAGTCACACAACTGTGCCCCCGTATTGCTGTATTTTGGATTGTCAATGCCATCCGGATCCATATAGGGACCGGCAAGAATTGTAACCGATTGTGTGGGTGGATTTGCACCGTAAGCATTTGGCTGGCCGGTACCGTCAACAGGAGTTCCGTTGTAACCGAAATACATGCTTCGCTCCACATCACAACCGATATAGTCGTCGTTGGGATATCCCAGGTCTATGTCTGTGAAAACTCCGAGCAAAGTACTGTCATAAGTATTTTGAGAACGGTTGTAAAGTTTGTAATTTAAAAATACCGTGTTCTTCATCGCCGAATCCTCCGGCATATCAAATGCATAGGCCATCCCGTGAATTTCGACCCTGAGTTTCGCTCCCGTTGATTCCAGGTGCGGGCCCCGGTCGTCATTGAAAATAAAGAACAACGCCTGGTCTCCCCTTATTTCGGGATAATCCCCATCCAGCGGTTCATAAATGCCATTGCCATTCCTGTCAGAAAAGGGCGCCAGTTTCGGAGCCTGGCCCATGGAGGTATTCCCGTTTCCGGGCCAGGTCAGTATATCATGAATCGGAGTGTATCCAGGCTCCCAGTAATGCAACCGGTGGTAATCAATATCGGTTTTTTTCAAATTCCAGATATAATTCCATACGGTATCCTGGTAGACCGAATATTTTGTGGAATCCATTACAGGGCCTGAATAGAAGTCGGGATGTGTTCCAGCCTGTCCCCCGACCGGGCCCTGACGGTAACGCTCCCCGGCAAAATGGAGATGCCCGTTGCCGTCTTTTCCTCCGATCCAGAAGGTATTGGAAAAAATGGAGGTTTTCCCGCTGCCTTTAGGCACAACATACTGGGAAGAATCATAAAAAAAATGTGAGCCGGATGAATTAAACCTTGCGCTGACATTATTGATGTCGAGAAAACTAAAACTTTTATCATGAATTCTGTAGAGAATTTTTGCAGAACTGGTGTCCATCGACATGGTGTAAAACTTATAGCTCCCCATCAAATCTCCGCTATATCCTCCCCAGTAGCTAATCTTAAAAGTAAATACCCATTTCCAGGTTGAATCGTGTGTTTTCTGACAAACTACATGATTTCCCCCGTTGACGGAAATTATCCTGATGGTATCATTCGCAGGAATGGAATCATTTGCCAGGATATCGAAAACGACGGGGATTCCCGGATAGAGGTCGATTGTATCGTTCATGGCTTTCAGGCTGCGTACCTGGGAAAATGCCGGGATACAGATGACCGTCAGCATGAGAATCCCTAAAACCTTTTTAAAATTCAATAAAAGACATTTCATAAGATGACCTCCCTGAATTAAATGATAAAATGGTTATTTGTAAATTACACGCTAAAGATACTAAAATTATCAGGGAAGTCAACAAAAATCAAAAAAAATTCAGATCAGCCATCACCAGCGGGCAACCTGTAAATGAGGCTTTCAGGGCAACCGGGAGTTTTCTTCCACCGGCCGGGACCAATCCGGATGTAACCCGGTTGCAACCCGGGAGCACTTGCCGTCAATATGCCGGGAATAAGGGGGGATAAAGCCGGGAATAAGCCGGAGACCCCGTTCAATTGTTGATCCATCCATTAAAGATTGTTAACCAATGCATAAACAGGAGAAACTTCGCTGGTTTATTCGACAGCGGAATCATGGCACCTGTTTTTCCCTGCTGGTATAAAAATGCATAATCAAAAAAAATATGTGTAATTTTTCACAATCAGACCAGGCAGGTTTTTATATTTGAGAATAAGTACTAATTTTATCCGCTCAAATACAAGAAGTTAGATAGAAACATTCTAAATTACGATCTGATATGAAATTACCCAAATCAACATCAAACTGGATCAGCATAACCGGCTTTATATTCGCTGTGAACAGCTTCATCCTGATTGTCGTATTGTTTATCCAGGCCTTGCTGTCAGAACACCAGAATCCTTACAACGGGATATTTACCTATATCATCCTTCCAACCATCCTGGTGATCGGGTTGCTGATGATCCCGATCGGGATGCTGGTCAACCGGAAAAAAACCCATGATCCTGAAAACCGCTGGCCTGTATTGGACATGAATGTACCAAGGCAGCGACAGAAACTTTTGTTGGTATCTGTTTTCACCTTCTTGTTTTTGATTGTTTCCGCCATGGGCAGTTACGAGGCGTTCAACTACACCGAATCGGTCGATTTCTGCGGCAAGCTCTGCCACCAGGTGATGGAGCCTGAGTATGTTACCTACCTTCATTCCCCGCATGCACGGGTTGCCTGCGTGGAGTGCCATGTTGGTGAAGGCGCCACCTGGTATGTGAAATCAAAATTGTCGGGTTTGTACCAGGTCTATTCGGTGGTCTTTCACAAGTACCCCCAGCCCATCGGAACGCCTATCAGCAGCCTGCGCCCTGCGCGCGAAACCTGCGAACGCTGCCACTGGCCCCAGAAATTTTATGCGCGGAAACTTCGCACCCAAAGGGTTTACATCACAGATTCACTCAACACCGAATTTAATTATTCCATGCTGATGAAGATCGGTCCGAATTACAGCGCCATGGGGCTGATAGAGGGCATTCACTGGCATATCAATAAGGATATGCGCATCGAGTATGTAGCATCGGCCAAAGACCGGGAATCGATCCCCTGGGTGAAATTCACCAACCTTAAAACCGGGGATGTCCAGATTTTCCAGGACACAGATAATATGCTGGATAAAAAGGCGCTCGACAGCCTGCCACACCGCATCATGGATTGCATGGACTGCCACAACCGACCATCCCATTCATACAAATCGCCAATGGTGTATGTCGACAATGCCATGATTACGGGTGACATCCCGAAAGAACTTCCTTTCATCAAGAAGGTGGCAATGAATGTCCTTAAGGGGACTTTTACCAACAAGGATTCTGCATTTACCTATATCCGCGACAGCATAACCAATTTTTATAAAACAGGTTACCCGTCCATTTACCAGACTAAAAAACCTTTGATTGAAAAAGCCATCGCCGGTATTCAGCAGGAGTTTTCACTGAATGTTTTCCCTTACATGCGGGCGTCGTCGAACAAGTACCTGAACCACATCGGGCACCTTGAGTCGGATGGCTGTTTCCGCTGTCATTCCAGCCGGCATAAAAGTGAGAAGGGGAAAATAATAGCCCGGGACTGCAACATGTGTCATACCATCATCGCACAGGGGCCGACGGGCAACATCAAGTATTCATCCATTGACAACCTTATGGAATTCCAGCATCCCATCGACATCAAAGATAAATGGAAGACCTTTTTCTGCACGGAATGTCACCGCGAACTCTACCCCTGAGAAGCTGATCCGTTTTTCTTTGTCGGCGGCGATCATCAACCGTCAGGTATTTAGTGCTTTGTATTTCAGTTTTTACTCTGTCCGGTTTGCTTTATGCAATTGCACAATGGGAGAATTGCATGCAACACAGTTGTTATGATTTTGCAAATCTGTTCCGATTCGATTTACTCTGATTTTGAATAATAATATTTTGTACATTTGCACACTTAATTTTGACGCATATGTTCCTAAATTCAGATAAATTCCGGGGTGAAGGGTTGACATATGATGATGTATTGCTTGTTCCGGCATATTCCGAAGTTCTTCCGAGGGAGACCGATGTTTCTACCTTTTTTTCACGAAATATAAAGCTTAACATTCCCATTGTTTCGGCGGCGATGGACACCGTGACCGAATCGCGAATGGCCATTGCCATGGCGCAGGAAGGCGGGATAGGGGTGCTGCACAAGAACATGTCCATCGAAAACCAGGCAATGCAGGTCAGGAAAGTCAAGCGTGCCGAAAACGGCATGATCCTGCAGCCGGTCACTCTCATGGAACATTCGCTGGTCGGGGATGCCCTTGCCATCATGAAGGAGTTCAGCATTGGCGGAATCCCGGTTATTAATGCAAACAATGAACTTGTAGGTATTGTGACCAACCGTGACCTGCGGTTCGAGCGGGACCACATGCGCCCGGTTACGGAGGTTATGACCAAAACGGTGATCACCATCAGCGAGTTTACCGATTTTGAGCAGGCTGAGGCCATTCTTCAGAAACATAAAATTGAGAAACTGCCGGTTGTTGACAGGAATAACAAGCTGATCGGCCTGATTACCTATAAAGACATTTTAAAAGTGAAAGCCCGCCCCAACGCCTGCAAGGACAGCCTTGGGCGCCTGCGGGTTGCAGCAGGGGTGGGTGTGACCCCGGATACCCTTGATCGCGTAGCCGCCCTGGTTCGTGAAAATGTGGATGCCATTGTGATTGATACTGCCCATGGGCATTCCAGGGGGGTGATGGAAATGGCCAAAAAAGTGAAAAGTGCATTTCCTTCCGTGGACCTCATTATCGGGAATATTGGTACCGGTGAAGCCGCCACAGACCTTGCAAGGCTCGGTGTTGACGGTGTGAAAATCGGGATTGGCCCGGGGTCCATCTGTACCACAAGGATCATCGCAGGAATCGGTGTACCGCAATTGTCTGCCATTTATGATGTTACGGCCGCCCTGAAAGGGAGTGGCATTCCGGCCATCGCCGACGGCGGTATCCGCTATACGGGCGACATTGTCAAGGCGCTTGCTGCCGGTGCCCATACCATCATGGCTGGTTCGCTCTTTGCCGGTGTTGATGAATCTCCGGGCGAAACCATCATTTTTGAAGGACGTAAATTTAAAACCTACCGTGGAATGGGCTCCATCGAAGCCATGCAACATGGCTCCAAGGACCGCTATTTCCAGGATGTGGAAGAGGATATTAAAAAACTTGTGCCGGAAGGAATTGTCGGAAGGGTACCCTATAAAGGTTCCTTGTCGGAGGTGATCTACCAGATGGTTGGCGGATTGAAAGCTGGCATGGGCTACACGGGTTCACAAACCATTGAAACCCTGCAGAAGGCAAAGTTCATCAAGATCAGTGCTGCCGGCGTAGCCGAAAGTCACCCGCATGATGTGACCATCATCAGCGAGGCGCCGAATTACAGCCGTTAAATCAATAAAATTAATAATTTTCAGATAAAAATTAAATAGCAATCCAATCGTTAATCTAATTGTCAAACTAATATCTTACACAATGAACAGCTTGAAAGGAAAATTTTTATTGCCGGTTTTCGTACTTTTTACGGTTCTCTCATCAACAGCGCAGGTCAACAATGATGAAGTGCTGATGACCATCGCAGGGAAGCGGATTTATGTCAGTGAATTTTTAAACATCTACCAGAAAAACAATGTCAAAGGCGAAACCATTGACAAGAAATCGCTGGATGAGTACCTTGACCTGTTCATTAATTTCAAACTCAAGGTTAAGCAGGCCGAGGAACTTGGTCTTGATACCATTGCTTCATTTAGAAATGAATTGAACGGGTATCGTGAACAGCTTGCCAAACCTTATTTTACCGATGACGTGACCTTGAACCGTTTGATCCAGGAGGCTTATGAGCGGGAAAAAACCGACCTGCGTGCAAGCCATATTTTCTTTCGGCTGGCACCGGATGCAACCCCGGCAGACACAATTGCGGCTTACAACAAAGCCATGGCAGCCAGGGACAAACTAATGAAGGGTGCCTCCTTTGAGGGAGTTGCGGTTGAGTTCTCTGAAGACCCGTCAGCCAAAGACCGTGAAGCAACCCAGCAGCACCCTTTTCTGAAAGGGAATAAAGGAGATCTTGGCTTTTTTGCGGTGTTCGATATGGTTTATGCCTTTGAAAACGGCGCATGGAAAACCGAAGTCGGCAAGGTCTCCATGCCGGTACGCACCGAATATGGCTATCATCTCATCAAAGTTACAGCCCGCCGCCCTGCTCTTGGCAAGGTTACCGTGGCGCATATCTTCCTGGCCATCCCTAAAAATGCAACTGCCGAAGATTCTGCCAGGGTGCAGAAAAGAATTGATTCGGTTTATGCAAAGCTGAAGGGGGGCACTTCATTTGAAGTACTGGTAAAAGCCTGTTCCGATGACAAGGGATCTGCCGCCAAAGATGGCGTTCTTCCCGCGTTCGGGGTAAACCGAATGGTTCCGGAGTTTGTGGAGGCCATTTATTCTCTCGACAATGTTGGTGATTATACCAAACCCATCCTTACCACTTATGGTTGGCACATCGTGAAACTGATCGAACGTAAAACCCAGAAGCCGCTTGAAGACGAGAAGGTTGAGCTGAAACAAAGGATCATGAAAGATAACCGCGGCGACCAAACCCGTACTGTTGTGATCGCCAGGATCAGAAAGGAATACGGGGTCACTGAAAACCCTGAAGCCGTGCAGGCTTTTTACAAGGTCGTTACCGACAGCATCTTCCTGGCTAAATGGAAAGCTTCGCTGGCAGGTAATCTCACCGGGATGATCTTTAAAATTGGCAACATGACCTTCCGTCAGAAAGATTTTGCAGATTATCTGGCTTCCACCCAGCGTAAACAGGAAAAACAGAGCATCAGCGCCTATGTGGACAAAATGTATCGTGAATTCCTCGATGAAAGTTTGATGAAATATGAAAATTCTCAACTGGAACAGAAATATCCTGAATTTAAGGCACTGATGGGTGAATACAGGGATGGCATTCTCCTTTTTGATCTCACCGATCAGAAAGTCTGGTCAAAAGCGGTAAAAGATACCTTGGGGCTGGAAGGATTCTATCAGAAAAACAAGAACAACTATAAATGGGAAACGCGTCTTGATGCCAGCATTTACACGGTGAAAAATGTCAAAATGGTCCAGAAAGTTAAAAATTTCGTCAAATCAGGATTATCCGACGCCGACCTGCTGAAGGAGGTGAATACCGATTCGTTGCAGGTGCTGGCAATTGAAAGCGGTAAATTCTCCCGTAAGGACAATAAACTAATCGATTCGATTCCCTGGGTTCCCGGATTCTCCAATGACATCGTAAACAAAGGCACGACGGTTTTTGTATATGTTCGTAAACTGTTGAAACCGGAAACCAAAGAACTCAATGAAGCCAGGGGGCTCATCACCGCCGATTATCAGAATTACCTTGAAAAGGAGTGGATTGCATCCCTGAGAATCAAGTACCCGGTTGAGGTTAAAAAGGATGTGCTTGCAAAAATTAAATAGAAACCATTGAACCGGACACTCATCCTGCTGCTGATCTTCGCCACTTCCTGCTCCGGCTTTTTCAAAAAAAAAAACGAGAGGGTGCTGGCCAGGGTCTATGATGATTATCTTTATGAATCTGAGTTGAAGGGGGTAGTAGCACCCGGAACATTGGTCAAAGACAGCCTGATCATTACACGGAGTTTCATCGACAGCTGGGTGAGGCAGCGACTTATTATCCAGCAGGCTGAAAAGAACCTGACCAGTTCGCAGATGGACTTTACCAGGCAACTGGAAAACTATAAGAATTCGCTGACGATCTATGCCTATGAAAATGAACTTGTGCGGCAAAAACTGGACACCCTTGTAACAGATGAGGAAACGCAAAATTATTATGATGCCAACCAGCAAAACTTCCTGTTAAAAGACAATATCGTCCAGGTGCAGTATGTGAAACTGCCTTTGAAATCGGCGGCTTCAAAACAGATTAAAAAATTGCTGAACTCCGATGACGCGGATGATAAAAACAAACTGGCCGAATTGTGCGAAAAAAACGCTTCGGATTATTTTCTTGACAGTGAAAACTGGCTGCTGTTCAATGATGTGTTAAAGCAGATTCCCATCAAAACGTACAACCAGGAAGACTTTTTGAAAAACCACAGGGATCTTGAATATCAGGATTCGATGTATGTGTACCTGGTTCGTTTCAAGGATTTTAAAATCAAGGAGGGTGTTTCCCCGCTGAATTTCGAAAAACAGCGGATCCGTGACATCATCCTGAACAAACGCAAGATTGAACTTATTAAACGGATGCAGGACGACCTGTTTTCCAAAGCACAAAAGAAAAATGTTTTTGAGATATATTAAGGGGATACAATACCCAAAACAATACCTATGAAAATCCTTCGAGTGGTTCTGTTTTTATTTTTGCTGGCGTTTTGCACACCCGGGTTCCTCCATGCACAGGTTCAGCAGGACACGATCATCGACGGGGTGATCGGCATCGTTGGGGGCAATGTGATCCTTAAATCGGATGTCGAGAACCAGTACTTTCAGATCCGAAGCCAGGGCAACATTCAGGGCACGGCCACGAAACTGAAATGCCAGATTTTCGAGAATTTGCTTTTTCAGAAGCTATTGCTGCATCAGGCACAGGTAGACAGCATTGCAGTCACCGACGCCCAGGTTGAAGTGGAGATGGATCACCGGATGCGTTATTTCATTTCACAGGCGGGAAGCCCCGACCGGTTGGAGGAACATTTTGGCAAATCGTTGCTGGAGATAAAAAACGAACTGCGCGATGTGATCAAGGAGCAGATGCTGACCGACCAGGAGCAACAGAAAATCACCAAGGATGCTACGATCACGCCTTCAGAGGTGAAAACCTTTTTCAAAAAAATACCGAAAGACAGCATTCCGCTCATCAGTTCTGAGTTTGAGATCGGTGTGATCGTCAAGCAACCCTTAATCGGGGATGCCGAGAAGCAGATCGCAAAGGATAAACTTAAAAATTTCAAGGAACGGGTTGCAAAGGGTGATGATTTCAGCACTCTTGCCGTGCTTTACTCTGAAGATCCCGGTTCGTCAAAACAGGGGGGTGAACTCGGGATGTTCAAGCGGGGTGAGATGCGTCCCGAATTCGAAGCGGCTGCCTTCAGGCTGAAACCCGGTGAAGTGTCTGATGTGGTTGAAACCGATGACGGATACCACCTGATTCAAATGATCGAACGCAGGGGCGACTACATCAATGTACGGCACATACTGCTGCAGCCCAAAGTCTCACCGGTAAACCTCAACAAGGCCAGGGTGACCCTCGACAGTGTCGCTTCCCTGATCATCAATAAAAAGATAACCTATGATGCCGCAGTGGTGAGGTATTCTGATGACCCCGGCAGGAACAGCGGCGGACTGATGATTAACCCGGTTAGCGGAAACAGCAGGTTTGAAGCCTCCCAGATTGATGCCAAGATCTTTTTCGTGGTCGACAAGCTTAAAACGGGAGATGTTTCGGCCCCGGTGCTCACCAATGAACGGGGAAAACAGGACTACCGGATATATTTTCTTAAAACCCGGACAAACCCGCACAAAGCAAATCTCGATGAGGACTATGCCCGCCTCCAGCAACTGGCTCTGGAAAAGAAAAAGCAGGAGATCATTGACGCGTGGATCGTTGTCAAACTGAATTCGACCTTCATTGCCATTATGGACGATTTTCACAGTTGCCCGTTCCAGCGCAAATGGATTAAAAACTAAAACGAAATACCATGCAATTTACTTCAGATGTTGAAGCAGTAGACGCTCTTGTAAAAAAATACAA
>CAIKNA010000134.1 GCA_903828645.1 uncultured Bacteroidales bacterium
AATAGATGAAAAATTGTCATGTACTAAGATTATTTGTATATTTGCTTTTTAGTTTCAGGGTGTAAATTGATGTGACAATTTGTAAAAGGTTCAAAATTAGTTAATTAAAATTTATCCCAAAATCAAAAATAACAACAGAATAATTTGGAATCCTGAAAAAATGATATATATTTGTAACGTAACCCACGATATAAAAACCAACCAAATTACAAACTGAAAATCAATTTAAAACCACATGAATATGAAAAAACTAATTACTATTTTAATCTGCATGGTAATCGTCGGGATTACCTATGCGACGGATAATAAATGGAAGGGAGGGGCTTCCGGGGATTGGCAAGACGCGGGCAACTGGACAGGTGCACATGTTCCAACTGTTGGCGAGAACATAGTTTTTGATCTTGGAATTTCGATTGATTGTTACAATGTCCCAAGTGTGACCCTTGATAACATTTTTATAAAGAACGCTGCCCATTATGTGCATACTTCTGTGACTTTACGAGGAGGAACAGGCAATGATGGTCATGCTTTGATGTTTATAACATCTTCAACTGGTCAACCTTCACATACTTCTGATATTGACATTGCTCCCGGCTGTACATTGAATTGCAATTTTACACTTCAGAGGGTGCAAATTATTTGTGAACCAGGGATCAGGGTCCTTGTGGAATCAGAGCTTGATCCAGACACACAGGCATTTTGGGTAGATGGACACTTTTACCCTGCATTATATACACCCTGTGAATTTGAAACAGGATTACTTCTTAAATCAGGTGTTAATTATCTTGGAGCAACCGCTCATGCGGAATTGGTTCAACAAAATCATACCGATGATGTAATAGTGGGATGGATGGAATATACACTTTTAGTCAATACATGGCACGAAGTATCAATGCCCGTATTTAACGATGATGCTTATAAAACCCCACCTGCCTTAAATCTCTGTCGTAAAAGCAACTGTCTCTGTACTTTTGATGGCAATTATTTTAGAAAATTTACAAATGGAGACCCTGCTATCACAGGTCATGGTGCTTGGGGGGATTTAATGGGAAATTACACTGATTGTGATGTTACTGTCCTCAATGATGAAGTCGGAAGAGGATATGAGGTTTTTTCATTGCTTCCCACTAATTACATTTATGGTGGATTTAATAATGCTAGTTATGCTTCTCCAATTGGTACTACAAAATTTATCTCATTACCTATGCAAAGCGGTGAACTTGGATGGAATTTTGTAGGTAATCCATTCCCAAGTGGACTCAAATTTACAGCTAATTCAGGCAGCAGTATTATTGGATGGGTTTGGAATTTTACTAAAATCGACCCATGGGTGTGCTATTGGGACAATAATGGCACTACGAATGGCAGTGGTATTTATCGATATTATAATGTTTCGACAGGTGACAAGGTGCCAAGTTCAACCACTGACATTATTCCACGTGGTCAGGGCTTTTTTGTTAATGTAATAGATGAATCCTTTGTCCCGATTAAAATTAGCAATCAAGCTAGGAATTTTCAAACTGCAAATCAAATCGGAAAATCAGTTACAACTTCTCATGAAAATTCATTTCGTCTGGATTTGGCAGGTGGTACATATAACGATGAAGTCCTTATTCTGATGAATAATCAGAATAGTACAACGGGATATGATAATGGAGCTGATTTTAAGAAAATGTTTATCAACATCAATGAGCGTTCAGAGATATTTTGTAAAACCAGTGAGAATATTGATGTTGTTGTAAACTCATTGAAACCATCTGCAGGTACTGTTACAGTTCCTGTTTATATGAATGTAGGCCCATCAGGTACTTATACGCTGACAGCATCAGAAAACACATTTTCAAGCAATACTGGTATTATTCTGAGAGATACTAAGACTAACATAGCTGTTGATTTGAAAACAACTCCCAGTTATACCTTCACTGCCACAGTGGGAGATGATCCTGGGCGCTTTATCCTCACTTTTAAGGATGTTTTATTTGGTGTCAATACCCTTTCAACAACAGATTTTGGAGTATATTCATTCGAGAATACCATTTGTGTTCAGAACAATACATCTAAGAATATAAATGGAACAATTACCGTTTGTGATATGCTTGGACGGCAGTTATTGCAGCAGAACCTAGGCAGCGATCTGATAACACGTATTAATACCAATTTGAACAGGGGTTTTTATGTTGTTACTGTAAGAGCGGGTGATGGTGTGTGTTCACAGAAGGTTTATATTAAATAAGTGTATATAAATCTTGACGAATAGAAAATATAACATTGAATATCTGTTAACACAACTAAAAATCTAGCATATGAAAAATAGCATCAAAAAAATTCTAACCATTGTGGTTCTTATTATCGGTCCTGTCTTTATCGCTTTATCACAACCTGTCCAACCTTCTCCTGGTTATAACGGAGGTACATGGAGCCCTGCTGGTCAGGGTGGACCGACCTTGTCTTGCCCGACTGGCAGTGGGATAGATGTTCTCCTGGCCTTGGCTTTGTGCTATGGCGTTTACCTTTACTGGCAAATGAAGAAGGCCGAAAAGGTTGCCTGACAAAACCAAATTGCAAGTATTTGAATATTGCACAATCCAACTATTGGATTGTGCAATATTTTATTTTGGGACTAGACCATTTCGAGCAATGATGAATTATCATTTTATCAGATGACAACAGACTAAGAACTCAGCTAAATATGATACACGAACAGCGGCTTCCTAGACCGGCCACAGGTCCACTGTCATCTAATGCCCTTATTGAACTGAGCCTTTACTCCACCACCATTTTTGTTTTTGCCGCCTTACTGGTCCAGTTTTTCCTGACTCTCTTAACAGCAATTCTCTTAAGAATAATTGGCTACCCTATTCAGCCCGGTCTTTTTTCGATCATTTATTTATCAAACAGCAATGCCGGTTGGTCTGACGCACAGGTCTACCTGGTTTTCGGATCAGGGCCAGTTCTTCTTTTTGCCATTGGCTTATGGCTGGTGGGTGTGCTTAAAAGGATCAGTGGGATCCATTGGAAATTACGACTTGTGTTAACGTGGATGGCTTTTCTGATGGTGAATGTACTGCCTTGCGGAATTGTTGCAGGGGCCTTCTTTTTCGATAGTTTTGGCATCGCGTTTCAGTGGATCAACGGCAATTTCCTTGCCAGGGGGATGATATCCGTTGGAATTATTATGTTTATGCTTTTTTTCAACCACTTTTGGCTGATGCTTTTCGTAAGAGCGGCTTATAGCCAGGATTTTATCCAGAAAGGTGAACACCGGAGAATTTTTGTTATTAATACCGTGTTCAAACCCCTGATATACGGGTTTTTTATTCTTTTGTTTTTTGCCTGGCCTTTTAAAAGTTTATACTGGCCGGTATCTTTGTTTATCTTCGGGTATATCCTCATTCCGACATCTGATCGCCTGCTGAGGTCCCCGAATCTTCATGTCCCGGCTACGGATAATAAAATATTTTCGTCCTTGTTTCAGAAAGTGCTTTTCATTCTTGGGCTTGTGTTGCTCTGGTTCGCAAACTATACGATCATCACCTCAAGGATTAACTTCTTTTGAGTTGATCACCCGCACCCAAATCAGCCATAAAAAGAAGATCACCGCGTAAAACATGCCTCTCAGCACGGTATCGTGAGCAACCACCAGCCATTTTGGTATATTTACTGCCACTGTTGAAACGAGCACAATCCTCAACAAATTGGTGCAATAGATGACCAACATTCCAAGGGGGATATACCAGGATTTGTGTTTCCATGAACCGGGATAGATCAGCAACAACAAAAGAAACTGCAGGATCTGTTTATCGCCGGCACAGCTCGAGTTGATTGCAATCCTGCTCCCGTTGCCGAACTGGATCATCTGACCCGATGACTGGTAAGAAATATGGAGTACATGCTGGTCGAGCCAGGTGCTCTGGGTGAAGATCCAACCGGCCATCGTTTGCTGAAGTTCATTCATCCAGGCCTGGATGGGCCAGTAATTTAACGTATTGGCCCAGAACCGGTAGGAATAATGAATGGCGAGGGTGATCACCACAAACCAGAAAACCTCCCGCATTTGTTTGTAACGGGGTTCTTTGAAAAAGTTCTTTACCTGCAGAAAAAGTGTATTCATGTCTTCTGGTATTATTCCTGGTTAAACCGGGTTTGCGAATACCTCCCCGATGGACAATAGAAAAGGGTTGGTTCCTGATAAAGGTTGTTGACTTTAGGTGAAAAGGGTTACGATGAGCGGATTTAATGGGTGAAATCAAAAGAACCTCATAGCAAAAATATAAAAATATTTCATTAAATCACAGAATCAGCCCGAATTCAGGAATAATTTAAGTGATCGATCACAATTATAACAGTAACTTTACTCATGATGTATTAGATAAGTGCTTCCTTAGAGGCTGACAGCATGATTTTCATTAGAATAATAAAACCACAAAGGCGAGGAAGGATGCACGAAGTCAGTGCAGCATCACGGATGGGAAATGATCAATTTGGAGGTATAGGCACCAATTCGTATCACGTAGATTCCATTGGGAAGCGCAGAAACAGGGAGGGTCTTCAAGCCGTTGAAGGGAAAATCAAGGACATTCTGACCGTATAAATTTTCAATACTGCCAGGCTCGTACCGCCGGCTTCCTTCCATCTGCTGGATTGTTACGATCCTGTCTGCAGGGTTGGGATAGACTTTCAACAACCCAGGTTGTCCCCTGGTTATTTCGCGGATCCCGGGAAAGATTTGCGCCGGCGATCGTTTTGTGATGTAGTTCAGGCCTCCCGAAAAGTTTCCCGTGACCAGGTCAAAAGAACCGGGATCGGTGAGGCGGCCGATGGCAGGGGAAGTCTGCCAACCGAAAAGGGTGTCTGCAGGGGTGGAGGAGAGCCAGTTGTACAATCCGCCGGAATCGGTGAATTTCCCGGCCAGGTTGTGGTCAATGTTTGTAAAATAATGGATGCGTCCTTCGTCTGAACCGCAAAGCAGGAAAGTAGTTCCGTCGGTTTGCCTTGAAAAACAGGGCGTGCTGAACCCGTTGTACGAAAGGTTGTAATTTGTCACATTCACCTTTCCCAGGCTGTCGGTTACAAATGAAAAGAGGGGATTTGCAGCAGTCCCGGTGTTTTTATAGTAGGCCAGGTTCCCGTTTTGCTCCCCGATCACCAGGTCGGGAAGGTTGTCTTTATCCAGGTCGAACAGTTGCGGGGCGCTGTAATCACCCACATCGATCGACTGCCAGTGTTGGACGGGTGTTTCAAATGAAGGGATCCCCGCATTGCTCCCGGAGTTTATAAAAAGGGTCAGGGTGCCGTCACTGGTTCCGATGAGCAGGTCGGTGCGGCCATCCCCGTTCAGGTCACCGAATGCCGGGTAAGCGCCTCGCAACCCAAGTGCTGAAATTCCTGCCAGGTCGCTTGTCACAAAGGTGAAAACCGGGGCTGATGCCGTGCCTGTATTCCTGAAATAGGCAATTTTCGAGGTGTAAAATGAGTGCAGGAGACCGCTATTGTAATTGGAAGAGTCGTAAATTCCATCATTCCCGACAAAAAGATCCGGGAGGCCGTCGCCGTCGAAATCATAAAGCACCGGGTGCGAGGCCGATCCGAAATCCATTATTTCATCACGAATGGGATGGGATGGCTGTAATTCAAAATGGGGAAGGGTGTTCGTTCCTGTGTTTTTATAAAACTGCACACAATTGTAATTGTCGGCGGTAAAAAGGGCCGGATCAAAGGGGGAGATGAGCAGGTCGCTGAGCCCGTCGTTGTCGATATCGAGGTATGAAACTGCAGGAAATGAAAAGATGCGGACGGGTGTTGAATAGGAAGGATAGGTGGAATCCTGTGCCACCATGAAGGCGGAATCGTGCGTTCCTCCATTGAAGAGGCCAACCAGCCCGGGGTAATCGACATCCCCGAGAATCAGGTCCTTCAACCCGTCGTTGTTGAGGTCGGCGGCCACCAGGGTGGAGCCGGTGTGTCTCGATTTTAGATTTACGATTGACGATTGACGATTTACGATTGACGATTTTAGATTTACGATTTCACATTTCAGATTTCGGATTTCGGATTTCAGATTTTGGGAACCGGCTTCAGTATCCGCCAATCGTAAATCGTAATTCGTAAATCGTAAATCATTTCCATCAAACTGGCAAGGCGAATCCAGCGTAATCCTGTTCCCTCCTTCGCTCTCTTTAAACTTTCCCCAGCAATGATCTGCAAGCTTGAAATCGAGGCTGTCGCATTTCCCATACTTTTCCATCGACAGGTTCTTATGATATTCAATATACGAGCCCAGGCCAAAAAAGGTAAGCAGGTCAAGGTCCCCGTCGTTGTCGATGTCTGCCAGGGCCGGGTAGTCAACGCTTGTAACAAGAATACCCACCTTGCCGGTATAATAGAATGACTCCAGCAGGCCTGTAACCAGTTTGAATTTCAGGGAGGTGTCCGAAATATTTTCAAAAACACGCACCCCGCCGTCGCCATAGGTGAAAATGTCCATCTTCCCGTCGCAGTTATAATCGGCGGTAATCACCCAGTCGTGGAGATCGGGCA
>CAIKNA010000135.1 GCA_903828645.1 uncultured Bacteroidales bacterium
GCTGCCTGTTTTCCGGCAGCATCCCTGATCGGGTACCAGGCTGTCGGGCTCATATTCCTGGTGGTGATCTCCCTTCTTTCGCTCATCCTGGGACGGGGAGCGGTTTTTTTCGCGGCACTGGTCTCTTCAGTGGTATGGAACTATTTCTTTATTCCTCCTGTTTTCACTTTTCACATCCACCGGGCGCATGATGTCATTTCCCTCATAGCCAACCTGATGGTCGCCCTGGTGGGCGCCACCCTTATCACGCGCATCCGGAAAAGCCAGCAGGATCTTCTGCGCAGCCGGGAGCGGTTGCGGGCCCTGAATACGGTCCTTGAATCACTGAACAATGCCACCTCCATCAAAGATGTAGTGCGGCGGACCCGGGAAAGCTTTCAGCATCACTTCGATGCTGATATCGTGATCTTTCTGAAAGAAATCGACGGGAATAATCTTGCCCGCAGGGCTTTCGGGAATGCGATGCTTTTCGGGGATGATACCTTCGTGCTTGCTGCCCGGCGGTTTGCAGAGCCCGGTGAATTGTCGTCAGGCTTCTATTCGTTAAAGGATCCGCGCGGTATTTTTGGTGTGATCGGGATCTGTTTCAAGGATGAGCGCCCACCAAATGATGAAACCCTGTCGCTTGTGCGCAGTTTCATCGCGCAGGTCACCTCCGCCCTCGAACGTGAGATCAGTGTCGATCTTGCCAAGGTGAGGGAGATTTCGCTGGAATCCGATAAATTGTTCGGCACCATCCTCAACAGTGTTTCCCACGAACTGCGCACCCCTATTGCGATCATTTCCGCCGCAGTATCCAACCTGCAGGACCCGCTTACGTCGGAACTGCCTGAAGCCCGCCGGCAGATCACCGGAGAACTTGAATCTGCCGCCAAGCGCCTCAATTTCCTGGTTGAGAATATTCTCGACATGTCGCGGATCGAATCGGGGCGTATGAAACTGAACCTTCGCCTTTGCGATCCGGAAGACCTGGTGGGGATGGCCCTGCATATCCTTGAACCTGAACTGAAGGAACACCCCCCGGAAGTGGTTGTGACGGGCGAAATCCTCCCGGTCAGGGGAGATATCAGCCTCCTGGTCCAGGCGATTGTCAATGTGATCCACAATGCTGCAGTATATACACCCGCAGGAACACCGATCACAATCACCATCAGCTCTCTTCCGCCGGCCAGGATAGCCATCACGCTGGCCGACAAGGGGCCGGGAGTTCCAGGGCCGACACTGGTGAAACTTTTCGACAAATTTTACAGGGTACCGGGATCCCGCAGCGGTGGCACGGGCCTTGGGCTGACGATCACAAGGGCCATCACCGAAGCGCATCATGGCACCATCAGGGCATCGAACCAGGCTGGTGGCGGGCTTGCCATCACCCTTGAATTCCCGGCAGAAACGGCAATTAACGATACAGCCCAGGATCAGGCACCCGGGAATCTCACCTGACAACTTAGAACTGACCATGGAAACGAACCGGAACAAACAAAAAATACTGATCATCGATGATGAACCCCAGATCCGCAGGCTTTTAAAGATCACCCTCGAGGCAAATCAGTTCAAAGTGCTGGAGGCTGAGAACAGCCAGGCCGGATTGCTGGAAGTTTCCATGAACCAGCCTGATGTTGTGTTGCTCGACCTCGGTCTGCCGGACCAGGACGGGCTTGCCACGCTCAGGCAACTGCGTCAGTGGTCATCGGTTCCTGTGATTGTCCTCACGGTGCAGAGCGATCCAGGGGTAAAGATAGAAGCACTGGATCATGGGGCAGATGACTACGTTACCAAACCCTTCAACACCGGCGAGTTACTGGCCCGCATCCGGGTTGCCGTGCGTCATTCCCTGAAAACTGGAGAGTCACCGGTTCTTGCCACAGGTCCCTTATGGATAGATCTGAATGCACGAATCGTTAAAGTAAAAGGCGAAGAGGTTAAACTTACCGCAACGGAGTACACCCTGCTGGCTCTGTTCATGCGCAACAGCGGCAAGGTACTCACGCATTCGCATATCTGCAGGGAGGTTTGGGGAAATCCATACGCCGACAATGCCCAGGTTCTCCGGGTTCATATCGCGCAACTCAGGAAAAAAATCGAACAAAACCCTTCCATCCCGGCAATCCTGATTACGGAACCGGCTGTAGGATACAGGCTGAGGGTGGATGATCGTGACGCGTGACGGGTGACGCGTGACATGTAAAGAGTTTCGTGACGTGTCACGGTTTTCTTCATGTGTCACGGTTCATTTTGTTCCGAGCACCTCAAAACGGTCCTCATTGGCAGGTACAAGGCTTTTCCGGATTCGGTCGAAGTGGTAATAACCTTCCGGTTTCACTCCTTCAGGCATATGCCTTGCAATGTAATGATTCAAAAAGAAGTCATAGAGGTAACCCGCATGTTTTTTCCCCAGGTAGGTCGCCATTTCATTCACGTCCCTGGTTTGAAGCGTGTCAATGGTATATTTATAGCGAACCGTTCCGGTGAAGGGATCGTTGAAGAAGCGGCCGTCAAAGGTATCATAGGCCGTATTTGAGGTGTACAGCAATGTCTTCCTCCCTTTTTCTGCGCCGGCTTTGCCAAGGGTGAACCAGCAGCTGTAGTCTATGGCATTCAGGTTGAATTTTTTATAGTAAACCGTATCCAGGAATGAATCTTCATCCTGGAGCGGATAAAAATATTCATCCAGTTGCATCTGGGCAATATCCAGTATATACGACTGAGGCTTCCCGGTCATAAATGAATCGATTTCGCTGTTCAGGTATATGTTAAATCCAAGCTGGCGTAATTCATCCATGAAACTGTTCATGTAAGATTCAAGAAGTACACTGTCATTGATAAACTGCATGTACTTGCTGTGAATCCATAAGGCTGAATCCTGCTCGTGCGCCGAGAGCGTATCAAACCCGTCGACTGCTTCTCCCTTGTGGTTATATTTATATACAAGTTCGGGCGGGTTCACCAGCAGGTTGATCATGTGCGGCGACTGGATAAAGGTGAGGGCGACTTTGTGCTCCGGCAAACAGGATTGCAATCCTGCCGCAGCGGCCAGGAATATCAGTCCGAATAAGAAGGAATATCTGTTGAGGTTCAGCAAGAGTCAGGTGCTTGATAAAAAATATTAACGCAAAATTGTAAAATTATTGTCAATCCCGTCAGGGTTTAATCACTGGCACGCCGTCATCTGCCTGCCAAATTTCCTGCCATATTCGATGCATTTCTCCTGCACTTCACTGTGTGGTGTGAATTTGACCATCAACCCATCGTCCATTACCCTCAGTTTAAGGTTGCTCATGGCAGAGGTCATGATCCTGGCTCCTTCGCCGCTCCATCCATATGATCCGAATGCTGCGGACAGTTTATTCCGGTCACGGATCGGGTTGACCAGGGCAAACACCTGGTAGATCGGCATGAGGATGTTCTGACTGAAGGTCGGGCATCCCAGGATAATTGCCGATGCCTCGCTTATTTTTTGTTCAATAATTGCCAGGTCCATCTTTTCAATATCACAAAGGTCGACCTCAAAATCGCCGGCTTCGCGGATCCCCTGCGCAATCATTCCCGCGATGATCCCTGTATTATGGTATGCCGAAACATATCCCAGGAAGATACGGTTTGGTTTCTGTCCGTTGAGTGCAGCACGCGCATACTGCTCAGAAAGGTCCACGTATTTCTTCCAGTTCTTCCTTAAAATGGCGCCATGACCGGGCAGAATGGCCTCAATGTCAAGCGGCCTGATCCTTTCAATGGCCTGCAGCATGAATTTGCTGTAAGGCTTCATGATCACATCATAATAGTAGCGGAACGCATCATCAAAATTGCCGACCATGTCGTCGAATACTCCTTCATTGCAGTAGTGTTCACCGAAGATATCGCAGGTAAACAGCAATTTATCCTCCCGCAGGTAGGTCATGATGGAATCGGGCCAGTGAAGGTTCGCAGCAGCCACGAACTGCAGGGTCTTGTTTCCAAGATCAAGCGTCTGGCCATCCTTTACGATGAGATGGGGGAATTCAAAACCAAGCAGGTCCCTGAGGTAGCGGATCGCATTGCCACTGCCGACCACTTGTGCGCGGGGGGCCAGCTCCAGCAAACGCGAAAGGCAACCCGAATGGTCCGGTTCCGTGTGATTCACAACAATATATTCGATCCCGGCCGGGTTCACGACCAATTGAAGTTTCGCAAGATAGGTATCCCAGAATTTCTCCTTCACCGTTTCCACTACCGTTTTTTTTTCGGCATTGATGAAATAGGAGTTGTAGGAGGTTCCGTGTTTTGTCTCCATCACCACGTCAAAGGTCACGATGTCATGATCAAGAACCCCTACCCAACTTACATCGTCAGTGATTTGTAATACTTTATTGTCAGGCATGTTTAATTGCGTCTACTACTTATATGTTAATTCAGATCACTCCCCCTGACCCATCATGCTGAAAGGGCAGGGTTGGTGTAAGGCTATCCATTCACCTTTGGCGGAACATTGATCAGCAGCCAATACAAGCCAGTGGAACTTATGGCATGGATGAATGAATCAAAATCGACGGGTTTTACCACATAACTGTTCGCCCCCAGCGCATAGGCTTCCTGGATATCAGGATCCTCCTTTGAGGAGGTGATGATCACCACGGGGAGCATTTTTGTTGATTCATGGGATTTTAAAACTTTAAGGACCTCCAGACCGCTTACTTTTGGCAGTTTAAGATCCAGAAAAATAACCTTCAGAGCCTTGGACTTGTCGCGTTCGGCAAATTCTCCCCGGCTGAAAATAAAATCGAGCGCCTCTTCCCCGTTTTCGGTCACAAAAATATGATTTGCCAGATTGCTTTTCTTCAACGCTCTAATGGCCAGCTCTGCATCATTGGGGTTATCCTCGACAATCAGGATATCAACAGGAGTAAAAGATTTCATTTGATTAATATTATTCATCAGTTATTTCTGGAATTCAATCTTTTTTTCAATTTTCAAAGGTAGTGAAAAAGAAAACGACGCACCTTTATCTACCTCCCCGGCAGCCCACACTTTTCCCCCGTGCCTGTGAATGATTCGCTGAACAATGGCAAGCCCGATCCCGGTACCGTCAAACTCTTTCACACTATGAAGCCGTTGAAACGCCCCGAAAAGTTTATCGGCATATTTCATGTCGAAGCCGGCTCCATTGTCGCTTAGGCTATATACAATCATATCCTGCTGTATGTAAGACGAAAATGTGATTTCAGACAGGTCACGCTGGGAGGAGAATTTGATAGCATTACTGATCAGATTTACCATTACCTGACGCACCAGTATCTGGTCGCCATAGGCTGCATGGACATGGGTAATTTTAAATTCAGTTCTCCGCTTATCTTCATCGGTAGAGATTTCCTGATAGACTATTTTTGCAAGATTCTCCATGTTTATCAGGGTAAGGTGCATGTCGGCCCGGTTTAACCGTGACAATGCCAGGAGGTCATCGATAAGTTGCCCCATCCTTATGGCATTTTCCTGTATCACCGAACAAACCCGCTTTCCCTCTGAATCAAAGAGTGGAAGATAATCCTCATAAAGGATTCGTGTAAAACCATCAATGGCCCTGAGCGGGGCCCGCAAATCGTGAGAAACAGAATAGGAAAATGCCTCCAGTTCCTTGTTTGAGGCCTCAAGGTACTGGTTTGAGGTTTCCAGCTGAACCGTGCGTTCCAACACACGTTGCTCAAGTTCATTGTTCAGTTTTTTCAGTGCCTCCTCAGCCGTTCTGCGGGCAGAAATATCTTCGATATAACCTTCAAGATAAAGAATATCTCCCTCATCGCTATATATGCCGCGGCACCGTTCCCAAACCCATTTAACTTCGCCGGTTGCAGTTCTTATCGGGTA